>JABEUY010000070.1 GCA_013044175.1 Bacilli bacterium
CCTGTGGAACCACCTGTGGAACCACCTGTGGAACCACCTGTGGAACCACCTGTGGAACCACCTGTGGAACCACCTGTGGAACCACCTGTGGAACCACCGCCTGTGGAATTTGAAACAGCTGTCCATAAAGCAGGAACGTTAGGCGGTTGCCAACCATCAAGCGCTGTATTTGGCTGTATACATTGATAAGTTTGACCATTGTAAGTAACAAGATCACCTTTTTGATAGGATACTCCTATAGCCCAAGGTTGTACTGATGATGAAGTCGTTGCCGACGTCGTTGCAAAAGCTGTTGATGCAGTCGATCCTAGCGCTGCGATTTGTCCAATCATCATGAGACTTGCAACACTTAATGCCACGTAACCGGTTTTAAATTTTTTGTTTTTACGATTCATTTCACTGATCCTCCCTATATCTCTATACGCCAAAAAATTAAATTATCAAAAATCAAGATACTAGACCCCATAAAGCAGGAACATTAGGTGGTTGCCAGCCATCGAGTGCTGTATTGGGCTGAATGCATTGGTACGTATGTCCGTTGTAACTAACGAGATTTCCTTTTTGATAAGAGGTTCCAATTGCCCACGGGGTCGCAGATGAAGTGGAACCGCCTGTGGAACCGCCTGTGGAACCGCCTGTGGAACCGCCTGTGGAACCGCCTGTGGAACCGCCCGTGGAACCGCCTGTGGAACCGCCTGTGGAACCGCCCGTGGAACCGCCCGTGGAACCGCCAGTAGAACCGCCAGTAGAACTATTACTTACCGCTGTCCAAAGAGCAGGAACATTTGGTGGTTGCCAACCATCAAGAGCTGTATTTGTTTGTACGCATTGAAATGTTTGGCCGTTGTATGAAACGAGATCACCTTTTTGATAGGTGACACCGATAGCCCAAGGTGTAGCCGTTGAGGTTGAGCCACCCGTGGAACCGCCACCTGTGGAACCGCCACCTGTGGAACTCGAAGGCGTTGATACGGTTAAAGCATTACTTTGTCCTGAGATATTTCCAGCAGCATCATATGCTGCTACCGTATAGGAGTAAGAGGTTCCCGGCGTAAGGGAAGAATCGGTATACGTTGTACCCGTTGTTGAAGTGATTTGCGTACCATTTCGATAGACATAGTAACCGCTTACACCGACATTATCTGTAGAAGCTTTCCAAGAAAGTGTTACAGAAGAAGAAGTCAAACCGCTTGAAGATAAACTAGTCGGGGTAGTGGGTGGTTGCGTATCTTGTGTACCACCGGATGAACCGCCAGATAATGAAGTTAGCTGAGGATAGAGGGAATTGGCGAAATTATAACTATTGGAAGCGTCCCAATTGATCGACCAGTCCATAACACCCCGAAGTCCAGGATAGGTTTGAGGAGGTTTATAATTGCCACACGAAGTGCCATTCGCAAGGCAATCAACAGCAGCTGTGATTACATTAGGTGAAACATAGCCACTTCCTGCTCCTGAAGTTGAAGCAGGGAAGCCAAGACCAACCTGACTCGGGCTAAGATTTTGCAATAAAATTGTTGCTAATGAAGTGATGAAATCTTCAGATCCCTCGCTGTAAACATTACCATCAGCACCAAGCATACTACCTGAATTGTAATATTGCGTATTCACAATGGTGAGGATATTTTTGATGTTTTTGGCGAGTTGAAGATAGTCTCCACCTGTTTGTACATCGAGCGTTTGTGGGGCGAGTGTAATGATCAGATTTGGTCCTGCCAATGCGGATAATTGTTGAAGGGCTGAGGTCAAATAGGTGACATTAATTCCATTTTCAAGATCGATATCCACGCCGTCAAAACCATATTGTTTCATCAAAGAATAAACACTGTTCGCGAAATTCGTGGCACTCGTTGCGTCGTTGACGACGACACTACCATCCTGACCACCAACAGACAAAATAACGTGTCGTCCCTGTGCATGAAGCGTTTGAATGTCGTTAATAAATTGCTGAGTCGTGTAACCGTTTAGTGAAGAGGATAAGGTTGGATCTAGACTAAAAGTAACTTGTCCAGGCGTGGTTGTTGCTGTTCCGAACGCAACGGCGATCAGATTATAACTTTTAGGTACTTGCGCTAACGTTAAAGGCGTGGCTCCATTCACAAAGTCTTGCCAATACCCTGTAATGAGATGGGCAGGTAAAGGATTAGAGGTTGAAGCAAAGGCTTGCATTGGCTGCGTTCCAAGTGGAGCAAGAGAGAGTATGCTTGAAATACTAAGCAATGAAATCAACTTTGGGAATTTCATCGTTGAAAACTACCTCCTAGTTTGTATGATCTACGTTGCTGAATACGCTTTCAAAAAAATGCGGATGATCACCCCCTTCGAAATTAAAAGTAAACGAATTAATTTATTTTAACGGAAAAAATAATGTTGATAAAACCGTTGTGCATAGTGCACAAACGTAATACAGCTGTATTGCTATGGATTCTAGAACAAAGCTGAAAAGATAGCAAGACCAAAATCGAAATTTTGTAGATATTTATTTATAAACTCTTATAAATATGACCTTGACAATTTTTGAGTCTATACATTAGATTTATTAAAATAATTCTAGTGGAGAAAAAAATATTGCAAGTTGATTTCTTGAGCGCGTATACTAAACAACGTGATGAAAGAAAGGAGCGAGCGATAGTGAATCATGTTCCCTATAAGTTGCGTCTGGTAATCACGCTTATAGCGAGATGTTTGATAGGAGGACTATTACTCGTATCTGGTTTTGAAAAAGTATGGAGCCCGGGTAGTTTTGTCGTTAGCATCGAGAACTATCATTTAATTCCTAATTATATAGCTCCTTACCTAGCTATGTTTGTGTCAGGGTTTGAATTGCTTGCTGGTCTTTTTTTGATCGTAGGATTGTTTATACGCGTGGTTGCGATTTTAGTCATTTTACAATTCGCTGTTTATCTCTTTGTCTTATCGGATGCGTTAGTGACTGGTAAAACCGATCATGCTTGTGGATGCTTTACTGTATTTCAAGGACAAAATGCCATTGAGAATTTCCTTTTTGGCGGTAATACGATTACGTATTCAGATTTGATTCGCGATAGTCTGCTCCTTCTTTTGACAGCGATCTTACCAATTTTCCGCGTGAGAAAATGGAGCTTTGATAGTCTATTGGTAAAAAGAAAAGATCAGAATCGTTCAAAAGACTCAACGTTAACGCGTAACCAAAACACCAATCTATCGATGTCAAAATGGTTAATTCCAATTGGCTTTGTGGTGGTAGCAATCGCTGCTTTATCGATGAATGCGATTGCCTTTGTCGGTGTATCGAAGACATCACAACCTGGCTTGTCGGTAGCTGGTGATTATAAGCCTCGGTCAAAATATCTTCAAGTGGGGAAAAAAGAGGTAAATTTTACACTTAAAACGATTTCGGGGCAGAGGATTCAACTGTCTCAGGAACGAGGAAAAGTGATTTTACTTGAATTTTTTGCTCTATGGTGTCCTTACTGTCGCGATGAAGCGCCAGTATTAAATCAATTGGATCAACTTTACCATAATCAACCCTTCAAAATTCTATCTGTGATTGCTAGTCCCTATGGAATTCATTTTGAAGACAGTCATTTTACCAATATGTCCATCTATCGAAAGCAGGATGTACAATGGTATCAAAATCATTTTTCTGTCACACATCCTATGCTACTTGATCCACATTTTCAGGTGACGAATGCTTATGGTATTAATGGCTATCCGATATTTTATTTGATCGGTCGACATGGGACGATTCGCAAGTTATTGATTGGCCCAGTACCGGAAGTGCAAATCATGCAAGCAATTCAACAAGTTATTGCACAAAAATAACGGATGAAGATTTATAATGAAAGGAAAGAATCTTGAAAATTCGTAATTAGCTTAAAGAAAGGAGAGAGTCGGATGAGGGAACTCACGATACGTACGCTTTTTGCAAGCGAGTATCAGCAAGCGATTGATTTGGCAAATCGTACTTTTCGTTCAAAGGAACAGAAGTCGATGGGTGATGCGTTTCCGCACGTATTTTCCAAACCTTTAGGGCAAGGGATTGGTGCCTTTGATCAAGACCGTTTAGTTTCCTACATGGGTTTAGTCCCTGCATTTATCGATATGAATGTTACGCAAATAAGTTCATGCTTATTAGGTTCAGTTTGTACGGATATCGATTATCGAGGTCGAGGATTAGCGAGTAAACTTCTTGCTAAAGTATTTCATCATGTCGAAGAAGCGAGTGCTTCGTTGCTGTTTGTATCCGGTGATCGACCTTTATATCAGCGAGCGCACTGTTCAGCTTTTGGTTCTTTTCAAGAATGTACTTTCGTAAGATCTGGGACTGAGATCGAGGAAGCTAGTCGTCATCAAGATCTTAGCTGGGAGATTCGTGATTTAAATTCGACAGATTGGCTAACTATTTTAAAAATAAGAAAAAAATTAGCGTCAACGATATCGACAACACCTTACGAATGGGCTACACTTCTGGAATCGGAAGCGTTTTCGAGCTGCTTTCATGCTTATACGAGAATACTTGTCGCTAAACACAACGATGTGGTAAGTGGCTACGCCGTGGTTAGTATTCCTCTTGGGCATGAGCATCTTTCAGGAACGATTCTTGAGTGGTATGGTGATCAGACTTGTTTGCAGCACATGATTATCGCTGCGATACGTCGCTGGGGGTTAGAGAAACTTGTCGTCTATCTTGATGAAAGCGATTTATTTTCTTTAGATACTGCTTTTACTACGATGGAACGACGACCTGTCAAGAACCAAGGAACGGTAGCGATCATCAATGCAGAACAACTCTATGAGGAGATTCTTCCGGATGTAATCTCCCGTGGCTATCAAGATGATGATCAACTACAATTTCATCCGCTCAATAAAAACACGTGGGAGATTGTGATCAACAATCGGAGTTGGGTAATGAGCCATGAAGAATTGGTTGCTTTTCTCTTTGATAACCAATTTGAAAAGGAAGACTGGGGGAAAGAGGAGGAGTTGCTAAGGCGAGCATGGTTTCCGATTAAATTACCTTATCTGATCAGTTTGCACTACGTGTAGCGAAAAATCTAAAGGTCGACGCATGTCGCAGCAAAGGAGAATAGGCCATGCAAGGGAGAACGATCGCTCAAAAACTTCGGCTTGCTTTTAGTCTAATGATCGTGATTATGGTGTTGGTCGCTGTCTCAGCGATTGTTGGAATGACGATGGTGGGCCAATCAAACCGGGCTATCAATGGTGAGTGGATGCCTAAGCTTTATGATTTGTCATTAATTCGATCTGATCTTGTCAATGTAGATCGTTTAGTACAAATGAATGTCGCCCAACAAGACATTTTTCAGACGGAACTCACCTCGCAATACAATGATTTAATGACGATGCAAAAAACGTATCAGAAGTTACCAACTTCCACGAAAGAATCAACGATGTATAAGAACTTTTTAAATAATGAGACTGCCTATCTTGCCATGCTGCCCCAACTTAATAGTCTCTGGCAAGCGAAACAATATTCAGGTGCCTCAACCCTCGTTCAAGAGTATACATTGAATTTTCAACCTGCACTAGATAGTTTACAAGCACTTATGAATTTGGCAGTAAGCAACTCTAACCAGGCTGCTTCGAGTTCCTCAACACAAGCCAACGTGAGTCTGGTAGTCGTTATTATTTTAACAATTCTCGGCATTTTAGGAGCTTGGTTTACTTCCTTGCGTGTGATCGCCACGATTACCAAGCCTATCGTTCAAGTGACGAAAGCAGCTAAAAATATCGCTTCGGGCAAATTGACGATTGAAGATATCATGGTAAACACGAAGGATGAATTGCATGACCTTTCCATCTCCTTCAATGATATGAAAAAGAACGTATCTCGCGTGATTCGCCAAGTTGCCCAAGGATCTGTCGAAGTGTTAAACGCGGTTGAATCGGTTGGTCATGGTGCTGATCAAAATCGTGATTTGGCGGAGCAACTTTGTGGAACAATGCAAGAGATTGCTTCTACCCTTCGCGAGCAAGTGGATCAAGTTCAGACTGTCGCTTCGTTTATCGAAGAAATGGATGTTGCAATGACTTCTGTCGAGCAAACGATTGAAGAAGCATCCTTTGCTGTCGTACAAGCGATTCAAGCTTCTGGGAAAGGATTTACTGCAATCACAAATGTCGATACGCAAATGGATTCGATCAATCGTCGGGTTAGTGAGCTTGCTTTAGCGATTAAACAATTTGACGTTAAGTTTTCGGATGTTGATACGATTATCGATGCGATTACTGAAATTGCAGCACAGACGAAATTGCTCGCTTTAAATGCTTCGATTGAGGCGGCCAGGGCAGGAGAATCTGGTCGAGGATTTAGTGTTGTTGCTGAAGAAGTTCGTAACCTTTCGCAACAATCAGAGCGATCTGCCTACGAAATTTCAAAATTGATCGGCGATATGCGTAAAGTTGCCAACGAGACAGTCTCAGCGATGAAATCTACCGAAAGTGAAGTGGCAGGTGGTATTGAAATCGTCAGGACCGCAGGAACACAGTTTCAACAAACGGAATCCGTGATGGGATCATTGGATGAGCATTTTCAACATGTTAATGCGAATCTTTCTAGTCTACGTTCTCACAATCAGGAAGTATCATCCGCGATTTCTTCGACGCTCGAGACGTTTAAAACAGCTTCGGAAGGAACGCAACAAGCTGCTGACGCAACAGGTATGCAATTAGCCTACTCAGAAGAAATTCAAGCGACTTCGATTGATTTGACGCGTGTTGCGGATGAATTGCAAAAAGCGATAGGTCATTTTGAGATTTAAAGGAGAGTAATTATGAAGACGAAGCATACTGATTTTATCCTGCATAATGTACGTATCATGACACCAGGACGATCTGATGTTTTGGGTTTTGTTCACGTCGAAAACGGGAAATTCCGTGAAGTTGGTGAGGGAGATGTTTATCATTCCTCGCCGTCGCTCGTCGTGATCGATGGACAAGGCCATAAAATAGCGCCTGGATTTATCGATATGCATGTTCATGGTGCCGATGGTGCTGATGTGATGGATGGAACGGTATCTTCGCTCGAATCAATTGCGTCCTTTCATGCTCGGCATGGCACAACAGGTTTTTTACCGACGACACTCACTGCGTCCTTATCCCAGTTACGGGCAAGTATGCAAGCAGCTCGTGATTTGCAACACATGTCATATCAGGGGGCTTCCGTTCTCGGTGTTCATCTAGAAGGACCGTTTATTGAACGATCAAAAAAAGGCGCTCAAAATCCAGATTATATTCAAAATCCTGCTGTTGATGCGGTAGCAACCCTTCTTGATGGTCAGATGGATTTGGTTAAAAAAATTACGATCGCTCCGGATGTGCCAAATGCAGTCGATGCGATCGCTTGGTTAACTTCGCACGGTGTTATCGCTTCATTGGGGCATTCCGATGCGACCTATGCTTGTGCCCATCAGGCAATTCTTGCTGGTGCAAGTCATGGAACACATTTATTTAATGCGATGCGTGGTATTCATCATCGTGATGGTGGCCTTGCTGGTGCATGTTTACTGCATGATGAAGTTTTGTGTGAATTGATTGCTGACGGACACCATGTAGCACCAGAAATGATGCAACTTGCTTTTCGTTTGAAAGGAAAAGATCGCTTGGCATTGATTACGGACGCGATTGCTGCGACTGGAAAACCGGATGGTGAATATCAACTGGGTGGTCTTAAAGTATCAGTCCATGGTGAAATTTCATTGCTTGAAGATGGGAAAACTCTTGCAGGTAGCACATTAACGATGGATCGTGCTGTAAAAAATATGGTTGAACAAGTTGGCGTGAATCTTAGTGATGCACTGTATATGGCGAGTGCCACGCCAGCCAATGCATTAGGATTTGGCGATTGCAAAGGTCAGATCGAACAAGGATTTGACGCTGATTTCGTTGTACTTGATGAACAGTTGCGAATCGTAGCGACGTATGTTGATGGAAGGGAAATCTATCGTCAGCGTTAAGTTTTCATTTATTGACTTACTGGTCTTGCTGTGTTTCACTAAAGTTGTATTCGTGGCAAACCTAACGAAAGTTAGGGACGCAAAGCTATAGGGGCTTGGGTTTGATGACCATGCTAGCCAGTTGCCGTCATACCGCGTTTGCAAGAGTAGTCGAACTGCAGAGGGGGCATGATGTATGATTTCAGGAGTTCATTCGCAGGTAGGGCTTGGGTTGTTGCAACAAGCTTTACAATCGCAACAAAATGCAGCGAATCTTATGATTCAAGGCCAGCAACAAACGAATAAAACCATCTCGCAAGATGGTGATGGTGATCATGGCCTCGAACCTCAAAAAGGCCAAAATATCAACAAGCTTGGTTGATGATTTGCAAAGGGCTGTCAGCTTTGGCTGACAGCCCTTTATTTAGGCGAAAACGATCGTTTTATTATCATGAACTAAAATGCGGTCTTCCACATGCCATTTCACGGCTTTGGCGAGAACTGTTCGTTCGATTAATCGGCCTGTCGCTTTCATCTCACTGGCTGAGTAGCCATGGTGAATCCGTTGCACATCTTGTTCGATAATCGGTCCGGCATCTAATTCTTCTGTCACATAATGAGCGGTTGCACCGATGATCTTTACACCGCGATCAAACGCTCTTTCGTAGGGTTTTGCACCGACAAAAGCAGGCAAGAATGAATGATGGATATTGATGATTTGGTTGGGAAATGCTGATACAAGATACGGTGAAAGAATTTGCATATAACGGGCAAGAACAATAAAATCAACTTGGTCTTTGATCAGATCCATCTGCTTTTTTTCTGCGATATCTTTTTGGTGTTTATCCACTGGAATATAATAATAAGGAAACCCCATCGCTTCCACAGTTTTTTGATGATCGGGATGATTACTGATGACCATCGCGATTTCTGCCTCTAACGTACCCATTTGTTGTTGCCATAGGAGCTCAAGCAAACAATGCTCTTCTTTCGAGACAAAAATCGCCATCCTCTTTTTTTTCTCAGGCAGCATGAGAGATATTTTCATTGCATGAGCCTTTGCAAGAGGGCGAAGCGCATTGTGAAGCGTATCAAGTGTCTCGCTTGCTGAATCAATCGTAAAGGCGATGCGCATAAAAAAACGTCCATTATAAGGATCTGTCGAATATTGTGCCGATTCGGTGATGTTCGCATGGTGATCAAAAAGTATCCTTGTCACTTTAGTGACAATCCCGGGCTGATCGGGACAAGCGATGAGTAGTCGACCATAACGTAAAGAAGATTTATCGTGCAGTATCATCCTATCTACTCCCTGTTTTAAATTAAAATCGAATTAACATTCACTATATCGTATGAATTTACATAATGTCCATTCGTTGACGCAATCGATTTGTCGTGTGTACAATGAAGCGATGTCAATGTGCGATTTCTGTTTTATTTATGGCTATTTTTGAGGTGAAGTAAGTTGCGTAATTTACCGATCGGCGTTATGGATTCTGGCGTTGGTGGCTTGACGGTCGTTTCCGAGTTATGGCGTCAATTACCAAGCGAGCAAATCTTGTTTTATGGCGATTCTTTACGTTGCCCTTATGGCGATCGTGAAGAAATAGAGATTAGGCGTTTTACCTTTAAAGCGCTTGATTTTTTGGTTTCACAAGGGGTTAAAATGTTAGTGATTGCTTGCAACACGGCAACGGCAGTGTGCCTTGAGGAAGCGAAAGATCGCTACAGTATTCCGATCATTGGTGTGATCGGTCCAGGTGCACGAGCTGCTATCGCCGCAACGGAAAAGCAGAAAGTTGGCGTGATTGGAACGCGAGCGACGATCGGTTCGGAGAGTTATCCTAAAACGTTGCATCGTACTCATCAGAAAATTGAAGTGATCAGTCAAGCTTGTCCTGGCTTTGTTGAATTGGTTGAACGAGGACCCATTGACCGTGAAGTGGCGTTGCCGATTGTAGCTTCTGCACTTCGCACGTTTAAGGATACTGAGATCGATACGATGATTCTTGGTTGCACGCATTACCCCTTACTTGCAAAGGTGATTGGTGAAGTTTTAGGTTCAGGTGTCCGATTGATCAACTCGGCAGAAGAAACAGCTAGAGATGTAAGTCATTGGTTGACTGAACATGAGATGACGAGAAGTGACAAGGATGTGCTTATACATCGTTTCTATACAAGTGGCGATGCCAATCGTTTTACGGAGATCGCAACGATGTGGTTAGGCCAAAAAATTGAAGTATCATCGTATGATGTATGGGATCAAGAGGAACGTAAGCAAAAGGAGAGTTCGTGTGCGCGCAGATAATCGCAAGGAAGAGGATTTACGTCCGATCACGATGACGAGAGGATTTATGAAGCACGCAGAAGGATCCGCTCTTATTGAGGTAGGCGATACAAAAGTAATCTGTACGGCAAGTCTTGAAGAGAAAGTGCCTATTTTTTTACGTGGGGCGGGACAAGGCTGGATAACGGCAGAATATTCGATGCTACCAAGAGCGACGGAACAACGTACACAGCGTGAAGCTTCAAAAGGTCGTGTTTCTGGAAGAACCATGGAGATCCAACGTTTAATCGGTAGATCTTTGCGTTCGGTGATCGATCTTAAGGAACTTGGTGAACGAACGCTTTGGATCGATTGTGACGTGATTCAAGCAGATGGTGGCACGAGAACAGCGGCGATCACAGGGTCATTTCTTGCCGTCGTCGATGCCTTGTATGGTCTTAAACAACGCGGTGCTTTAAAAACTTTTCCGGTAAAAGATTTTCTAGCTGCAACGAGCGTTGGTATCGTAGGCGATCAATTGCTTCTTGATCTGCAGTATACAGAAGATTCGCAAGCGAAGGTGGATATGAATGTCGTGATGACAGGTTCAGGCAGACTTGTGGAAGTTCAAGCGACAGGTGAAGAAGCAACTTTTTCACGACGTCAACTTGATGAATTGATCGATCTTGCTGAATTGGGAATTTTGCAATTGATCGAATTGCAAAAACAAGCATTGGGGCAACGATGTGAATTTATTCGTTAGGAGGGGTGAACTTGTCTGTTAGAACGCTGGTTCTCGCCACAAAAAACAATCATAAGGTTAAGGAATTCACCCAAGCGTTTGCTCCTTATCAAATCATTGTAAAACCGATTGCAGAGCATATTATCATGCCGCAAGAAACAGGACTTACCTTTTTGGAAAATGCTTTATTAAAAGCGCATTCGATCGCGAAACAAGTTGGTGTACCTGTTCTTGCTGATGATTCTGGCCTTTGTGTCGATGTCCTTGAAGGTGCACCCGGAATTTATTCAGCACGTTATGCCGGTGAACCGAGTGATGACCGGCGAAATCGGGAAAAACTGCTCGAAGCATTACGTGGAATTGATTCTGATCAACGAAAGGCTCATTTTACGTGTAGTTTGGCACTTGTATGGCCAGATGGAAGAGAAATTGGCGTCACCGGAATGTGCCAAGGTCTTATCGTCGAGGAAAATTTGGGTAGTGAAGGGTTTGGCTATGATCCCCTTTTTTACTATCCGCCCTTTCAGAAGACGTTTGCCGAGATTAGCCTCGAGGAAAAAAATCAAATTAGTCATCGAGCACGTGCTGTGGAAATGTTGATACCATCCCTTACATTACTTGAATAATCTTCAGAGTCGCGATATAATACAACAGTTACGCGTCTCAGTAGCTCAGTAGGATAGAGCAACAGCCTTCTAA
>JABEUY010000071.1 GCA_013044175.1 Bacilli bacterium
AAAGTGAATTTCGATGGCGAAGATTTGACTTCAGAGGCTGGATGGCTTCTTTACAAGGAATTTGATCAGAATATTGGGTTGTCGGATGCAGTTAGGGATCTGCTCGTCGTTCATGATGCTGTTTTCCACCGAGACCACCCAAATAGCGACGTTGTACTTCAGAAGGTGTATCAGCATCTCGCCGGCTACCACACGGATGACCACGCAGATAATTTGGCCGTTGAGTCATTGTTGACGGCGTCGTTTGGAAAAGACCGCTTAGCTTCGCAACCCACCCTGTCTCGCTTCTTTGAGTAGGCCGACATTTCGACAGCCAAATCCCTAGAAAATATGAAGCAAACGCTGCAACGACGCGTGTATGAGGTAAAGCCCCAGAAACAATTCGTATGCGACGTGGATTCTTCCAGTTTCGCAGTTTATGGGAATCAATGCGGAGCAAATTTCAATGCCCATTACCATCAACATGGGTTTCACCCACTGTTTTGCTTTGACGGTTTGACGGAGGATTGCCTGGGTTTAGCTACGTGCTGGAAATGTATATACCTCCCGCCAAGCGGTGCGCTTTATGGGTCGCATCCTGAGTCGTTATGAGCAGTGGGCCCCGAATGCGCGCCTACAAACCATGGCAAACGCATTGCTTAACCCGAACACTCTGCAAAAGCGTGAAGTTTATCATCGGGCATTCATGTACCAGGCTGCCAGTTGGACAAAAGCTCGTCGATGGGTGGTCCAGAGGGTACAGAGAGAATTTCTATGAATCTACCCCACGATGATCATGGGTAAGTGACAATGATTATACCGGGTACTTTTACTCTACGTTAAACATCAGGACCTTCGCCAGGTCGCTACGCCACAACCGTGAGATGTTCAGGACGATAACGCAGTCAACTTCGACAGATGCAAGGTCAGCGAGCATGGCATGCGCAAGCCCTCACGTTCAACTGTCAGGCCGTCTTCGTCAACCTTTACGCCGCTGATGCCTTTGTCCTCGTATATGTGCAGGATTTCAATGTCGTTGTCGATACAATAGCGCATGATTTCGTCCCGCTGATACGCAAGACTGTAACCGTCACGAACCGGTCCTTGTGTTGAAACTCGTATGTATCCAAATGCTTTGGTCAATCCTGATTCACCTCGTGGCTTTACTAAGACGACCAAATGACCGAGTGAAGATAGAGAAAGAAGCCAGACCCCGATTTAACGAGGCCGACTCCCTTCGGTAACAGCACTTGAAATTCGTGTAACCAAGACACTTAAATTCCTGCCGGGTATCCCACATTGAAAATTTCTTGATTAAACTTCACTGACGCTGCCTCGATAAAAAGCATCTTACTCCACATCTCAATTGCGAAGTTAGGAGTACTGGAATATTGATTGGTCCAGTCCCCATTCGGAACAACCCTTATATCACCAATTCCTTCATTAAGGAAATGAACCGAGGTAAGCTCAACGTAATCTCCCTCATCGGGTTCGATACAGTTATGCCTGTCTTCATCCAATCCGTCTACAAAGTAGAACGACGCTACTTGGCAAAACTGCACATCATATTCATTGACATTCCCTGAATCTACTACCTTCGTCTTGAATCGAATCGTATGATTCAAGACATCAAAGTGGTATTCCTCCACAATGCTCGCCCAAAGTTTGTTTAACGCTACTTGCACATCGCTACTATCCAAAAATGCTACCTCCCTCTGTATTTGTCGATGATATTGAGAATCTGTTGAACGGATTCGTTAGATAAATCAAAGTGCGTCAAGCCATGGTCACTTGAGAATTTCCCTTCCAACGTGAGTGCTGGCTTACCGTCGACACTGACACGGAAATACGGATTGGCACGGCCACCAGAACCAGCCTCCATAATTCGAACAATGATAGGTCTTTTCCCATTCGGAATATTAACCTTCCAACTGTTTACGTCACCATCGATTTTGCTAACATTTCCGCCCAACTCTGACGCTACTTTGTCAGCTACGGATTGTGTACTTAACGCTTCACCCGTACCCTCAGCAACCGGCGAGGGATCAATAACTCCTCCTCCGCCACCTCCGCCGATATTCCCACCACCAAATGCCCCGCCTCCGCGACCACCCTCATCGATTTCCATCGCCCTTGCCACCTGTGTGATCCTTGGCACGACGCCGATCAAACCGATCGCCACCATCGTGACGACGACAAACAACGTGATTATTTTTCGAAACATAATACCCTTTATTTCCTATAAATTTACCATTAGTATACTAAATAGAATTATAATTAGCCATCTTTTAGCTGATTCCCTTCTCCACCTTTGACGAGCTATTTTTTACTCATTCGATCCCAATGAGCTGTCTCAACTTGACCGCATCAAATTATGATGTATTAATTCGATAAACCTTGACAAATAATACGTCTTATTGTTTACTATACTGTGTCATTAACTTTTTTGAACCTATTCATCAAGGAGGGTTCACTTTGCTCACCAAGCGCCAAGAAGCGATCGTTTCACTCGTCAAAGAGTATGGTCCGATCACCGGCGAACAGATTGCCGATCGTCTTTCGATCGCCAAAGCGACGCTACGTCCTGATCTTACTGTGTTGACACAGACTGGCTACCTCGATGCCAAACCGCGAGTCGGTTATTTTTTCAACGAAGAAAAGCACAACGAACTTGCCTTACCTTCTATCCACCACTTACTTGTGCGCGACTATCAATCGATCCCTGTCGTCATCAAAGCGCAAGACTCGATTTACGAAGCGGTGGTCAAGATGTTCACTGATGATGTGGGCACGCTGATCGTCGTGCGGGAACAAATCTTACAAGGTGTTATCTCTCGTAAAGATCTATTAAAAATCGCGATCGGGCAAAGTGATTTACAAAGCATTCCCGTCCAACTCGCTATGACCCGCATCCCGCATGTGGTCACTGTCAAAGAAAGCGACACGCTGCTTAGCGCAGCCACCAAAATGATCCTTCATGAGGTCGATTCCCTCCCCGTCGTGGAAGAAAATGAACAACGCGGACTTATCGTCATCGGAAGAATCTCCAAAACGTCGATCACACGTGCTTTTTCCGAATTAGGACAAGATTTGCCTCGATAAGTGATCGAATGGCCAAAGGAGGAACTCCGTTCATGTCTCAAGTACCTATCATTTACATCATCTCCGATTCGCTCGGCGAAACGGCCGAATTTGTCGCCCGCGCTGCTGCCATACAGTTTTCCAAACACCCTTGTACCATCCATCATATTTCGCATGTGCGATCCTTAACAACACTTGAAGAAGCCGTACGCAAAGCCAAACAAGAAGAAGCGATCATCGCTTTTACGATCGTTCAACCCGAGCTTCGCGACTATGTAAAGAAAAAAGCGATCGAATTCGATGTCCAAACGGTCGATGTGCTTTCCCCAATGCTCGAAGCGCTAGAAACAGCGATCGGAGCAAAACCGGATTACAAAGTCGGGCTACTCCACCAACTCGATGATGACTACTTTCGACGCGTCTCGGCGATCGAATTTGCGGTTAAAAATGACGATGGACGCAATGCCAGTGCTTCGTTAGCCCAGGCAGATATCATCCTGATCGGCGTATCACGCACTTCCAAAACCCCGCTTAGCATGTATCTCGCCCATAAACGTCTCAAAGTGATGAATATACCGCTTGTTCCCGAGATTGCTCCGATCGACGAGCTTTTTCAACTCCCTTACCGAAAAAAAATCATCGGCTTAACGATCAGCTCCGAACAATTGAATCGCATTCGCCAAGAACGGCTCAAATCGATGGGCTTGTTTGTCGAAGCGAACTATGCGAATCAAGAACGGATATTAGAAGAGATCCTTTACGCCGATTCCATCATGCGGCGGTTAGGGTGCCCTGTCATCAATGTCAGTGATAAAGCCGTTGAAGAAACGGCAGCTTGGATTCTCGATTATATCGCTAAGGGGGACATTCTTCGTGAGCAAATGGGTTCATCTTTTTCATGAAATTGAAAAGGCTGATCGAATGGTATATGGGGGTAAAGGCGCGGGATTGGCCGACATGACTCGTGCGGGTCTTCCCGTTCCTCCTGGCTTTGTCGTAACCACCAATGCATGTCACGCCTTTAACGATAATGGCCAGCAACTTCATCAAGAGATGCTAGCCGATATCTTATCCGGGATTACGGCCTTATCGGTGCGTCAACAAAAAGGATTTGGCGATCCAAAACGTCCGCTTCTCGTTTCAGTGCGCAGCGGCGCGCCTGTCTCCATGCCGGGTATGATGGATACGATTTTAAACCTCGGCTTGAATGATGATACCGTCGTCGGATTAGCCACCTTATCTGGCGATCCCATTTTTGCCTATGCATGCTATCATCGATTCATTCAAATGTATGCTGAAATCGTCCTTGGCGTGCCTCGCTATCACTTTGAAAAACTGATTACTTCCTATAAACAGGCTGAATCTGTCACCGAAGATCACGATCTCAGTCTAGCTTCGTATCAACTTCTGATTCACGATGATCTCGAACTTGTCTTTTCGCAAACAGGAAAAGAATTTCCCCAAGACGTCTATGAACAACTTTTCGGTGCGATCGCTGCTGTCTTTCTTTCTTGGAATAATGATCGTGCAAAAGTATATCGACGCATCCATCACATCGCCGAAGAACTCGGCACCGCCGTGAATGTACAATGTATGGTCTTTGGTAATCTAGGAGAATTTTCAGGCACAGGGGTCGTTTTTACCCGTGATCCTTCTACGGGAGAAAGAAAATTATTCGGTGAATATCTGATGCATGCTCAGGGTGAAGATATCGTCGCGGGTATCCGAACGCCTAATCTTATCGACCAATTGTCGATCGAGTTGCCGGAAGTCTATCACCAACTCCATGCCGTATGTCAACAACTTGAAACCTATTATCGAGATGTCCAAGACATTGAATTTACCTTTGAAAATGGCACACTCTATCTGTTGCAGACGCGAAGTGCAAAACGCTCAGCAACTGCCGCAGTACAGATCGCAACGGATCTCGTTCATGAAGGTCTCATCGCAAAGCAAGAAGCCTTGCAACGCATTGCTCCTGAAGTGCTCGATCAATTGCTTCACCCTAGTCTTGACGAGTCTGCAGCGATCACCGTGCTCACGCGAGGACTTCCGGCCTCACCAGGCGCCGTTTCAGGGCGCATCGTTTTTACCGCCGATGAAGCAGTTGAAAGTGCCGCACAGGGTCAAACAGTTCTGCTAGTACGCCATGAAACTTCACCTGAAGATATTCATGGTATCCTTGCCGCTTCTGGCATCTTGACCAGTCGTGGCGGCATGACAAGCCATGCTGCCGTCGTCGCTCGCGGCATGGGCAAACCGTGCGTATGCGGCTGTGATGCACTTCATATCGATGAGCAAAAACATACCCTTACCCTTGGTGAACGCGTTCTTCACGGAGGCGATATGCTCTCGATCGATGGAGCAACAGGACGCGTCATCGAAGGCATCGTCCCAGTAAAATCACCTCATCTCACTGAATCTTTTCGCGAATTGATGAGTTATGCCGATGAAGTACGAGCACTCGGTATTCGTGCCAATGCTGACACCCCGGAAGATGCGCGTCTCGCACGCCGTCTTGGTGCAGAAGGTATCGGACTTTGTCGAACGGAACACATGTTTATGGCAGAAGAACGTATACCTCTTGTGCAAAAAATGATCCTCGCTGGTTCAAAATCAGAACGTGAAGAAGCGCTCCGTGACTTATTACCCCTTCAAGAGCATGATTTCTACGGTATTTTACAAGCGATGGATGGGCTTCCCGTCACGATTCGTCTTCTCGACCCTCCCTTACATGAATTTTTGCCTAATCGTGAAGGATTAATCGCAAAGCTCGCTACTTTACAGACAAAACGGCACTATGAACCTGACAATGAATCGATTCACCATGCGCTTTCCGAAACAGAAACTTTACTCAATAAAGTTCAACATTTACACGAACATAACCCCATGCTCGGCCAACGCGGATGTCGACTTGGCTTTGTTTTTCCCGAAGTGTACGACATGCAAGTACGAGCCATCTGTCGAGCCGCTTTTCGATTGATCGAACAAGGCGCTACACCCATGCCTGAAATCATGATTCCGCTCGTCGGCCATGCTGAAGAGTTTCGTCGAATGCGTACCATGGTGGAAAAAATAATTGAAGAAGAAAGTCGTACAGCCAATCAGCGACTTTCGTATCTCGTCGGTACGATGATCGAAATTCCGCGCGCTGCGCTCACGTCCGATCAAATCGCACGCGAAGCCGATTTCTTCTCATTTGGTACAAACGACCTGACGCAAACTACACTCGGATATAGTCGCGACGATGCAGAAGGAAAGTTTTTGCAAGTGTATTTGGACGAAAAGATTCTGGCAAAAAATCCATTTACCGAAATTGATCGCGATGGTGTTGGTCAACTGATTACGATCGCTAAAAATAAAGGGCGGTATGTAAAGCCTTCCCTAAAGCTTGGCATTTGCGGTGAACATGGCGGCGAGAAAAATTCCATCGCTTTTTGCCATCAAGAGGGCTTGAACTATGTGAGTTGTTCACCCTACCGCGTGCCAATCGCCAGACTGGCCGCAGCCCATGCTGCCTTGTCATAACCAAGTAGAAACACAATATCGATAGGGGGATTTTTTGTGGATCGTGAATTAGCGTTAGAAATCGTGCGTGTCACCGAATCAGCCGCCATCAACAGTGCGCGCTGGATGGGACTCGGTAAAAAGAATGAAGCGGATGCAGCGGCGACCACGGCGATGCGTCAGATGCTTGCCACGGTGCACATGACGGGTACAGTCGTCATCGGTGAAGGAGAGATGGATGAAGCGCCCATGCTGTATATCGGGGAAAAACTAGGCGCTGGTGGCCCCAACCTCGTGGATATCGCGGTTGATCCGTTAGAAGGAACGAACATTTTAGCCAGTGGCATGTGGAATGCGCTCTCCGTGATCGCCGTCGGTCCATCCGGCACGCTGCTGAACGCTCCGGATATGTACATGGACAAAATCGCCGTCGGTCCGCGCTGTGCTGGCAAAATCGATATCGATCGTCCTTTGATCGACAATCTTAAAGCGGTTGCCGAAGCTTCTTCCAAGGACTTGTCCGAAGTGCTCGTCGCCATCCTTGATCGACCACGTCATCAAGAGATCATCGAACTGATCCGCAGCGCAGGCGCTCGCATCAAACTGATCTCCGACGGCGATGTCGCCGCGGCACTCAACACAGCTTTTGAACAGACTGGCGTCGATCTGCTCGTCGGCATCGGCGGTGCGCCCGAAGGCGTACTTTCCGCAGCAGCACTCAAATGCCTGGGCGGAGAATTTCAAGGTCGCCTTCTGCCGGAAGATACCTCACAATGGGAGCGTTGCCTCGCGATGGGTTTGACCGATCCTACGAAGAAACTGACGATGGATGATTTAGTCGCTGGCGATGACGTGATTTTTGCTGCGACCGGCGTGACGGATGGTGAGTTGCTTCGTGGCGTCCGCTATGCTGGCCAACATCGTGTCCATACCCATTCGGTGGTGATGCGAGGCAAGACGGGGACGATTCGCTTCGTCGAAGCGATTCACGACGCTCGGCAAAAACGCTTTGAATAAACTGACACGTTACGGCTCTCTTTCGTCTGTCGTCAATGGTTGCGCCATGAACGTCTGACAGAGTTGCTGCAAGATTTCATCGGGCGATCTACCGCGAATCTCACGTTGAAACTCATACGCATCCCTGCGTAGAGCCATCATTAAGAGATCCGCTTTAAATTCACTGGTACCCGTTGCCTGCTCACTTGGATCAACTTCTTGAAAGATCGCCATCAAAAGCGCATGCATTTGATCAAACAAAGGATTTTGATGCGAAAAGGCCATTGGCTTTTTCGATGGTATCTCCTCGACGCCGAACAACAGATTACGCTTCGTCTCACGAAAGCGAAGAAACCGCTTTAAGACACCTTCCAATTTTTGATTGGGAGGTTCTTTGGCGTGTTCGGCCAAGAAGTCGTCCATATCTTCAAATAAAAACGGAATCTGATCATTGATCAAAGCGTAGCAAAGTTCGCTCTTATCGCGAAAATGGCGATAAAGCGTACCCGATCCGATCTGCGCTTCCATCGCGATCTGATTCATGCTCACTTGTTCAACACCCTGTTGGGAAAAAAGCACACTCGCTACCTCAAGGATATGCAACCGATTTTTAGCCGCATCACGACGTATCGCTTTTCCTTCTTCTTCCCCTTGCACGTTATCAGAACCTTTCGTTAAAAAACTTTCTTCTTGACAAGCGGAGAGTTCTCCGATTAAATCATAGCGAATCGATACAAGGTTAGCAAGCTACTTCTTGGATGAACACTGTTAACGTAAGTAGCTGTGGCATAGCTGTACACAAGGCAAGAGTTACTTTCACGATAGTTTGGCTTGATAAACACCGTCAACGGTGCCGGCAAACAACGTGTGCTTACTGTAAAGAAGACTCGTCACATTGCCTGGCGAGTTGAGCATTGGCGTCCACACGCCATGCTGATAGCGCCAAACACTGTCACTGGCACTTTCTGTGCTCGCGTACAAAACACCGCGTACCGTTACGAAAGAAGTCACGTTATTGGGCGAAGGCACCATTCTTACCCATCGATATTGTTGGAATACCCATACGTTATTACCACCCGTTTGACCCGATTGTGTACCTGCGAATAAGTGACCAGCAAACGCCGTTAACACACTTACGTTCTTAGGTGAACCTTCCGCTACGTGCCATACGCCTGAACGCTCATACCATACACCGCCTTGTTCGGCGTTGGCCTTCTGGCTACCTGCATATAGATGGTTTCCGACGAATAGTAGGGAGGTAACGTCACTTGGTGCACCGGTCATCGCTTGCCATGCTCCACGTCGATAAGCCCACACCGCAGGTCCATTTCCGTACGTCCCAGCATAAAGGACATGATCCTTTGCGATAAGCGCATCGATATTTGGCAAAGCATGCCCAACGGCCACCCAAGAAGTCTGAGCCTTTCGCCAAACGCCAGCGCTTTTTGCTTGCGTACCCACATTGAATTGTCCACTATACGAAGCCAAAGCATAGACTTGTCCAGGAGAAGGATAGATGCGTTGCCATTGATGATGTTGATATACCCAAACGCCATTATTCGCTTGATAAGTACCCGCGTAGAGCGTTCCTTGATGCATCGCTAATGTGCTTACCTCTTGGGGCCTCGATCCTTTTTCAAGCACCCAATGAAGGGAACCTTGAGACGCCAACTTCGGCTTTTGCTGCGTCATGGCAGCTTGCGTTGACCCTTGTGTGCTGCTTAGTAAAGTTATCGCGCTTAATCCCAATATAGCTGTAAACATAGCTCGGTTTTTCAAAGAAATTCTCCTTATCGTTATCATCCTAGAATGGTTAAAAATCATAGCCACGAACTTTCGTAAAGACCATGCTGTCAGAAAGTTCTCCTGCCGTATTCAATCTTTCATGCCGAAGCAGCGCTTCTAGAGGGTAACCAAGCCGTTTCGCAACAGCGGCACTGCGCAGATTATTCGCATCGCATCGAATTTCCAAGCGATTTGCTTCGAGCGTTTCCATTGCAAAGGTTGTAATGCCTTCTACCGCTTCGGTCATCAACCCTTTACCCCATGCGGAGGTACGAAGCCAATAGCCGATCTCAAATTTTTTGGCCATCCAATCGATACGATGGAGACCACTGCAGCCGATCAATTGCCCCGTTTTCTTATCCCAAAGATGCAGTCTAAGATCAGCACGCTCAAGGAATTTCAGCCGTGCCACACGCACGTTTTCTTCCGATTCGTCCAACGTAGGCACTTCCTTCGCCCAAGGCATCCAGGGACGAAGTTCATCAATACTTTCAGCAATCGCTTCATTGAGCGCCTTTCCATCACCAAAGCGCGGTGCACGTAGAAAGAGTCGTTGCGTTTCGAATGACTCAGGAAAATCTAACAATATCGGTTTATCCATCATGAGGCTCCTTTCCCTTCGTAACCATCTCTTCACTTTCATCGTAGTAGTTGGTAGACGACACAAAACTCAATTGGGTTACACGATGACGAGCTGAATGCTATCATGATGTTGAAGTTGGCGAATCGATCAACGACTGGAGCGATAATCGTGTCCCTTTTCAATCTATTAAGCTATTCGCTTTGCACGGGCGAACCCTTTTCGAAAGGAGTTGATGAATCGAAAAAGTAAAGGAGAACTCTTTTTGAACGATAAACTGCCTTTATGGAAAACTTGGCGTACGTTGCGCGGGAATCAAAGGACTGTGGTTTGGGTTGAACCTCTTTGGTCAATCCCGTATCAAGTATTGCTACCTTACGTTTCGATTTACATGAGCATGATCGGTTTACGTAGTGAACAAATCGGTATGTTGTCAAGCATCGGGCTCGCCATGCAATTCGTGTGGGCCATCTTCTCGGGAGCCATTATCGATAAATACGGTCGACGAAAAACGATGTTGCTCTTTGGTGTGCTCAGTTGGACAGTATCTTGCTTGCTTTTTGCTGTGGCGAAGGATTACCTCATCGTCATGCTTGCCGTACTGTTTAACAGCATGTGGCAAGTCACCGGAAATTGTTTTTCCTGCATCCTTGTCGAAGATGGTGATTCGGATCACCTTGTTTCGATTTGGACACTGATCAATCTGACGGGTTTGGTGGCAGGCTTTTTTTCGCCGATAACCGGTCTATTTATCGACAAATTCACTTTCATGCCTACTTTGCGCACCGTTTATCTCGTTGCCATGGTGATGATGACAGCAAGATTTGTACTACAGTATTACTACTCTTATGAAAGTTCAATCGGTCTGCAACGAAGAAAAGCTTGTAGCAACCAGTCTGTCATCAGCCTGACATTTCGCGACTGGCGGGTACTTGTTGCCGAACTACGACAACCGCGTTTGCTTTTATGCGTCGCCTTCATGGCTCTTCTTACGAGCTTTAGCACAGTACAGACGACCTTTTGGCCTTTATTTGTAACCAAAACATTCTACGTAAGCACGGCCACTCTTTCTGTCTTTCCTGTCATCGCGTCATTGACAACACTCGTGGTCTATCTGTTCATTACGCCAAGAATAAGCCTGCGGTTTGTCCGCTATCCGCTGTTGCTTGGACTTTCCTTTCATCTCAGTAGTATCGTCGTGTTACTTTTAGGCGAATCGTTTCACCGTTACTGGATCGGAATCGTACTTTTGTCTGCATTTTGTGAAGCCTTGGCGATTGCCCTATTGGGACCATTGACCGAATCGATCATGGCGGTCGTCATCCGAAGTGACGAAAGAGCAAGGCTGAACAGCTTCATCACAGCGTTGATCCTCCTGATCAGTACACCGATGGGTTGGCTTGCTGGTTCTCTATTTCAAGCTAATCCAACGTACACCATAGTTTTTAACGCTGGCTTGATGGTCGTGGCTATCCTATTGTCTTTTTTTGTCGTTCGCCGTCTTCACCCTTTTCGTCCTACATGACACTTCCCCATTTACTTATTAGCTATATAGCTATATAATGATGTTACTTCGAAAAGAACGATGGCGAACGGGACGGGAGGTCTGAGATACCCCATGAATGAGAGCGTGTTTAAGGCGATGTCCGATGCAACGCGCCGAAAAATCATCGAATTATTAAAGGATGGACCCAAATCGGCGGGTGAGATCGCTGAACATTTTTCCCACGCGCAACCCACCATTAGTCGACACTTAACCGTACTCAAGCACGCGAAACTGATTACAGATCGACGCGAGGGAACATTCATTATCTACCAACTGAACACAACGGTTTTGCAAGAATGGCTGATTTGGCTTTTCGATCACTTTGGAGGCGGTGAGCAAGATGAAGAAAAGTAACGCAATACCTTGGTGGGGATGGCTATTTTGGATTTTGACCGTCATTCTTGGCATCCTTACCTCGTTTCATCTGCCAGCATCGGTACCCAGTCATCTAAACGCATCTGGAAAACCGACTCTTTTCATCTCACGCTGGCTAGCCGTTTCCTATGAACCAATCATCACACTTGTCATCATTCTCGTTTGGCAAGTCTTGTGGCGAATCGATCCGAAAAGGAGGAATTATGAAAACTTCTGGTCGACGTATCGCTACATCGGCGGTGTCATTGTCGTTTGTGTCGGCTTAATTTACCTGACCGTCTTAGGCCATCTGTTGCAGATGGCGACGATGCGTTTAGCCTTGACCGCCTACGGTATCATGCTCTTGCTGGTCGCCAATGTCTTACCCCGCCTTCAAGTCAATTGGTGGCTGGGCATTCGAACACCTTGGACTCTCTCAAATGATGAGGTTTGGATACGTACGCATCGTTTGGGCGGACAGCTTGGCATTCCTGTCGCCGCACTGATCATACTCCTGGCTTGGGTTATACCAATAGGCAAGTTTATGGTTTTGTCTGGGGTCATTCCGATTATTATATGGGCATTGACGACCGTTGTCGCTTCGTACTTTATCGATAAAAAAAGAAACCCTACGCGCAAGGTGTAAGCGTTCAGCATCGCTTTTTACCGCGAAAAGGATCGACAAAACCTCTGCTTAGCCAAAAGAATCTCGACGCAAAGTTAGCCTACGCCTTACCTACTTTGCGTCGAGGTGTTTAAAAATCATCAAAGCAAACATCACGATAAACATATGGAATACCATTACCCGCACTGACGCCTATCATGGTAAAAGGATGACGACGATGATCAACCACCAGCAACTGATCACGACCGGACTAAACTACGAGGCAACTAGCTTGCGCTATCCGTTTGCTCCCGATCTCCCTGTACTTTTTGTCATGGAAAAAATGTTCGCCCTTCTCGGACATCGCGATGATTGCGAGATGGTCAACCTTAAAACGTCCCCCGACGAAGCTTGGCTACACCGCAGTACCTATCCGGAATCCGTATTGCCTGGCTACCATATGAATAAGAAACACTGGAACACCGTGCTACTAAACGGTAGTGTTCCTGATCAGGTCGTTCTTGACATGCTTTTTGAATCGTATCAACGCGTGATTGCCAATCTGCCCAAAGCCGCGCGCGAATCCTTACGTTTGCGTTCCGGTATGCACTAAAGCCCTATACACGATTTCCTCACGTACATACGTTACAGTACACGCTTATGTGCTAGGAGGTCATCATGATGCATCCACTTTATTCCAACGCGGTGCGCTGTATGGGGCAGCCCGTCTATGTGTATCACGTCAATGGCTTCATCTATCGTGGATTTTTGACGCAAGTATTACCCGCCGGCATCTATCTCACGCAGTGTCGAGCCGTCGCTTCGTATGTCACAATGCAAATAGATACAGAAAATTCAGAACAAATTTTCACCGATAATCCTCATGCTTTACGACCTCGGATCGATCTCGTCTTCATCCCTGGCGCATACTTTGCTTTTGGTGCCCTTGCTGGTCTTGGTATTGGGCTTGCAGCCTCTGCATTTTGGTGATCAAAATGTGGAGTGTTTCTTTTTTCCCTCGCTTTACGTAAGCTTTCTTCTAGTCGTTTCGGACTTTGTGGAAAACTCAACCAATGCGTTATAATGACTTTGCTATCTATGTGAATTTTGTCACGTAATGAATCCGATTCAGGAAAGGTGACGATCTCATGTCCAAAGCCCAAGCAAGAGCCAGGACGATCAGTGTACCGGATTTACCGCAAGACCTCTTTGACACCTTAGGCGCGTACATCGCTTCGTTAGATGATCCCAAAGGTTCGCTCATCCACGTGTTGCACCGAGCCCAACAACTTTTTGGCTATCTACCAATGGAAGTACAACTGTTCGTCGCCCGCCAAGTCGGCGTATCGGGCGCTGAAGTTTTTGGCGTCATCAGTTTTTATTCCTACTTTACGACAACCCCGCGGGGTAAACATAACGTAAGCGTTTGCATGGGTACAGCCTGTTTCGTTCGCGGAAGTGATAAACTACTCGATCGTTTCAAGGAGGAACTACAGGTCACTACCGGCGAAACGACGAAAGACCAACAATTTACCTTGTCTGACGTGCGCTGTCTTGGCGCATGTGGCCTCGCACCGATCGTCACTGTCGATGATAAAGTGTTCGGCCATGCGAAGCCGGAAGATGTCGAAGCGATCTTGAAACCCTATCGCGCAGGGAGTGAAGCCTGATGATCATTCAATCGCTTGACGATCTTAAAGCCATTCGCGATGCCCAAAAAGTGAAAGTCGCGCTTCGTTCAAGTGGCGATCCTGCCCCCGATACGATTGAGATTACCGTTGGTATGGATACATGCGGTCTACAAGCTGGCGCTCGTGACACGCTTCGCGCGATGATGGAAGCGATCGAGGCGCATGATCTGCACCATGTCCGTCTCGTCAAAAGCGGATGTATGGGGCACTGTGAAGCAGAGCCCACCGTGCTTGTTCAACTACCTGGTCAATCACCCGTCCTTTACGGTCATGTGGATAGCCAACTCGGACGTGACATCATTGAACACCATATTCTCGGTCACCACGTGCTCGCTGAAGCGATCGTGCTTGACACTTCTGATCATGACAGAAGGGGGCGGTAAAACGATGACCACCATGACGAGTCATATCCTCGTTTGCGGGGGTACAGGTTGTAATTCCTTAGAAAGCACTCGCCTTGTCGAACAGTTTCGTGAAGCGGTGACCACGCTCGGGTGTAGTGACGATACGGACGTCGTTCGAACTGGTTGCTTTGGTTTTTGCGGCGAAGGTCCGATCGTCAAGATTCTTCCTGACAATACGGTCTATGTACGCGTTAAACCGGAAGATGCGCAAGAAATCGTTCAATCGCATATCTTACTCGGGCGAAAAGTCGAACGATTGTTTTACAAAGGTGATGGCGATCAAGCGCTTAGCGATAAAGATATGGAATTTTATAAAAAGCAAAAACGGATCGCATTACGACATTGTGGCCTGATCGATCCGGAACAAATCGACGAATATATCGGCTTTGAAGGTTATGAAGCGCTCGGAAAAGTACTAACGTCAATGACACCCGAAGAAGTCTGTACGATCGTGAAAGACAGTGGCTTACGTGGTCGTGGCGGTGGCGGCTTTCCGACCGGTCTCAAATGGGAGATCACCAATAAGATCCCAAGTGATCAAAAATACATCATCTGCAATGCGGACGAAGGGGATCCTGGCGCTTTTATGGATCGTTCGATTCTTGAAGGCGATCCACATTGTGTCCTTGAAGCGATGGCGATTGGCGGTTATGCGATCGGTGCCTCGCATGGGATCATCTATATCCGCGCGGAATATCCGCTTGCGATTAAACGCCTTGAGATCGCCATCGCACAGGCACGATCTTATGGGTTACTCGGCACGTCGATCTTTGGCACGAATTTTGCGTTTGACATCGAAATCCGCTATGGCGCTGGCGCGTTTGTCTGCGGCGAAGAGACCGCTTTGATTCATTCGGTCGAAGGTAAGCGCGGAGAACCGACGAAGAAACCACCCTTTCCTTCGGAAGCGGGTTATAAAGGAAAGCCGACTTGTGTCAACAATGTCGAGACGTTTGCCAACATCGCGCCGATCATCCTACAAGGCAGCGCATGGTATAGTGCCATCGGAACGGCCACAAGCAAAGGAACAAAAGTTTTTGCCCTCGCAAGTAAAGTGCAAAACGTTGGCCTTGTGGAAGTGCCGATGGGTACGACACTGCGCGAAATCATCTTCGATATCGGCGGTGGCATTCGCCATCACAAAAAATTCAAAGCGGTGCAGACGGGCGGTCCTTCTGGCGGAGTCATTACGACGGCCGATCTGGATACACCGATCGATTATGAAAGCCTCAAAGGAATCGGTTCCATGATGGGTTCTGGTGGCATGATCGTCATGGATGAAGACGATTGCATGGTCAACATCGCGAAATTTTATCTCGATTTTACCCAAGATGAATCGTGCGGTAAGTGTACGCCTTGTCGCGTCGGGACAAAACGCATGTATGAGATTCTCGACAGAATCACGAAGGGTGAAGGAACGCTTGAAGATCTTGATCGGTTGGAGCAACTCGGTCGCATGATCAAAGATACGGCACTTTGTGGACTAGGTCAGACAGCACCGAATCCCGTGCTGAGCACCATGCGTTTTTTCCGTGAAGAGTATCTCGCCCACATCGTCGATCAACGCTGTCCAACCGGATCTTGCAAGGAACTCTCGAAAAAAACCTATAGCATCGACGCGAGTAAGTGTATCGGTTGTACCGCGTGTGCGCGCGCATGCCCTGTCGACTGTATCGACGGCAAAGTCAAAAAAGTACATGTCATCGATGAAGCGATCTGTATCGGTTGTAACGCGTGCTTTACGGCGTGTCGCTTCGATGCGGTGATCAAGCCATAGGGGGTATTGTGCGATGAAGATGATCAATCTCACGATCAATGGTAGTCCTGTGAGCGTGCCAGAAGGAACGACCATCCTAGAAGCCGCCAAATTGGTAAATGTGAAAATCCGCACGTTATGTCATCTTAATCTTGAAGGATTTGGCGTCGTCAATCAAACGGCATCTTGTCGGGTCTGTATGGTCGAAGTAAAAAATCGGCCTACGCTCGTCCCTTCTTGTTCTGAAAAAGTAACGGAAGGCATGCAAGTGGTCACCGATTCCGTCCGGGCGATGACCGGTCGACGGATGGCCGTCGAATTATTACTTTCCAATCACCCGAAAGAATGTTTAACCTGCCCAAAAAATCTCGATTGCGAATTGCAATCTCTTGCGCATGAACTCGGCGTCCATGAAATTCAATGGGAAGGCTATCGGATGGATTATCCGAAAGATACCTCAAGTCTTGCGATCGTCAAAGATCCGAACAAATGCGTCATGTGCAGACGCTGTGAAACGATGTGCAATGACGTACAGACGTGTCATATACTTTCAGGTCAAAATCGTGGCTTTGACGCTTTCGTCGGACCTGCTTTCAACTTGCCGATGGCGGAGACGAGTTGTACGTACTGTGGACAATGTGTCGCCGTCTGCCCCACAGCTTCACTGACTGAAGTCAATAACACACATAAAGTATGGGCGGCACTTTCCGATCCGAATAAACATGTCGTCGTACAAGTCGCGCCTGCTGTTCGTGTTGCGATCGGTGAATTGTTCGGCATGGCGCCAGGTACGATCTCCACCGGCCAACTGGCGACAGCCCTTCGACGCATGGGCTTTGATGCTGTTTTTGATACCGATTTTGGTGCCGATCTTACGATTATGGAAGAAGCGAGTGAATTCGTTCATCGCTTAACGCATAACGGTACACTACCGATGCTGACGAGTTGTTGCCCGGCGTGGGTGAAGTTTTTTGAACATCAATTTCCCGATATGCTCGATATCCCTTCAACGTGTAAATCACCGCAGATCATGCTTGGCGCCATCGCCAAATCGTATTATGCGGACAAAATCAGCGTGAAGCCTGAAGACATGGTCGTCGTCTCGGTCATGCCGTGCTTAGCCAAGAAGGCGGAAGCGGCTAGACCTGAGTTGACGAAAGATCATAACAACAACGTCGATGTTGTCGTGACGACGCGTGAATTTGGCGCGATGCTGCATGAGATGGGCATGGATTTTGCCAGTTTGCCAGAAAGCGATTTTGACAGCATCCTTGGCGAATCGACAGGTGCTTCTGTGATTTTTGGCACGACAGGTGGTGTGATCGAAGCGGCGATACGTACCGCGTACGAATGGTTGACAGGCGAAACGCTTGAGAAAGTTGAATTTGAACAACTGCGTGGCCTTGAAGGCATTCGCAGTGCCGAAGTACAAATCAACGATCGCACCATTCGCATTGGCATCGCGCACGAACTGGGTAACGCGCGCAAATTGCTCGAAGGCATTCGCAGCGGCGAATACCAATTCGATGCGATCGAAATCATGGCCTGCCCGGGCGGTTGCATCGGCGGTGGCGGTCAACCTTATCATCACGGCGATATCGAAGTCATCAAGAAACGGCAACAAGCGATCTATCAAGAAGACCGCGCGAAAGTCATCCGCAAATCCCATGAGAATCCGATGATTAAGAAACTCTACGAAGAATATCTCGGCGAACCGTATGGCGAGAAAGCGCACGAACTGCTGCACACCCACTACGTGCCGCGCGATCGCATTTGACCTTGTTTCGATGTGAAACAGAGATGCCAACCAACACCGATTTCCCGTGTGTTGGTTGGCATCCTGTATTTCATTTGCCAAAATCGAAATAGATTAATCCGATTTTTCGAAAAGCAATTTACAATAATAACATGAAAGCGTATCATGAACACAAAGACGCCTTGACGTGTTTTAGCCTTTATACCTCTTACCCCCAAAAGTACTTACCAGCTACACTTAATTTAATGACTTACATCTTGGCGATTGATACCATGTATGAATCTATTCGGTAGTTGTAGCGAGTTTTCTACGGGTGTGTTTGGTATCCTTTACCACAGGATAAATCGGTCTTCCAGCAGAGTGAGCTATCGGATTTGGAGTAAGTATCTCAAAGGTTAATCGATACGCAGAAAAGAGGTACTGTCTCTTAAATCAGTCGAGCGACAAAGTGAATGATTGGATACATAATTAGTCCATCCCATCAACTTAACTCGCACGGTACCTAGATGACGTGAAAACTAATGGGCAGTGCAACTGAAGAACAGCCTTCGAATTCATGAAAAATAAATAAGACCAGCACAAGGCAGCTCTTGGACAGAACCACATCACCAGTCTCATTTATAGTATATACGGGAATCAAATTTAGTCAAGTAAGCGTAAATTTCGACGGCTTAGAGGACTTACTTCCACACAATGATCTCCACTGGTTATGCATGCGTTTTGCAAGTAAATCAATGAGAACGCATGAATGCCCTGTATTTCACTGGATCTCTGACGGCGGAATTGGTTCATCCGTTTGATATAGATACCTTAAAGGCATTTTATAAATTCCAAATAATCCTTCTTGGGCGCGAGGAGCGTTCACAGTCATCGTAAGACTCAGGATTTGAGAATACAGTTCACTAATCCACGTTTCGAACTGATTTTTAGATGCATTGTCTTGACACTTTTCGTAATAATGTCGAACGATACCCGCGAGCAAATCAGCTAACTGTATGCCGTCTTCGACTTTGGAATTTACAAAGAAAGCAGATTCCACAATCGATTCACAACCCTGACCCTCATGTGATCTAAAAAGGTAATTTTTCATTCGATCAGAAATTATCTTATCATTGCCTTCATCTTGTGAGTCAAACGCAACAACACACTTTGTTCTTCTCGTGGCAGAGTAGCCATTGATTCTTTGTAAAAGAAATCGATAGTGATTAGAGAACATATCTACTCTGGTTGTGGGTACTTCCAATGGATGATCCATAACAATCGAGAACACTTTTAACCCATTCGTTCTCATAAATACTTCATTGATGATACGTTCAGTAAAGTTCTTATTTTTTGTATGACTTTTTAGTGACTTAGGTTTCAGCAGGTTGATTGCTTTTACTTCTACGTCGCTACTGCCATAAATATCGAGCTTTATGTTGTACATTTTCTTCACAACATTTTTCATTTCGTCCTGCGGAATACAAACTGCCGCCAATACAGGATTTTTAGTTTCATCATTTGGATGCGGAAAACCGCTCTCATCTATAAAAGCAAGCATTGTCTCACCTCAATGTCACTTTGATAGAGTTTTAGACGAACGCTATCATAGGCATATTATAGCGCAATTGGTCATAGTCACTGCAGACAAAATAAGGATAACCATGCGTTATCGCCGCACAGGCTATTAAAAATAGCGATCTTCTACATTGGTCAATATTTGCCGTAACGTGGTGAATGTGCAACAAGCACACTCTATCCAGGCTTGGAAATATCAACAACGTATGACTTTCGCGGTACATAATGCGACAGCTTATCAGTACATGTCTAAAAGCTCGTCCAACTCCCGCACTATATACGAATCCATTAGTTCTGAAAAAGTCCGATTCACGTAAATCATTTCGGCGAATGTCGTACCAAATACTTTTCAACTTTTCTCTGAGAATTTAAAGACAGGTCATTATACCGTTTGCAATCATGACCTTTGCTCTGAACTCAGTAGTCATAAAATTAAATAATGGAGTTTGGTAGAAGTTGAGAGGTTTATAAAGCTTACACCGTTGACGTAGCGCAGACGCGATGTTCATGAGCTTGGGAGGAGCTTCGGACGGGGGCACTTTCTTGATTAAACCTAAAATTGCGAACATGTTTACGGCTCGACTACAGTTGAATACAAATCAAAACACCTTAAAAAAGTTATCTAGTTTAGTGTTGACAATCCAGTAGGGTATCATAATTACAAATAGTAACTATTCCTTACTTCGCTTTATATCTCTTACCCCCAAAAGTACAGTATAATAGCGTTTTTTTGCAGGGACAGGCTTTGCTGTTTTATACCTCTTAACCCAAAAAGTACGGTATAATTAGAGGCTGGCAAGCGTCCATTTCAATCGAGTTTTATACCTCTTACCCCAAAAAGTACGGTATAATATCCGCTAATGCAGCTGCAGGAACGACCACGTTTTATACCTCTTACCCCAAAAAGTACGGTATAATCATCATGGAAGTTTCATCGGATTGGGTCGGGTTTTATACCTCTTACCCCAAAAAGTACGGTATAATAATCTTGTCCCACTTAATGCCCTCAAACATGTTTTATACCTCTTACCCCAAAAAGTACGGTATAATAGAGTCAACTGTTGATGAAACAAAACCAAGGTTTTATACCTCTTACCCCAAAAAGTACGGTATAATTCGATCTCACGGCACCATCTATTAAGAGTTGTTTTATACCTCTTACCCCAAAAAGTACGGTATAATAATTCAAAAAAAGAAAAAATGAGCGTAAGCGTTTTATACCTCTTACCCCAAAAAGTACGGTATAATTGGAATTCAATTTGGCATGCGATTAGTACGGTTTTATACCTCTTACCCCAAAAAGTACGGTATAATCCATGACATTTGCCGCGGTGTCGGAATACCGTTTTATACCTCTTACCCCAAAAAGTACGGTATAATATAGGCAATGTACACATGTATGGAAGTCATGTTTTATACCTCTTACCCCAAAAAGTACGGTATAATATTATAAACGTGAACACGTTAGCGAGCGCAGTTTTATACCTCTTACCCCAAAAAGTACGGTATAATATAACCGGACGACCGTTCCATGTGTCGAAGGTTTTATACCTCTTACCCCAAAAAGTACGGTATAATCTTTGTCTTGCAATGTTCGGCGTAGTGCCGGTTTTATACCTCTTACCCCAAAAAGTACGGTATAATCATTCCCGTATCGATGCCATCCTGCCCGAGTTTTATACCTCTTACCCCAAAAAGTACGGTATAATGGATATGCTTGTTCAGGAACAAATCTTGGGTTTTATACCTCTTACCCCAAAAAGTACGGTATAATATAAGCGTAAAATATACGCATGCACATATAGTTTTATACCTCTTACCCCAAAAAGTACGGTATAATGTGCGTTTATTCAAGGTGCAAGCCCATCGTGTTTTATACCTCTTACCCCAAAAAGTACGGTATAATAGGTCCTGCTAATGCCATTGGGAGTGGGTTGTTTTATACCTCTTACCCCAAAAAGTACGGTATAATCTTGGCGGTATCTATTCGTGGTTAGTAAAGGTTTTATACCTCTTACCCCAAAAAGTACGGTATAATATAAAGCAAAAAAGTATCTCGGTGAAAAGTGTTTTATACCTCTTACCCCAAAAAGTACGGTATAATATCGGCTGCAAGCCGCTACGCACGATCCCGTTTTATACCTCTTACCCCAAAAAGTACGGTATAATCACTCTTTTTGACGTACCTGTTTTAACTTGGTTTTATACCTCTTACCCCAAAAAGTACGGTATAATACAAGCGTAGCGGCAATTGCAGGTGCGACGGTTTTATACCTCTTACCCCAAAAAGTACGGTATAATAAATCACGTTGACCACTGGCGCTGTCTTGCGTTTTATACCTCTTACCCCAAAAAGTACGGTATAATGGCTTATCCTCACCCTTGCAATACAATTCAGTTTTATACCTCTTACCCCAAAAAGTACGGTATAATACCATCAGCATCAATAACGCCTTCGACTTCGTTTTATACCTCTTACCCCAAAAAGTACGGTATAATTAGGGGAAGAGCTGATAATAATACGTCGTTGTTTTATACCTCTTACCCCAAAAAGTACGGTATAATTTGATTTAAGTATTTACTTTTATCGAAATGGTTTTATACCTCTTACCCCAAAAAGTACGGTATAATCATGAGTGTGTCGGATGGATCGAATGGGACGTTTTATACCTCTTACCCCAAAAAGTACGGTATAATGAATACGGTGATACCATCAAACGATTTCGAGTTTTATACCTCTTACCCCAAAAAGTACGGTATAATACGCTCAGCTGTTTTAGCATGAGCTTCAATGTTTTATACCTCTTACCCCAAAAAGTACGGTATAATACTTTTCAGTACATTATCTCTGACATCGACGTTTTATACCTCTTACCCCAAAAAGTACGGTATAATGTATACACGATGTTATCGATCGACTTGTTGGTTTTATACCTCTTACCCCAAAAAGTACGGTATAATCTAGTAAAGTAACGAGTGGTGCTAAGAAGGGTTTTATACCTCTTACCCCAAAAAGTACGGTATAATCCTTCGATAAAAACGATGTCGTACTTTTGGTTTTATACCTCTTACCCCAAAAAGTACGGTATAATGGCTTTCCTTTCGGCTCGACAATCAGATCCGTTTTATACCTCTTACCCCAAAAAGTACGGTATAATTTATTCAAAAAAGGAACATAGCCACAAATCGTTTTATACCTCTTACCCCAAAAAGTACGGTATAATGCTGCTGATTCACCACGTAATCATGGTTGAGTTTTATACCTCTTACCCCAAAAAGTACGGTATAATAGACGCCCGAAAAACCCTTTATTTCTGTACGATAGAGGACTTTCGGGCGATTTTTTTCATCGTTTTTTCGATAAAATTTCTGTTTCTTACTACGGTTTTTAAAAAAGTATCATCTGCTCACCCGAAGCTTCAGTATCATACCAGTCGGATTTCTGACCGATCCATTCTCTCAATTCAAGATATTGTTTCTCAGTTATCTTGATCGAACGTACAGTTCCTTCTGGTGGTACAGTGTTCTTCAAACGATTTTCATGTTTTAGCGCATCATCATAATTAGCACAAATTCGTACGTAACAAGAATATTGCAAAAAATAATACCCATCGTCGAGTAAAAAATCTCGAAATTTCGTAGCCCTTTTTCTCTGTGGTTTCGTCGTTGTCGGTAGGTCAAACATCACAAGAAGTCGCATTCTTCGATATTTCACTCCCTACTCCTCTTCTCCCAGAAATCTCGGGAACACAAGATACTTGAGATCATTCTCTTTACAGCATCGTAAAAATCCCTCGATGACCCGTTCAACCGCTACAGAAAAATTATAATTTTCATTACCCACTGCAATTTCAGTACTTAAAATAGAATAAATCATTCTTTTTATTTCTGTCGTTAGCCCCCTTTCTTCAATCCTGTCTTGATTTATATATACAAAATAATCAAAAAAAGGACGAAAGGGTTCTACCCAATCATCCGCGAGGGCAAATGCATTAAAGTCATTGTGATGAAACAATCCCATATGTGGCATAAAGCCATACACCACGATCGAACGAGCAACAAGACCGCGCAATATTGCATACCCATAATTCAAAGCAGCGTTGATCTCATTAGTTTCCGTGCGACGGAATCGTTCATTGAAAAGGGAAGAGAAATAAATTCTTGCTGCATATGCTTCTCGATTGGTCTTATCGGCTGATTGCACGGTATGAGCAATGGTCAGCATTTTATCTACATGATCACACTGTAGTTTATTTAAGCAAGCA
>JABEUY010000005.1 GCA_013044175.1 Bacilli bacterium
GTCTTATACATCTTCCAATTGCCTGCGATCAAACGCTTACGTTCTGCCATCTTATCGACCTTCCTTTGCGTTTAACGCTTCAACGCCAGGTAATTTGCGACCTTCGAGAAATTCGAGTGAAGCACCGCCACCCGTCGATATATGCGTCATTTTATCCGCCAATCCGGCCTTCTCAATCGCAGCCACCGAATCGCCACCGCCGATGATCGTCGTACCATCAACTTGTGCAACCGCATTGGCGACCGCATTCGTTCCCACCGCAAAAGCGTCCATTTCAAAAACGCCCATCGGGCCGTTCCAAATCACCGTCTTTGAAGTGCGAATCGCTTCTTGATACGCTTCGATCGTTTTCGGTCCGATATCGAGCGCCATATCATCATCAGCAACATCGTCCAAAGCAGCGACGCGATGCTGAGCTTGTGCTTGAAATTCTTTGGCGACAACAAGATCATCAGGGAGTAGAAGCATCTTATTTTCATTTTTCGCAAGTTCAATTAAACGTCTCGCCGTATCGAGTTGATCTTGTTCGACGAGCGATTTGCCCATCGAATACCCTTTTGCCAATAAAAACGTATTGGCCATACCGCCACCGATCAACAAACGATCAACTTTCGCTAAGAGATTTTCAATAACCATGATTTTATCGCTGACTTTGGCTCCGCCGATAATCGCGGTGAACGGATGAGCTGGATTCGCAAGCGCATCTCCCATTATACCGATCTCTTTTTCCATGAGAAAACCGGCAACCGCAGGCAGATAATGCGCGATACCTTCTGTCGTCGCATGGGCGCGATGCGCCGTGCCAAACGCATCATTGACAAAGACGTCGGCCAACTTCGCGAATTGCTGTGCTAAGTCGAGATCGTTCTTTTCTTCCCCTTTATGAAAACGCACGTTTTCAAGCAATAAAACTTCACCTTCGCGAAGTACTTCCACTGTGCTTTCAACAGTCGATCCAATGCTTTCGCCAACGAATTTCACTTCACAACCGAGCAATTCACTCAGACGATCTCGGACAGGACGCAATGAGAACGCTTCGTTCACTTCACCTTTAGGTCGACCAAGATGGCTGGCCAGAATCAAGCGGGCACCTTGTTCTTGCAAATAACGAATAGTCGGCAACGCTGCTTGAATTCGTGTATCATCCGTAATTTTCTGATCTTTCAAAGGCACATTAAAATCGACACGCACAAATACACGTTTACCACGAACATCGATATCGCGAACTGTCATTTTATCCACCGACACACACCCACTTTTCACAAAGTCACTGCCTACGCCCTGAAAAGCAGGCAGAGCTTCACGCCCTGCCTGTGGTTATTACTATGCGCGATTGACTTACAGACCTTGGCTGATGATGTATGAAGCCAAATCGACGACGCGGTTGGAATAGCCCCATTCATTATCATACCAAGAGACGACTTTAACCATCGTGTTGTCGATCGCCATGGTCGAAAGTGCATCGACGATCGAGGAATGTGGGTTGCCATTGAAGTCTTTTGAGACAAGCGGTTTTTCACAATAGGCGAGGAAGCCTTTGAGCGAACCTTCTTCCGACGCTTTTTTCAAAGCGGCATTCACTTCTTCAACCGTTGCCGGTTTCGCGAGTTCCGCGACGAGGTCGACGACAGAGACGTTCGGCGTAGGAACGCGCATTGAGAAACCATTTAATTTTCCTTTGAGTTCTGGTAAGACGAGGGAAACAGCTTTAGCAGCTCCGGTTGTCGTCGGAATCATCGAAAGCGCAGCAGCGCGGGCACGACGAAGATCTTTGTGCGGAAGATCGAGGATGCGTTGATCGTTCGTGTAGGAGTGAACGGTCGTCATCAGACCATGAACGATGCCGAATTCTTCATGGATAACTTTAGCGATTGGTGCCAAACAGTTGGTCGTACAAGAAGCGTTACTGATGACATGATGTTGTGTAGCATCATATTTTTCGTGGTTAACACCCATAACGATCGTAATATCTTCATTTTTTGCTGGGGCGGAGATGATAACTTTTTTCGCGCCACCTTTAGCAATGTGCACTTCACATTTTTCTTTATCCGTAAATAAACCCGTCGATTCCACGACGATTTCGACGCCGATCGAAGCCCAAGGAAGGTTACCAGGATCGCGTTCAGCAAAGACTTTGATACGACGGCCATCGACGACGAGATCATTGCCGTCAGCAACGACTTCATATTCGAATTCACCTTGCACGGAGTCATATTGCAAGAGCATCGCAAGCGTCTGTGCATCGGTTAAATCATTGACAGCGATGATTTCGAGATCTTTACGATTGAAAGCTGCGCGAAATACGTTACGACCGATACGGCCGAATCCATTAATACCGATTTTGGTTGTCATGTTGACATCATCCCTTCTTGATTAACAATAGCTCTGGCTGCACCTTCATCGGTGATCAGTGCATCAATGCGATAGGCCATTGATGTTGCCCTTATGGCACCTGCTTTCGAATGGCCGCCGGCAACACCGATCACGGTGCCGATTCTCGGGAGGTCTTCGATATGCAAGCCTAGCGTATTCATGACGTGAACCACTTGTCCGTCCTGATCAAAGAAGTAGCCAAACGCTTCGGCGACAGCCGATTGCTTCTCTAATAAGTTGACAGTATAGTCATCCAAGCGACGGCGTCTCGCCATGACGAGCGCCTCTCCGATACCATGTAAGACGATATCGGCATCGCGAATACGCATCACAATCTCCTGAACGGTCGGTTCCATCGAAAGACTATCCGCCGTCGTTCGACTGAGCAATTCAGGCACATGAAACATCCGATAGGAGCCGCCAAGTTTGAAAGCGATTTGCGAGGCGATCGTATTGGCAAGCAGTTCAACCTGTTCACCAAGTCCACCACGCGCCGGCAACACTTCGATGTCCTGCGCTTTCGTGCTTTTTGGTAACATCTCAGCTACCATCGCCATGGAAGAACCACCGGTAACGGCGATTGTACAAGGCGATTTTATGTAATCTCCTAAAAGTCGCGATGTGCCATAACCGATATCACGCATCACGACCTGATCATCATCACTATCGCCAGGAACGACAAGCACACGATCGATCGATAAAATCGAACTCAGTGCAAATTCGAGTTCTTGTCGCCCGTCAAGATAACGAATGACGCTATCGAGATCAGAGATCACAGCAACACCCGCTTCGGTCAACGACATGCCAAGTGGAGCCACATCAAGCAAACCCTGTTGCTTGAGCAATTCGACATCCGCGCGCAAAATTCGTTCTGTCGTTCCTAAAACGGCAGCGAGACTGCGCCGACCGATCGGTTGATGCAAGAAAATCCGTTGCAATACGCGATAGCGCGCACGCAACTTGTCTGCCAACTCAGGAACCAGACGTTGACCCAAAACCAAGGAGTCCATCGGTTGCCCCTCTTTCTTGGCGGACTATCACACGTGATGATTAGAGGGACTAATAACGTCCCGGCGGAACTAATCATGTCCCACTTCACTTCTAACTATACATCGCAAAGGATATATTGGCAATAGTCATCGCATGAAAATGATCTTTTCTACCTAACCATAAAAAAATCGCCAGCAAGCGATCGCTGGCGATTTTGGGTGACCTTCATGTCGACATAAACGTGTTTTTTACCCTGCTGTAGTACCGTTTGCAACACTCGATGTGGAAGAGGCGGCAGAAGATACGATGCCGTTTGCCGCTTGATCAGCCGTCTGTGATGCTGCAATTGCAGCCTGTTGATCCGTGCTCGGATTATAAATCGACTTACCTAAAAGAGCGACAGGAGCCTGTTCAACGACAACGGTCGTACCTGTATTAATATTTGTCATAATCCACTTCGCATCAGGAATGGTTAAATGGAAACATCCGTGGGAAGCCTTATGTCCTAGACGTGCAGCATTTTTCAAGATCAACTGGTGATTGATCGTTTCAGGGACACTATGAAATAAAAACACACCGTTATCGAGCCACGATGTCCAATACTGCGCGCCTTCCGACACTTGCGCATTGTAGAACCATTTGCCATATTCCGGTTGAACATGATAAACGCCAAGTGGTGTACTATTATTCGGGTTCGTATCAAGACCTGATGACGTGATCATCGTGTACAGCAAGTGATTGCCATCAAACAGATAGACAAGTTGCTGATCGATACTGACATCGATCCATAGGTGCATCTTATTCGTGATGACGGGATAAGGACCATCGGACGGTTGAAAAGGATTATACGGCAAATGCACGCCATTAATCACCGTCGGGTTAAGCGGTGGCGCATTATTCGTCGACACAGAAAGTGGCGTTGGCTGTACCGCACCTGTCGTCGAATTTCCTGTAGCTTTAGAAACATTCCCCGAAGAATCCGCTGATCCTGTTGTACTCGTAGAAATAACTTTAACTTTATGCGCTGACTTCGTTGTCTTTATCGAAGATTGTGCGATTTGATGTCCAGGCAAGAATGATTGGAATAATTGTTGCCCTGTTGATAAAACATTAGGATTATAGGCCACATAAGCACCTATACCCAAACCTGCTAGTAACGTTACACTCACGGCTACTGTCCGCCAACCCACGTTCATTCCCCCAAACTTGCTTAGTAGGTCAGCCTCGCTTACCTGTTTCCTGACACTCGCTGATGTTCATACGCCTGTCACTTTGACACTATCATGAACCTTTCACGTTGACAAGCGTTACTTATCCTTCTTTAAAATTGTACCATAGCTTGCGCCGGAACTTCTAGGTGTGTATACTTATAAAGCACATTTATTTGCGCCCGTGGTCCAATGGATAGGACGTAGGCCTCCGGAGCCTGAGGTAGGGGTTCGATTCCCTTCGGGCGCACCACATAAAACACCACAAACCGCTTCTCACGTATCGAGAAAAAGTTTGTGGTGTTTCTCCTTTTCAACACTTCTCAATCCTTAGAAAAGACATGCTGCAACCAAGCCGCACATAAATCAACCCATTTCGCGAAATCAGGTTCCATCAACGCTTCTGATCCGTTGGCTGTCAATGCATTGCCTAGTGATAAGCCATGGCCACCGTTACGAAAAAGATGAAATTCAAACGGAACTTTATAGCGATCTAACGCGGTAGCAAACGCCATCGGATTTTCGACTGGCACCAAGCCATCTTGAAAAGTATGAAAAAGAAACGTTTCTGGCGTTCGTTCATCAACGTACTGATCAGCACTTGGAACCTCAAAAGGAAAGATAGAACTCATCGAAGATAAAATACAAGGATACCCTAAAATCAGAGCATTAGGACGGATATCCCCCATCGTTCCCAGAGACGCCGCTAAATGTCCACCCGCTGAGAACCCGCATACGGCAATTTTATCGTTATCAATACCAAGACTTTGCGCATGATCATCAAGATAATGAAGCGCCGTTGAAGCATCGCGCAAAGCTTGCTCAAAGGATGCCGCTTCGCCAACCGAATAGCGCAAAATGAAGCATTGATATCCTCTCGACAAAAACGAAAAAGCAATCGGGTCTGCCTCCCGATCGGAACAATGACGATATCCACCGCCTGGAAAAATCAACAGCGCTGGCCGGAGTGAAGATACTCCCTTTCCTGTGTTATCATCCCAACCATACATCGTTAACGTAGCACGAGATGATTCGAACGACATAACTTCTGATCGCATCCCATCTCACTCCTTCACCAGGGACTGAATTATTTTGACCAAAGATCCTTGACGTAGCGTAATGATAAGACCATCTTCACCTTCTTGCACCTGCATGGCAGGATCCCCTGTCGCCATATGTATCTTCGATAACGTAATACCAGCAAGGATACATGTACCCCCGCACTCTCCATAAAGAGTGAGTTCCGTCCATCTCTGGTTGTCAAACGCCAGATCGATGACGAAGCCACCACGACAACGAATGCCCTGGATCGATCCTTTGCCCCATGTATAAGGTAACGCGGGTAACAATGTGATCACACCGCCATGAGATTGAACCAGCATCTCTGCGATCGCTGCCGTGATACCGAAATTGCCATCGATCTGAAAAGGTGGATGGGCACAAAGTAGATTGGCATACACCCCACCATGTTGTTTTGTTTCAACAAGACGTAACATTTTTTCAATCAGTAAGGCAGCTTTATCCCCATCGGCTAATCGGGCATATAAAGCGACTTTCCAAGCTAAACTCCAACCAGTACCTTCATCACCACGTCGCCAAAGCGATTGTTTGGCCGCCTCATACAAGGCAGAATCCTCTACCCATTTTTCACGGGATCCAGGATAAAGTGCATAGAGGTGGGACAGATGACGATGATGTTGATCTTCTTCGGGAAAATCCTCGCTCCATTCGAGCAATTGTCCTTCTTGACCGATGAGAAGAGGACGCAAATTTTGGATCGCTTCTTGCCAATGGTCTTGTAACAACGTATCACACGAAAGAATCTTAGCTGCTTCCACACAATGGGCGAAAAGTTCCTGACAAAGCATGACATCCATCGTCGAACTGGCGCTAACTGCGACAAGTTGACCGCTTTTCGAGAAAAATCGATGTTCGGGTGAAGTTGATGGCATCAATCGATGGTGCGAGGTAGGATCTGCTTGCATCCAATCGAGGCAAAAATCAGCCGCCTCTTTCATAATCGGATAGGCGACGTTTTGGAGATAATCTACGTCACCCGTATACAAGTAATGCTCGTATAAATGCGCGCAAAGCCACGGACCTGCCATCGGCCACATACTCCAAGAAGGATCCCCTTCTCCTAAGCCACCCGCCGGATGCGTCATTCGCCAAAGATCCGTATTGTGATGCACGACAAAACCACGCACACCATAGTCCTGCGCTGTTTTCTTCCCTTCAATCGCAAGTTCTTCAATCATGCGTAAAAACGGTTGATGACATTCGGTTAAATGGCAGCTTTCCGCTAACCAATAATTCATCGGTGCATTGATATTGAGCGTGTAATTGCTGCACCAGGGCGGTCGCATCTGATCATTCCATATGCCCTGAAGATTGGCCGGTTGGGAATCTTCACGCGATGAAGCGATCAACAAATATCTCCCATAGTGAAACAACAAAGCGATAAGACCAAGGTCGAAAGGATCGCGATGACGAAGTCTTTGATCGGTCGCAACGTAGGTAAAGGACGGATGATCGTCCTCAAAGGTAAGTACGGTTCGATGATACAGCGATTGATAGTCGAGGATATGTCGTTCTTTCAAGTTAGCTAATGTCTGATGGCGAACGTTTGCCAGCGTTTGTTTCGTTTTTTTCTCTGGCCCTGTACGATCCTGTCCTGGCATGACCTGATACCCTTGAAAACTCGTGGCCATCGTAAGCGCAAAGGTTATCGACTGGCACTTTGCCACACGAATGCCTTTTGGTATTCGATCATAGACGCCATCCGTTTGCAAAACGGTCATTCTCGCCATCCAATGCATCGTGCGGGGATCATCCTCTGATGCGTATTCGATCGGATGATGGGAATGCTGATAACTTGGCGTCACAGCGATTGGCGCTATCCCTTGTAAAACGACATCGTCCTTTTCATGCACGACATGATGACACAGTTCACTTTCGAATTGAAGCGAAAAGTTCAATCGTTGATCACCGTCTGCTTCAAAGTGCATAACGAGCACATGATCAGGATGAGAGATAAAATACGTTCGCGTAAATCTCGTCGTCCCGATTTGATACGTGGTTTTCGTAGTCGCCGTTCGCAGATCCAAACTCCGCTCGTAGTGCATTACGACTCCTTCATGCTCAAAATGACCGATAAGTTTGGCAAAAGATAAGTACGATTGGCTATACGGACCCGAAATCTTTCGCGCTAGTTCATGCGCCAAATCATCATTACGATCAACGATCGCTTGTCTGACTTTGGCGAGATCCTCTTTGGCCTGCGGTAACCGATACGTCTGTGGATAGCCCGACCAAAGCGTATCTTCATTGAGCAAGAGATGCTCAGCATGAACGCCGCCAAAGACCATGGCACCCATCGATCCATTGCCTAGAGGAAGCGCTTCATTCCAATGACGAGCCGGTTGATGATAAAACAGCCGATGTTCCCCTTCCCTCATGACCGTAATACCCACACGTCTTTACTTGCCAACATCACCTTGCCTGTGACCGTTTGCATTTTAAGAATATCTTGATATACCGCCGAGCCAAGGTCGATTTGCACCGCGCTATCTGCGTGATTGAGAACGAACAAATACGTGATTTTGCCATCAGTTCGCTGGGTGATCTCTATACCTTCAGGGACGGACAAAGCTGAAACAATCCCTTTTTCGCGACATAAATTCGCCGCCAGATCAGAGAGAAAAGCAGGTTCTGGACTAGATCCGACATACCACGCATTACCATCACCATACCGGTTACGTGTAACCACGGGATAATTTTTATAAAAATCGCGTTCGTACGTAAAAAGCACGTCAGCGCCTGTTGTATGAATCACATCACAAAGTAGCGAACAGGCGTACCTTTCTTGCCACGTACGCTGATCATCATGACAAACCATACGATTGGTGACCCCTGGCGGTAAAGCGTCGAATTCTTCCACCCAGATACCAAGCAGATCGCGAAGTTCTCCTGGATAGCCACCAGGTACGATTCGATCGTGTTCATCCACCAGTCCACTCATAAACGTGGTCATAAACGTGCTACCCGCGCGAACGAATTCTTTCAGTCGTGCCGCCAGCCCCGGTTTCAACATATAAAGTACCGGCGCCACCAAAATCGCATACTCGCTAAAATCTTGATAAGGAAAAACGATATCGACAGCGATACCTTGTTGATGAAAAGCATCATAATACTTCTGAATTTCTTGACGATACCATAGATCCTGACTAGGACCACTTGAAAACTCGACAGCCCACCAATTTTCCCAGTCAAAAAGAATACCTACCCGACAAGTAAGTCGTGTATCAAGCAATTGCGACCCTAATCGAGCAAGTTCTTCACCAAGGATAGCCACTTCTTGAAAGACACGCGTATTTTCATGACCGACATGATCGATGACAGCACCATGGAATTTCTCACAAGCACCCACCGATCGTCTTAATTGAAAGAACATTACCGTGTCGGCCCCATGGGCGATCGCTTGATAACTCCATAAACGCATGACACCCGGACGCTTTAAGGCATTATAAGGTTGCCAGTTCTGTTGGCTTGGTGTTTGCTCCATCAACATAAAAGGCTTTCCTGCTTTTAATCCGCGCATCAAATCATGCGAAAAAGCGATTTCACTTGGCGTGGCATGATGCGAAGGATAGTTGTCCCACGAGATAACATCCATCCCTTTCGCAAAAACCGCATAATCCAACGGTTTATATGCACCCATCAAATTGGTCGTCACCGGAAAGTTAGAAAATTCGCGAATCGCCTTCACTTCATTTTGATAACAAGCGAACAGCGATTCACTTGAAAAACGCTTAAAATCGAGCGACATACTTTGAAAATTGGTTGCCCGATCACTCCACTGTTCACTTCTTGCATCCGGAATGACAATCTCATCAAACGTCTGAAAAGTATGACCCCAAAACGTCGTATTCCAAGCGTGATTAACCGCTTCAATCGTTTGATACTTATCTTTTAGCCATTGTCGAAATGCGATTTCACACTGATCACAATAACAAGCGTCCGCATATTCATTACTGATATGAAACATCAGTACGCCAGGATGTTGAGCGTATCGTTTCGCAAGTTGACCAGCGATTTGGTAGGTGAAACGCCGATAATTTTCACTCGTAGGACAAGCATTCGCTCGTCCACCAAACTTTTTGCGGATACCCATCGGATCCGTTCGTAAAAGATCCGGATAACGCTTAACCATCCAAGCGGGCGGGACTGCGGTAGGCGTTGCCAAACACGTGTAGATGCCGTTCTCATAAAGGGTATCGATGATCGTATCGAGCCAAGAAAACGTAAACTTATCTTCATCGACCTGCAGCAAAGCCCAGGAAAAAACGCCGATCGTCGCGATATTGATATGCGCTTTTTTAAGCATAACGATATCGTCTTGTAACGTTAAAAGATCAAACTGTTCTGGATTATAATCGCCACCATACCAAATCACAGGAAGTTTATCGTTGATCATCGTATCACGCCTTATCGTTATTCCTTGGCTCAAGCATAAAGATGACAAGAAACCTGGTGTCTCGATGCAATTTCACGCAATAGGGGTTTTTCTTGTCGACAGTGATCAGTTGCTTCTTTGCACCGAGGATGAAATGGGCAACCTGAAGGCGGCGATAGCGGCGATGGTACTTCTCCAGGGATCGCAATGAGCTCACGGCGCCCGGCATCTGAAGAAGGTACAGACAAAATCGATTCGATCAATACTTTCGTATAGGGATGACTGGGATGTTCAAACAGATCATCCGCTGAGGCGTATTCAACCACTTCACCTAAATAAAGAACCATCACATAATCACTTAAGTACTGCACGACGCCAAGATTGTGTGAAATAAAGATATACCCAAGATTCATCTCTTTTTGCAAGTCACGCAAAAGTTCGATGATCTGTACTTGAATCGAGACATCCAAAGCGGAAATCGGTTCATCGCAGACGATCAATTTCGGACGTAGCGCTAAAGCACGGGCAATACCCACACGCTGTTGCTGTCCACCCGATAATTCAAAAGGGAAAACATCTATGATCTCTGGTGATAACCCAACACGAGTGAACAATTCCTCAACCCGATTTAACCGCTCTTGCTTTGTCCCGATACCATGAATGCGGAGCGCATCGCTGACCGCTTTACCTACCGTCATTCGCGGATTCAATGAGGCCATCGGGTCTTGAAAGACAAATTGCATCTCTTTGCGTTTTTCACGCAAGGCTTTAGGTGAAAGTTTTGCCAGGTCTTGGCCACCGACTCGTACACTACCTTCATCCGCTTCTAACAAACGAAGACAAAGTCGCCCGAGCGTCGATTTCCCTGATCCACTTTCCCCGACAAGCCCTAAAGTCTCACCGGCTTGCAAGGAAAAAGAAACTCGCTGGACAGCGCGTAACGTACGTCGACTCACGCGAAAGTTTTTCGAAATACTCTCTGCGACTATCAAGGGTTCAACCGACACTCTTCAAAACCTCCTCCACGTGATGACAAGCCAGCCAATGATCTTCTTGGTCATCAACTTGGGTTAATTCAGGCACTTCTTTCAGACATTGTTGCGTGGCAAACGTACATCGCTCATAAAACGGACAATGATGAGGGGGGGCATTCCATACTTTGGCCATTCCCGGGATCGCTTGCAACTTCTTGTGGCGATCACCGACTTCGATGATCGACGACTTTAAGGCAATCGTATACGGGTGCAAAGGACGACGAATAAACGTATCCAAACTGGCTGCTTCCATCACTTTGCCACCGTACATCACAAGAATACGATCACAAAAATTCGTCGCAACACCAAAGTCATGCGTAATCATCAACACACTCATCTTGCGATCTTGCTTAAGTTTTTGCATCAAGGCTAAAATTTGCATTTGAACGGTAACGTCAAGTGCCGTTGTCGGTTCATCGGCGATCAGCAATTGCGGTTCACAAGCTATGGCCATCGCAATCATCACCCGTTGTCGCATACCCCCGGAAAATTCAAAAGGAAAATTACGAAATCGCGCTTTCGGTTCAGGAATACCGACTTCATGCAACAAATCAAGTGTTCGTTCGAACGCTTTTTTTCTCGAAGCATACTGGTGCGTAAGCATGCCTTCCATAATTTGATTACCAATGCGCATCGTCGGATTTAAACTCGTCATCGGATCCTGAAAGATAACCCCGATATCACGACCACGAATGTCTTCTAACTGCTTGCGGCGCAATTGGAGTAAATCCACACGATTTTGAAAGATCGCTTGACCAGAAGATACTTTTCCTGCGCCTTGTAATAAACCAAGCATCGAGTGAACGGTTACCGATTTACCCGAACCACTCTCTCCAACGATACCGAGCGTCTCCCCTTCTCGTAACGAAAAACTGACGCCATTCACGGTATAGACTTTTTCATCCCCACGTTGAAATTCTGTTTTTAAATCGGTTACCCGAAGCAATTCTTGCGTCATGTTTTTCACCCCTTTGGATTTAACGCTTCCTGTAAACCATCTGCAACGAAGAGAAAGGAGAGTAGTGTTATGGCAAAGACGATGGCCGGAAAATACATCAACCAAGGATAGCCAAGAACATTAACGCCCGATTGCGCCAACATATTCCCGAAACTCGGCAGTGGTGGACGCAAACCCATACCTACAACGCTAAGACCAGCCATGACCGTCAGATCGCCAGGAATACCGAATGCAAGTGCAACGACCATGCTATTCATGACATTAGGCAATACGTACCGCCAAGCGATTTGTGTTTGCGAAGCGCCGAGCGAACGAGCCGCCTCAACCATATCACTGTTGCGCATACTCAAGACTTGGCTACGAATCAGTCGTGCATAACTCGCCCAGCCTGTAATACCGATGGCAAGGAGAATCGGTCCCATACCACGGCCGAAAGACACGACAAGAATCAGATCAAGAAAATACGTGGGAATCGCGAACATCGAATCCACAAGGCGCATGATAATTAAGTCGGCTAGTCCTCCTCGAAGGCCAGCCCACATGCCTAACACAATGCCAATGAGAAAGCTCACCAGCGTTGCACCAAAAGCGATTTCTAATGCATTTTGCACACTCCATATAATCTCTGAAAACATATCGTGACCTAGATTATCGGTGCCAAAGATATGGGCAAGACTCGGTGGGGAATTGGCCGCCAAAAAATTGGCTGTTTGATAGTTATAAGGAGCAATATAGGGTCCAATAACACCAATAAGCAAAAATAAAGCAACCCAAATAAGCCCGAAAACAGCCAGTTTATTTCTTCGATAGCGACGAAAAGCCAGTCCCCATTGTGATCGCTTTTTTCGCTTTGTCGCTGCGACATTAGTCATTACAACTGCCATGTTCAATCCTCCACCTCTCGATTAAGCTTCTAATTTTACCCTCGGATCCATCAGGGCATAGCTTAAATCGACCAAAAGATTCACACCCATCACCATCAATGAAAGGATGAAAACCGAAGTGATCGCTAAAGGAATGTCATCGTTGACAAAGGCACCTGACATGAGCGTTCCTAGCCCTGGGATGGAAAAAATATTTTCGACCCAAACTGTTCCAACGACCGTGAAGGCAAAAGTGGGCCCGATGACGGTCACCATGGCGGTCAAAGAATTGCGAATGCCATGTTTCCATACCAGTGGCCAATAGGGTACGCCTTTCGCTTTGGCCGTCCGAATATAATCTTGGCGCATACTCTCAATCAAACTTCCTCGCATATAGCGAGTAACGACACCGATATTGCCCACGCATAAAGCGATTGTCGGCAATATCGCATCGGCAAACGTGCCCCAGCCATTGATCGGAACTACACCTGGCCATACTACGCCAAACAACAGAACCAAAATAACAGCAAAGACAAATGCGGGTATCGCCTGGCCGATCATCGAAAAGGTCGTTAATAAAGAATCGATCCATGAATTTCGATATAAGGCTGCGAGCACACCCAGCGGTAAGCCGATAATCACAGCAAGTATGACCGAACCAAGTGAAAGCTCAATACTGATAGGCAACGATTCTTTTAATTGTGTCATAATCGGCATCGTCGGATTTTCGAAAGAATTCCCGAAATTAAAAGTAAGTGAATTCCACACGTAGGACAAAACTTGATCATAAATTGGTTTATTCATGCCATACCGATTTTCAAACATCGTGATGTACTGTTGATAGAGTTTAGGATCCTGAAATTGCAAATTTCCCATGCCGCTAGCTAATGTCGTCGAACTGAAAAAGGAATTGGGAGAATAATGCATCATAAGAAACGATACAGCAAGAACAACCGATATCGTGATGATCATCGAGATCAACCGCTTGACGATAAATCGCACAATTCCCATCGCTTTACTCCTTTTTTAATCGATGGGGCCGAGCGTTATCGACCCCATCCTCCCTAAGTTCGTGGATAATCTCTATTTATTTCACTTTGATGTATTGCAATTGATAGAAGTTAAAATCACTCCATGGATTAGCCTGAACACCTGTTAAATTCGATTTCGCCAGGTAGACATTGTCGTTGTAAACGAGAGGTTCAACATAACCTTGTTGCATCATGCCATTCACAATATTCGCAGCCAAAGGTACAGCTGTTTTTACATCTGGTGTATACGCAAGTTGCTCAATTGACTCGTTCCATTGTTTTTGTAAGACGGGTTGATGCTTATCTTGATAGACTTGACCATCTAAGCCGATACTCGCATTACCATTACCCGCACTTTCATTTCCAACGAATTTCCAAGCCTGAACCCATGCAGCATGCTTTTGCGTATCTGTTTTTGCCGTTTTCCATCCATTAACAATGTTATTCCAAAGATCGAGTGTTGAGCTTCCAGCAGCTGGAGCGGTAAGTTTTTGATACCATGCTGGCTGTTTCGCAGCATATGCTTGTAAATAACTATTGTCTGCTAAAACTGCTTTTTGAAGGGGAAGCCAGCTTGACCAACTCATACCATTATTCACATCGGCAGGATTACCATAACGGTATATGCTCATTGGATCATACGTTGGGAAATACCACTGCGATACATATTGACGATAAGACGCTGGTCCAATTACGCCTGCTCCACCAATCCATTGAATAGATTGGAAGGTCAAGAACCATGTGTTAAACCAGTTCACTTGACCGATCGATAAAACGTAGCCAGGCTTAATACCAGGATTCAATCCCGCATAGACAACGTCATCCCACGATGAGTTATCCAACTGATCGATTTGAAAATTGATGCCTAGAGCTTGCGTCAATTCTTGCTGTAATGCTTCAGCGAGACCGACAGAGATCGGACTTACAGCTTGTGTTTGTGTATAAAGATAGAGTGTGGGAATACCTTTTCCGTTCGGATAACCAGCCTTGGCGAGCAAAGCTTTAGCTTTGGCTACATTAAAGGGAAGTCCCTTTTCGTATTTCAATGTTGGCCAACCTGGCGTGCCAAAACCATTGGCTGCCCCACCCATACCCGCCATCACCGCATTGGCCAATGGCGTCCGATCGATTGCCATAGCGATCGCTTGCCTTACAAGGAGATTATCCAGTGGCGAAGTGGTTGTCGACTTATCCCAAGACAAATAGGTCATTTCATTAGCAGGCGCGACATGGAGTTCTTTTTTTAAGGTAGGTTGTGAAAGTGCATATTTATAATCTGAAGGGTTGAGAATCATCGCAGTATCCAATTTTCCGGCAACAAAATCTTCAACAGGAACTGTCGGTGTAGGGATGATGTTAATTTGATCCACATTCCCTACATTAAATTGTCCTTTTGCACCAACATAATCAGGATTTCGCACGAGTTGAATTTCTCCATTTGGAACAAAAGATTGAACCAAGTAAGGACCATCACCGACAAAATTTTGTGGCATAAACCATGTTGACGGGTGTGCTGTCAAATCGGGTTGATACAAAGGCATAGACCCTGCAAGCGGCATCATCCCTAAAAGGTAAAAAGGTGCATTTAATGTCACTTGAATCGCATACGGATTTAGCACTTTAACACCAACTTGACTGGCTGGCACCGTACCGGCATGGTAATTCCAAGCATTGACCACATTAGTCATCATACTGGCCCAAAGAGCGCTGGCACTATTTTTGGGAGAAGCATCATACATCCATCCGTTGTAGAAATCTTGTGCTGTAACCGGTTTACCATTGGACCAGCGCGCATCATGACGGAGATAGAAAGTCCAAACCTTACCACTTTGCGACACTTTATACCCTGTCGCAATTTTAGGAACGATTTGATTTTTACTGTTGTAGCCATAGAGACCTTCTAAGATCGTTCCTTGTTGAAGTAGATTTTGCGTCCCCCATTGCGTTGAATCCAAGGTTGAAATCGCTGGCAGAGGAATGTTAACGACATTTTTTGTTTGCGCTAACGCTTGTGAAGGCGAATACACGAGACTCGATAAAAGTGCGCCGTTTGCCAAGATCGAAACAGCCAACGTTACTGTCATTTTTCTTTTCATTTGTCTTGACCCTCCTCAAAGTATTCAGATCATCAAAAACCCCATCCATGTGACGTCGCATCACCCCCTTTCTTGCAAAACGATGACTTCCTCCCCTTGCCTTGCGACGAAATAATCTCCCTCTGAATCATGCTGTTGATGTCCTTGAACAACGTGTAAAGCATGATGGCCATGCACACGCAGTTGCCAAGTACCCCGTGTACCATCAACATGAAAGTGATAGTGATCACCGACTCGTTGCATCGTGGCTACTTGGGCTACTTCGCCTTCGCGCGTCACAACAACCGTTTGAGCTAAATTACCATCTTGCATGGAAAATACATGATACGTAACTTGTTGCTCATAGTCGTAATCGGGTTGCTCATGATGATCCCCGAGTGCGAGAATCGTATTTTCACGAACATAGATCGGCAAAGAAAAGTAATCGAACTGTTTAGCATAATACTGGCCACCTTCGAGCTGTTCTCCCGTCTGCAAATGCGTCCAAGTTCCTTTAGGAAGGTAAAAATCGCCCTGACTTTTCTCGTTAAAAATCGGTGCAACCAATATCGCATTGCCTAACATATATTGCCGATCTAAATGGTGGCACACCGTATCATGAGGAAACTCAAGAAACATCGAACGCATGACCGGAATGCCTTCCTGCGAGGCTTCCACAGCCCGGGTATAGAGATAAGGCATAAGTTTGTACTTCAGGCTTACAAACGCTCGTAACACATCAACCGCCTCGTCATCAAAAAGCCAAGGAACACGGTATGAACCACTGCCATGCAGTCGACTGTGTGTGGAAAGAAGGCCAAAGGCTACCCAACGTTTATATAAGTCAGGCGTAGCTGTGTTCTCAAAACCGGCGATGTCATGACTCCAAAAACCAAATCCACAAAGACTAAGCGAAAGTCCTCCTCGTAGACTTTCTGCCATTGATTCATACGTCGCATCGCAATCGCCTTCCCAATGCACCGGGAATTTTTGCGATCCCACGGTAGCGGATCGAGCAAACACGACAGCTTCACTTTGACCTTTGACTTCTTGAATCACTTCAAATACCGTTTGGTTGTACAAATACGTGTAGTAGTTATGCATTTTCAAAGAATCCGAGCCATCAAAATACACGACATCCACCGGAATTCTCTCGCCAAAATCCGTTTTGAACGTATCGACACCCATGATGAGCAATTTCCTCAAGTAGCCTTGAAACCAAGCGCGTGCTTGTGGATTCGTGAAATCGACTAATCCCATGCCGGGTTGCCACATATCCCATTGCCATACAGCGCCATTTTTTCTGCGTAGAAGATAACCATGTTGCTTCCCTTCTTCAAATAAGGCGGAAAATTGCGAAATATAAGGGTTGATCCAAACACAAACGCGTAAATTTTTATCATGAAGCCGCTTCAGCAAACCTTCCGGATCGGGAAATATCCGCTCATCCCACGTAAAATTGCACCACTCATATTCTTTCATCCAAAAACAATCAAAATGAAACACATGAAAGGGAATGTTGCGTTCGACCATGCCGTCGATAAAGTGTTGCACCGTCTTTTCGTCATAATCGGTCGTAAAGGACGTCGAAAGCCACAAACCAAATGACCAAGCAGGAGGCAAGGTAGGTCGTCCTGTTAACCTGGTATACCGCTGGATCACTTCTTTAGGATCCTTACCCGAGATGACCATATAGTCGAGTGATTCTCCCGCAACACTAAATTGCACTTTGGAAACTTTCTCAGAGCCGATCTCAAATGAAACTTTTTCTGGATGATTGACGAACACGCCGTACCCTTTCGTCGATAGATAAAAAGGTATATTTTTATACGATTGTTCCGAACTTGTTCCGCCATCTTCGTTCCAAATATCTATGGACTGCCCGTTTTTGATCAAGGGAGTAAATCGTTCGCCTAAACCATAAATCATTTCACTGACGCTTAATTGCAACTGTTCCCGTACATAGTTCTTACCGGATTCTTCTTGAATCCATGCCGCCCCTCGATAAGAACTTCTCGTCAAAAATCGATCATCATCGTAAAAATCCATCTTAAAAGTACCGGCTTTTTGCACGACAACACGGGCGGTGCCACTGCATAGCTCGACATAATCTTCTTTTTCTATGATCGTAACGTTCGCTGATTCTTCTTGTAAGGTAAAATGCGGTGCACCATCCACCTCACCCGAAAAGTGGACAATTTGAACACGCAAGATGCCTTCTAAGGGCGAAGATATACGTAAATGAAAGACAGGTCCCCCAAGTGTCATCGCTCGATGCGTAATATAATGAGAAGGTGCTATGATCTGCACTTCTTGCTCAAAAACCTTGACATCGTATGCATGAGCAGGTGAAAATACCTTATAACCCTCTTTGACCATCCAATTACCATCACTAAATTTCATTGTTCGGATTCTCCTTCACCACGGCAAAGCAAGTTGAATGCGGTTACATCTACTTATTATTATCGAAATTTTATACTAGATTTTCTCGCAGAATTATGACGACTATCTGGATAATCCTGATCTTTAAAGGGGAATTTTTATGGAAAACAAAGTACCGAGAGAGGCGCGTGCTCATGGTGATGCCTCTTTTCCACTGTGCGTTTACCATGTGGTATTAACACCTGGGCCGACACAGCAAATCGTCAATTATCACTGGCATGAAGAAACCGAATTTGTACTTGTCACGCGTGGTGCAGTCAATATTCAAGTAGGTACCGACTCCTATATCGTGCATCGAGGTCAAGGGATTTTAATCAATCGCGAAGAAGTTCATGCGTTTACTGAAGCGGATTCTGAGGAAAGTGAATGCTACGCGGTCGTATTTGATCTTGCTTTATTGTTGAGCAGTTCAAGTTATGATCGTTTACAACATCAGTACTTGAGACCGATCATTCAAGAGGATTGGTTTTTTCCCACCTACATCAAAGGAGAGACTACCGTTGATATAGCGATTCTTTCGCATCTTCAAGAGATTGTGCGCGTATTTCCCGATTGTGCCGCCTTTGAGATGACCATCAAAGGTCATATGCTCCTGATCATGGCTGTGTTACTTGAAAGTAACCAAATGGTTTTTTATAAAATTGTTGATACGGTGAAATCGAGCAACATGGCAAGAATGAAACTAGCTTTGGATTATATCGGAAAACATTATCAAGAAAAAATACGGTTAAAAGATCTTGCTGAACAGCTTGCTGTCAGCGAAGGTCATATGTCACGATTATTTAAGCAGATGACGCAAAAAACGATCATTGAATTTATCAATGATTTACGCGTCAATGAAGCGGCTAAACTCTTGCAATCAACCGATAAATCTGTCGTAGAAATCTCCAATGAAGTCGGTTTTGAGGATCCCAGTTATTTTAATCGCGTATTTCGCATGATCAAAAAGTGTTCTCCCTCCCAATTTCGTCGACTTTTTGAACCAAAGAAGATGTCGAGTTGATCCTACTACGTGCTATCCAAGGACTTGCCTTTCGTTCAAAGAAACTTCATACTAGGCAATACGATAAACACTCAGTAGCTTACTTTAAGTTACAGAATGGTCTGGTGAGAACATGAAATCAATCGATGTGCAACAAGTACAAGAAGCTTTACAGCTATGGTTATCTCATGATGTGTATCTTCATCTCGAGACGACCAATGGTGCTTATGCTGCGCTTCATTCTGACAATGCAATACCTGTCGGCGCTTATATCCGCAATGGTCTTGTAACGATTGAACGCGCAACCATTAAAGGTCATGGTCCATATCGAGTGGGTCTCAAAATGCAACTTGGTTGGATTTATGCAGAGGGTTTAACCGATTATGAAATCGATGACCAAGGTAGGCTTTTGCTGTCGGGTAATGACAGCGAAGGTCGATTGATGGTAGCTCTTGAATTAAGTGAGACACCATTTCCCGTTTGACGAGAAAAGCACATTGAATATTTTTTAAGAGAGGAATTATACGATGGAACAACATGTTCTTGTTCTTTTTCCCCACCCTGATGATGAAACGCTCGCCGTTGGCGGCGCGATTGCTTATCACGCAAAAGCAGGTTCCCCCATTACGTATGCTTGCTTTACGATGGGTCAGATGGGGCGCAATCTTGGCAAACCTTTTTTTGCTACAAGAGAATCCCTCCCGAGCATCCGTGAAAAAGAGTTACGAGACGCCTGTGAAATCCTCGGTATTCAAGATTTACGTCTTATGGGTTTTCGTGATAAAACGCTTGAATTTGAAGATCCAGAAAAACTGATCGCGATCATTACTTCACTAATCGAGGAACTACAACCTTCGTTAATCATCACGTATTATCCTGGCTATTGTGTACATCCTGATCACGAAGCGCTCGCCGAAGCGACAGTGACTGCGGTGACTCGA
>JABEUY010000072.1 GCA_013044175.1 Bacilli bacterium
GAATAATTATGGTACGGGCTTTACGCCTTACTTTATGCCATTAGCCTTGTGGGTTGGTGCCTTGATTCAATTCTTTATCTTGAACATGCGCGACAATCGTTTTGTGACGCTCGGTGTCAATCGTTTTACGATGACCATTGGCAAATGGGGTACTTTTGCTGTTCTTGGTGCCTTGCAGGCGATCATCGCATCCTTCTCATTGATCGCATTCTTGCATCTGCATCCAGTCAATGTCATTGGATTTTATCTGTTTAATATTCTTCTTTCTTGGTGCTTTGTCTCCATCTTGTACTTACTCGTACAAGTGCTTGGCATGGCGGGTCGTTTCTTTGGTCTTGTGCTCTTGATGTTGCAATTAACATCCGATGCAGGCACGTTCCCGCTCGTGTTAGTACCGAATTTCTTTCGTGCGATCAATCCTTACTTGCCCATGACGTACGGTGCGGCAGCCCTTCGTCAATTGGTATCGGGGAGTGCTAGCATCTCACTTTCCTTCTCGATATGGATGATCGTAGCCTTTACCGTAGGCGCTTTAGGTTTAAGCATCTTAACGAATGTTCACTGGTTACGCGCTGTGGATTTACAGCCTTCTGAAGCAACAGCGTAGTCAAGTTCACTTGTTTTAGCTGGTTGATGGGATTAAGGTAAAAACCTTGTCTCATCAACCTTTTTGTTTGTTACAATACGAAGATGAGAAGAAAACGAAAGTATGCACTATATCCCGCTATGCTCCGGATCGAAGGATTACCTTGCACGGTAGTTGGTGGTGGTGTCATCGCCACGCGAAAAGCATCAAAATTGTTACAAGCAGGCGCTAAAGTGACGGTGATTACAAAGGTAGTGAGTGATAAGTTGGCTGAGCTAGCAACTCATGAGGATCTACAAATTATCGAGCGGTCCTGGCAAGCAGGTGATAGTGCGGGGGCATGGGTAGTCATTGCGGCTACGGATGATCAGGAGACAAATCGTCAAATCGCTGAGGAAGCTAGTCGATATCGGCAATGGGTTAACGTGGTCGATGATCCTGACTTGTGTACCTTTATGGTGCCAGCAGTCGTCGACGATCCTGATTTCGTGCTGGCGATCTCGACAAGAGGTAGTCATCCGCAACTCGCCAAAAAATTAAAACAATGCCTAATCGAGGAATTCAAACGCAATGACAGTGCTTTAGCAACTTGGTTACAACAAATTCATTCGCAAGAATAGACAAGGTGGTCTTATCTTTGGGAAATAACTTGCTTCCTGTCGAAGAAGTGACGAAATTGCTTCAGATTACACCGAGAACATTGCACTATTATGAAGAAATCGGTCTGGTCACGCCGACAGCGAGAACAGATGGAGGACATCGATTATATAGTAAAGAAGCAATAGAGCGATTTGAACATATCCTGCGTTTGAAAGGAACGCTCAGTTATACACTTAAAGAAATTCGGGAGATTTTAGAGGCGGAAGATACGTTTGATCGACTGCGTACCGCGTATAATACGGCAACTGTTTTACGAAAAAAAGAAATTCTTACGCAGTCGATCCATTTGATGTCTGATTTATTGGAGACGATTCAAGTAAAAAAACAGCAATTGATCACGATGGAAGAACAGTTTTCTGCGCGCCTAACGAGATTGCACAATGCGATGCAGGAATTAGAGGATTAAAAGGTAAAATCACAGGCATGATCTTCGCCGAGTGGATCACCTGTTGCAGCAAAAGCTCGCGCCCTTGATCCGCCACAAAGATCACGATACGTACAAGAGCCACACCGACCGGTAAATTCGGCATTGCGAATCTTCTGTAGTAGAGGATGATCCCGATAAATCGCAGTAAGTGGCGTGTCTTTGATATTGCCAAGTGACAATGGGAGAAAGCCTGCAGGATAGACCGTCCCATCATGGGCGATAAAGATGATACCTTTTCCATCGCGTGTACCGCTCGTTTGGCTACGTGCTGCTTCTTGACTTTTGCCAAGGCGCATTTCGAGATCGGTTCGTAACGTCGTATAGAGATCACCAAGTTCGTAGTTTTCACGCACAGTGTCAAGATCGAGAATAGGATCGTTGTGACGTTGTGTGATGATACGACGGAAAAATGGTCCTTCTACGGTCCGTACGGGTATCTCGTAGCGAGAGGCATCATAGAGAAAATGACTGACCTGTTCGTATTCAAAAGGTGTTAATTCTTGCAAGTTTTGACCGCGCCCCACATGAATAAGGTAAAATACCTCCCAAACGGAGACCCCGGTTTCTTTCATAATCTGCACGATAGCTGGTAAATCCATGACATTGTCGCGCATAATGGCCGTGTTGACTTGAACGGTAAAGCCAGCATCCGCTAATTTTTTTAACGCGCGTACAGTTTGTTCAAAGTGTCCCTCCACGCCACGAATGGCATCATGCGTGGCTGAAGATGCACCATCTAAACTGATCGAGACGGCTTTGACTCCGAGTTGTCCCATTCGTTCGATCGCGTCATCCGTCAACTTCGGCGTGACGCTAGGCGAAAATCCGACAGGTATCCCCAATTCTTTGGCATAGTCAGCTAAAGCAAAAATATCCTCGCGCATCAACACATCGCCACCAGTCATGATCAACACAGGATAGGGTCGGCCAAAAGAAAGCAAACTTTCGATAAAGCGTTTCCCTTCTTCAAAAGAGAGTTGACCTGGCATCGGTTCTTCCATCGCTTCAGCGCGGCAATGCCGACAGGCAAGTAGGCAAGATTTTGTGGTTTCCCAAAACACTAGGATCGGTCGTTCATTAAAGTTCAAACTTGGTCTCGTCATGATGACTATTCTCCTCAAGTGTAAGTATGGTTTTATCATACGCCTTACAAACTGAGAGTGGATCGTTAAAGTTTGTCAAGAGTTCGTCGAATCGGTGACCATCTTTCTGTGTTAAGGTAAATTTAAAGAAGATTTTCTAAGATTCCAAGTGGAGGTGTAGGGATGATTCCTTATAGTTTTCTCACTCACTTAGAATGTTCAAAATGTGGAAAGCGTTATGAAGCTGATGTGATTCAACAAAC
>JABEUY010000073.1 GCA_013044175.1 Bacilli bacterium
ATTTAACCGGCTACCCCTTGAAAACCCATGCATACAGATTCGACATAAAACCCCATAAATCCTTGTATTTATTGTGATTATGGAACCATCAGCAGTCCCGAATTACGAGTTTGTTGACTCAACTAAAATGATACTGGTCCACTTGATCAGTTGAAAGCGGCAAGGGATATGGTAAAAATTCCACTTGAGAAATCCTCAGGGGTACCTCTGGATACAACCGATGAAGACACCGTGGAAACGGGTTACGATTTCGGTGATAGTAGGGATGAGCTCTTGTCCTTTCTGTTTGATCATGGCCTGCTCCCGAGCTATGCATTCCCAATTGATTTATGCAGCTTTGTAATTGAGGGCAAGGAATCTCGACTAGGTGGGTTCAAGGTTGTGGTGAAAGAACGACCACAGCAATCAATCGATAAGTCACTAAGCGAATATGCCCCAGGGCGACTGATCGTAGTGGATAAAATCACCTACAGATCTGGGGGTATCACAGCAAACTCGTCTTTACCTACAGACCCAGATCGAGCTCTGCCACTGTTTGAGAGCAAGCGTAACCTCCGGCCCTATGTGTTTTGTCCAAGATGCACTTTCGTACAAGATTTGATAGAAGATCCACAAAATCTCGAAAATTGTCCCGTATGTCAGGGACCATTGGAAAAAGGAGAAATGTTAATTCCGGAGGTCTTTCATCCTGAGCGGGGGGAGTCTTTGAATTTAAATGATACGGAGCAAGAGTATACATATGCAACTTCGGCACAGTTCCCTGTTCCTGTGTCGGTAGACGACCTTCAAGAATGGACAAATGTAGGGGAAAACATACGAGTTACATACGCTCGTAATAAGCGATTGGTGATGGTCAATAAAGGTGACAGTGAAACCAACGAAGGATTTTCCATTTGTGAAAAGTGTGGGGCAGCCTCTGTCTTCGACTCCCATAAATTTCAGCAACGTGAACATGTCAGACCGTATAAAGTAGAACCAAAAAGCGGCGTATACGCGCGAGAGCGGTGCGATGGCTTGTTCCGTCAGGTTTTCCTCGAACATCAGTTTCAAACGGACCTGCTTGTCCTACGTATTAATTTGCAAAGTCCATTGGTGCGGCGACTAGATGCTAACGTATCAGCTAATGTTCTTCATGACGCTCTACGGACAATTGCGGTGAATCAGCCAACCTATAACAGGAGTGGCGCCAACAGAAAAATATAATTATTTCCATGTACCTGCCGATGGAACTCCAAGTGGTAGGCGTATACATAGAGCACCGCGCCGAACAAGGGGAATTGACTTCACATTAAATGCCTGCGGAGGGTGACTCTCGTTACGTGGCCAGGCTCTCTGGAACCCACGTTTGACAGTCAAACGTGGGCTAAAACCGGTCAGTGCCGTCATACGAGAGAAACGATTTCCGCTACTGCAAGTGCTTAGATAGTTCGTCGATTTCTTTTCTGGACAGGCCCGATACTTCGCATATAGTTTCGATATCGAATCCTTTGAGGATTAGCTGTTTAACTATCTCTCGTTTCCCTTCAAGAAGTGCTCTTTGCTCCCGCAATTCCGCTTCCCGGATGGCCGACGCCTCGTCTAGAATCGCCATGCGTCTGGAGTGGTACTCGGACAGCGCCTGGGGATCGCGGCTGATGTCCTCCCACTTCTCGAATGCTTCTTTCATGACGGGGTCCTCCTTTGCAATTGTTTCTAACTCATTTCGGATTTCAGCGTCTTCGGCCGCTTCTAGTAACAGAAGCCAGCGGACGAGCCGATCCTCATGTAGACTGACGGTACGTTTTCGCCAGTTGGTCAACAACTTTGGAATTTCCATGAAGTGGATTTCTAGCGCATCGGTGAGCAGGAACTGATCGGTGTCCTCATACAAATGAAACGTTGTATGATACGCTTCGGTTGCTCTCACGTAGCGGAAATTCAAGATGTTGATCGTAACCGTCTGGGCCAGTTCGGAATACGACATGCCTTTTTGCATCTGGTCGGAAAAGATGCAAGACCAATAGTACAGTGTGCGCTTCTCCATGTCCTGACGGTTCGTAAGCTGGATCTCGATGTTGATTCGGGTACCGTCTTCGGTGCGCGCATGAATGTCCAATATCGACTTTTTATCATCCAGGTATCTTGGGCCAAGCTCTGGGTTGATTAAATCAACAGAGGTAATCGCGTTGCCTCCCGATCGCTTTAATGCAGCGTTTAGAAACGCTATTAAAATCGGTTCGCTACCCGGACTGCCAAACAAGGCTTTGAACGCAAAATCAATCTTCAAATCCATGAGTGCCATGTGATTCACACCTTTAAGAACAACCTTTGAAATATTATACCATGGCTGTTCGTGAATGTGTTCGGGTGAGCGAATTCATCGGAACTTTACCCGCACGTCGATCCCGTAGCCATTTCGCGCATATTCGATTCGTTCAATCATCTGTTTGAGCAATCGATTCTTCTCCTCGGGCTTGGTGTCGAGAAGCTGCCAAACATTCTCCAGTTCTTCGATTCGCTCCAGCCGCTCCTGGTCAGATATGGGTCCACCTATGTGCACAATCTCCTTCAACTGCTGAATCTCGTTCTCCTTTTTCACGATGAGATCCTTTTGACGATCCAACCGGGTGCAGTATTCTTGCTTGGTCAAGTCCGCCGACACATACAGGTCCTTCAGCCGAAGGATGCCTTCGTGCAGGGTTTCAAGTTCCGTTTCCTTGAGTCGCAGCACCGTTTTTGGGGTCATATCGGATGTCGAAACTTGTATCGGTCTTGACCGAATTTCCTCCTCATATTCGCGCAGGCTCTCTATTACTGCGACCTCGACGTGTTCAAGGTCGGCGCCGGGATTGCCGCAGCGGTTTCCGAATGGATCAACCTTCTGGCATTTCTTCACCAGGATGCGACCGTTCTCTTTGGACTGGAACTGCAGGGAGGAGCCACACTTGCCGCAGAACACGAGTCCCGAGTAGACGTACGTGCCGTGGCGGGTACGCTTGGTTTGAATTCGTCGTTGCTCGAGCAGCTTGACGATCTCGGCGTGCTCCTCCGGCGTTTTCACTGTGGGGTGTGCGTTTTCAACCACGACCCAGTTTTCGCGAGGGTTCACCCGAAACGGCGCGGTTTTGCGATTTTTGTGCAGCCCGCCACTGGTCTTGCCGTATATCACGCGTCCGAGGTGCACTTCGTTCATGGCCAGGCTGTATACCACGCTATCCTGCCATATTTTTCCTTTCGGGGAGGGGACGCCCATCCGGTTCAACTCCCAGCAGATGCCGGCGCAGGTGCTGCCGCGAAGCAATCGCTCCTTGATGAACTGATAAATCTCCAGTTTCTGCTCGTCTATTTCGAGGGAGTGGGCTTCGGCGTCATACACATAGGGGAAGGGGGCGGGGCCATTGGTCCAGTGGCCGAGACGCGCGCCGATTTTCTTGCCGCGCTGGAAACGCTTTTTGATCATCCGGTATTCGTACCTGGCTAAGACACCCTCGATGTCGGTGATCAGTTCCTGATCCTCGTCGTTCATGTCATACATGCGATTGGGAGTGACCACCAGCGTATTGGAGAGTTTCAGCACCTTTTCGACGCGGGCGCGGTCATCTTTGTCGCCGCGACTGAGTCGGTCATAGTCCATGACGACGACGGCGTCGTAAAAGTCATTCTCGATGTCTTTCAGGAGTCGCTTGAACTCCGGACGGAAGTCGATGCTGTCGGAACTGCCGATCTCGCGGTAAATCACGTACCGCCAGTTGTTCTTCTTCACAAAGTCGGTCAGGGCCGTCTCATGTATCAGCAGAACGTCCTCGTCCTTGCTGGCTTCGTCGCGGCTCTTGCGCAGGTAGACGGCAACTTCGTAGATTTTCTTTTGTTCCATGAGCACACGCTCCCATCAAGAAACAGGTCTTGTTCTACTGGCAGCACCTGCTTCGGTTGTCATCCCGGCGGGGTTGCTCCATCCCATGACAAATGCTTTGTCCGGTGATGGAGCCCCGCTTGGATGTCCAACTTAGCTCCGGTCTTGTGGACAGTCAACGGCAGGAGATGGACAGGCGAAGAACACGTATAGTGTACCGGACCTCCCTGCGCCAGACCGCAGGACGATGGGCGTGGGGTGCGGCGAAGGGCAAGCCGTGTCACTGTGGATGCGTAGGCGGGTTCTCGGAGTTCGGTTCAAGAAGGGACAGGACCGTCGCCTCTTGGCACACAGAATAGAGGATCGTGATCGCATCCGCAGACACGGTGATGAGGGCTGGAATGAGGATGGAGTAATGCCCCTTTGGACAGACAAACAGTGGCTTGCCCATCGAGTCCCTCCTTGCCATGGAGCCAGATTGGGCAGACATCAAAACATGCGCCCTTGATGCTTGCGTTCTTCCATGGACCAGTCGAGATCGTGATCGTGAAAGCAGGCGTAGATGTGCTCGACGACCGGGCGGTATTTCGCGGGAGGAAGACCTCCATCCCAACCACGGTCATAGTTGACCAACGCATGAAAAAGGCCGTCCCCTTTTTTGGGAACGACCATCAGGGTGGAGATTCTGCCGTCGCCTATGCCAAACTTGGACGGTTCGTCGAACACGCGCGCGTGGACGTAGTATCCGTCAACATTCCCCTCGTACCACGTCCCGCCAAAGGGACTGGGTTTGACCGTGAAGTCATATTTCATCGATGATCGCCTCCTTTACTCTTCCGGCACGATGCCGTAGAGCACACCCTGCAGATACTCTCGTTTGTGGTCCTGCAACCAACTGGCCGCCTACTTGTTGTTCAGCATGGTTATCCGAAGGACGGACGCATAGTCGAACATGTTGACGGCACCAGACTGACGGACGGCTTCGAGTCCCCGATACACGGACTTGGGTACATAAATCTGGTCCATAGAATGTCTCCTTTCCAACTTGGGTAGAGTCCATTGCGATGGTGATTATTTGTACTCGTCCATCACCCGACAACCATAAACGTTGAAGCCGACCAGGAAGTTAAACCTGTAGGTGATTCTGGCGTAATGCAGGAGTTCGAGCGCGTATGATTTGCTTGACAACTGAATGGCCCCCTCCTGTCGGACGCGCCAAACCAAGTCCTCCAAGGTTTGCTTATCCACGATTTTCACAACCTCCTCTCTTGTCCAATCCGGATTGGCTGATGCACGTTGAATGCCATCTTCGTTTTGGATCGCCAAAGATGAGGTCAATCGTCCGCGTCGACCACCAGGACGTAGAAACTGGACTGCCCATAGATTCGAAAGGTGTAACCGTATTGGAGCTTGGCGTAGGTGATGAGTTCCAGCGGTCAAAAGTGACGTTTGACCGGAAACTATCTATGACATTTGTCACGGAGAAAATAGTTTGAGATGTAACTGTTGGGACGGAGAGTTGGAGTCTAGAATGGGTGGCGCGAGTGCCGGTCGAGTTATCGGACACGACATGTCGTTTCTCACCCTGACAAGAGGACGCACATCAACCGAAAAAATCATAAGGAGGCACCTGAGATTGACCAAACGTACAAGGAGACGGGGCGTTAGTGTTTTGGCTGTCGCAATGGCAATATGGCTCATGCTCATGCCGCAATTTATCGTTGGTATGGGAACAAATTTGTGGGTACATCTACCGGAGCAGTCTGCGACAGCGGATGCCATGTCAGTACCGGGGCGCATCTGGTTTTCCTTGTCCTGGAGCTTGACGCACAGCCCAACGTTTCTTCGCATTCATGTCCTGATAGCCCTCGCGCTGGTGATTCTGTCCCTATTTAACTTTGTCTGGACCTGTACAAAGCGGCGGACGGTGCTGATTTTACTTTCCTTTCTCGGGTTCGGGGAACTTATGGCGGCAACGATTAATGGGCTATTTTTCGTGTTGTATCAATACGATGTCAACTCCTTCATCATGTCGATTGCGTTCGTTTCATCTGTTATATCGTTTGCCATCGAAATCTACTTGTTGAAGAAGGCTCAAATAGAATAATTGACCGTGATTTAAGGATGCATGTTATGTTGTCTACGCGCATCAAATACTTTCCGGCACCTGGTGTATACTAACGGTAAAAGCAACCAGAGAGGATGATTCAACGATGAACTCCAACAACGGCGGCCAAAAATATACAAACCGCCTTATCCATGAGAAATCCCCATACCTGCTCCAACACGCGCACAATCCGGTCGACTGGTACCCATGGGGCCAGGAGGCGTTCCAAAAAGCCGCCCGCGAAAGCAAGGCCGTGTTCTTGTCTATCGGCTATTCGTAGCCCTGCGGGGCTACGAATAGCTATATACGCTGAAAGTGGAGTACTTTACCGACCTGTCACTGGTGCCATGTTATGGAGAAAGAGAGTTTCGAAGATGAAGAAGTGGCTGCGTTACTGAATCGTCACTTCGTAGCGATTAAAGTGGATCGTGAGGAAAGGCCCGATATCGATCAGGTATATATGGGCATTTGTCAGGCGATGACCGGGCAAGGTGGTTGGCCGCTTACGATCGTGATGGCGCCCGATGCAAGGCCATACTTTGCCGCGACCTATATTCCGAAGGAACAGCGTTATGGAAGGCACGGCTTGATGGAGATTCTGCCTCAACTCGTCGATGCCTATACCGAGCAACGTGAACGTATCGAAGATATCGGGGAGCGTATCGTGAAAGCGACGCAGGCAGGTGCACCGAAGGCTGCCAAAGAAGAGCCGAGTTCCGCGATTTTTGAACGCGCATTTTCTCGCTTTCAAGACTTATTCGATGCTGATTTTGGTGGATTTGGTCAAGCACCGAAATTTCCGACGCCGCATCAGTTGATGTTTTTGCTCCGTTATGGTGTCACGTATCAAGCCAAAGCGGCGCAAACGATGGCGGAAAAAACGTTACAAGTGATGGCGATCAGCGGTCTTTGGGATCATGTCGGTTATGGTTTTGCGCGCTATTCGACAGATCGCATGTGGCTTGTCCCGCACTTTGAAAAAATGTTGTACGATCAGGCGATGCTGCTTCATGCTTATCTTGACGCGTATGAAGTCACCGGTATTGAGGGCTATCGTTCCGTAGCGGCGCTGATCGTCGATTACGTGACGCGGGAATTGCAAAGTGAAGAAGGCTTATTTTTTAGCGCGCAAGATGCCGATTCGGAAGGGGAAGAAGGAAAGTTTTATGTGTTTTCGAAAGAAGAAGTGGTCGCTTATCTCGGGGAAGAAGACGGTCGTTTTCTAGCGGATGCGTACGGGATGTCCGAAGAAGGCAACTTTGAAGGGAAAAATATCTTGCATCGTCTCGGTCTGCCATCGTTGTCGCAAGAGGAGATTATGCGTCTTGATTCCTTGCGGCAAAAACTTTTTACCTATCGTGAGCAACGCATCAAACCTAGCACGGATGACAAATGTTTGACGAGTTGGAATGCGCTGATGATCAGTGCACTAGCCAAAGCGTATCGCGTGACGAAAGAATCACGTTATCTTGCCATCGCGCAAAAAGCGGAGCAAGCGATCACCAATCTTCTTATCGATGGATCAGGTCGCGTCATGGCGCGTTATCGCGATGGGGAAGTGCGTTATAAAGCGTACCTTGATGATTATGCTTTTCTGGCTATGGCCAAGTGGACACTCTATGAAGCAACGTATGAAGTACGCTATCTCGCGCAAACGATGAAACTGATCAATGACATGGTTGCGCTGTTTGAAGATACTACGCACGGTGGATTTTTCTTTACAGGACATGATGCACAACAACTGCTTTTTCAAGCGAAAGAAGCGTATGATGGCGCGATACCTTCGGGGAATTCGGTGGCCTTTTATGTGATGGCTAAGGTTGCCTCCGTTACGGGGGATTTGTCATTACGTACGCGTCTGGATCGCCATCTTAAAGCTTTTTATGCAACGATTGAAAATTATCCAATCGGCTATAGCTTTTATTTGATGGGGTTGATGACCTTTCTTCTTCCGACCAAAGAAATCGTGTTGGTCGCTCATCAGAAAGATGACCCGACGTTAGTAGCTATGCGTTCTTGTCTGGAGAAAAAACCTTTGATGAACGCAACGATCATCGTTAAAACAATGGATAACGATGCGGATTTGGCGAATCTCGTGCCGATGACAGCCGATCATACGATGATCGACGGCGTAACGACCGCCTATGTGTGTGAAGGATTTGCATGCAAACGGCCCGTGACCACGGTAGAAGCCTTGCAGAACCTACTGTAAATAGAAAAGGTAAAGGCTCGGATCGCTGTCGATCCGAGCCTTTTTACGGTAACAAAGGTAGTTAGTCTTTGAAGAATTTCGGATCAAGTTTCGATTGATTGAGCAATTCTTCAAAAGACAGTTCTTCATCATCCGGCGAAAAAAGCGAAGCGAAGTCTTCGTCTCGTTCGTCTTTATTGTTCGTTTTAGTAAGCGGTTTTCCGACCGATTTGCCTTTTTTACTTTGATTAACGGGTGATGTAGGCAAAACTTTAGGTTTCGCTTTTTCTTTGATCGCTTCAAGTGCCGTTAACGCTTCTGGCGATAAAAATTGTTTGAGCGTTAAGGGATCAGCTTCTTTTGACTTGGCTGAATTGTTGTCTATGCGATCCGCCACGTTAGGATTGCGTGGAGGCAGTCTTTTCTTCTTATTGCCCTTATGCTTAACATCCTCACGTTCGGCGAGTACTAACCCTGATTTTTGTAATTCATCAAGCAATAACTCGGGTGTCGCCGTCACGATAAAGATTTCTTGCACGGCAGTCGTCGTTTTGGCGAGCAATTTGATGCCGTTATCCGTAAAATACTGAAAGGTAAGCGTTTCAGCATAACTTTTAGATGGCGAAATCGTCCCTGTTAAAACCGATTCGACGAGATCACTTTGGGCGATCTGCCGAAGTGTTTTGCCGAAATCGCCGATAATCGTATGCATGATTTTTAATTTTCCATCGCGGTGTCGCATGTCTGCCATAGCCGAGATTCCTCCAGAAAAGTCTTGTTCTCTAGTATAACGAAAAGAGACTGACTTTGCATTTTCCCAATGATTTAAGCAAACCGTCAGCATAACTATGGTATAGTAAAGCGTGAACAACGCATGACCAATCTTGATGGAACGACGTTCACCAAGGAAGCAAAGGGGACTTCGTGATGGCTTTTTTGATGGGAATTGACCAAGAACGTTTAATCGCTGATTTTATGACACTCGTTTCGATAGGTAGTCCCTCCCGCGACGAAGCGCATGTAGCCGCTTACATTCGAGGCGTGGTGGAAGAGCTCGGGTATGTTGTCGAAGAAGATGCAGCCGCCGATATCGTTTCAGGCAACTCGGGTAATCTGATTATTCGTGTACCCGGCGATCCGACAAAAGCGACGATTTTGCTGGTTGCCCACATGGATACCGCTTCACCTGGTTATGGCATCCAACCGATTCGGTTGGATGATCGTATCACGAGTGATGGAAAAACAATACTCGGCGCTGATGATAAAGCGGCGATTGCAGGTTTGCTGCATATGTTGCGTATTTTACATACGTCCAAAGAACAGCATCCACCGCTAGAAATCGTATTTACCGTTTGTGAAGAGGCCGGATTGCTTGGCGCAAAGGCGCTTGATCGTGCTGTACTTTCAGCATCGTATGGCTACGTGTTTGGAGCGGCAGGACCGCTTGGTTTTATCGCAAATGAAGGTCCAGCCCAAGCCAAAATGCAAGCGGTTGTTCATGGAAAAGCTTCACATGCAGGGAATGCACCAGAAAAAGGCGTCAGTGCTATAACGATTGCTGCTAGCGCGATTGCGAGTATGCCTTTAGGTCGTATCGATGAGCATACGACGGCGAACGTCGGGCGGATTGCGGGGGGCTTTGCTACCAATATCGTCTGTGATCGGGTTGAAATCAATGCGGAAGTACGTAGTCTCTATGATGATCGTCTTACGATGCAAAGTGAAATCATGACACAAGCGTTAGAGATCGCTGCGCGTTCGCAAGGAGGGCGCGTGGAAGTGAAATGGGAAGCCAGTTATCCGGCGCTGTTTTTACCCGACGATGCGTATGTAAGGAATACTTTGATGGCCGCGATGGAAGCGACAGGTATTCGTCTTACGTATGGCGCGACGGGGGGAGGCAGCGATGCTAATATCATCTTGAGTAAAGGCATTCCCATTGCTAGTCTTGCGATCGGTTTTCAACAAAATCATACCCTCGAAGAATGGATCGCTTTGGATGATCTGACCAAGTCGGCAGAATTGATGTTACAAATCGTTCGTCAAGGTCAAAAAATTCATCAACAAGATACCATGATTTCACAATCACAACTTGCGTGAGCATCACGTATAAAGTATTCACCACCTCGGTACGTTAAGCCAAGGTGGTGAATGTCATGGCAAAAATAATGCAAAAACAAGCGAATACCATGTCAGGTAGTGGCCTCTTCCTACTTGGCATAGGCGGCATTATCGGTGCAGGCTATTTTCTTGGCATCGGTATCGCTGTACAACAAGCAGGTCCTGCCGTACTGATCAGTTTACTTCTCGGTGCTTTCATCATGGCCCAGGTTCTTGGTACACAAATTCATCTGACGATGAATCATCCGCTCGAAGGTTCATTTCGTGCCTATGCTACAGAACAACTCAGCCCGTTTGTCGGTTATTTGCAAGGGTGGTTGTACTATATCGCCAGTATGTTAACGCTTGGTAGCGAAGCGATCGCCATGGCGGTATTTGCAAGACTTTGGTTTCCTTTCCTGCCACTGTGGATACTAGCTTTAACGTTTACGGTGATCGTGGTCGGCATCAATCTTTTTGGCGTTGCGATTTTCACCAAACTCGAAGGCTTTCTTTCGGTGATTAAGATCGCAGCGATTTTGCTTTTCGTGGCGATCGCAGGCATTTGGCGCTGGGTTACGTTTCCGAATTTCACAGGGCGTCTTCTCATGTCGTTAACAGAACCGCATGGCTTTATGCCTCACGGGATAAATGGTGTGTTTACATCGATGCTTGTGGTGATATTTGCCTATTCGGGCATTGGTGTCCTCGCTTCAGCGACGACGCAACTGCGTGATTTACAAGAAGCCAAACGCGCAGCGACAGGCGTTATCCTTGGTATTACGCTGTTGTATCTTTTGTCGATGCTCGCGTTGTTAACCAGTGTTCCAGCGAATTCGGTAGGAACTTCGAGTAGTCCTTTTGTCTTTGCCTTACAGCAATTACATTATGGGTGGCTCGCACAATTTCTTAATGTCGTCATTTTATTAGCTGCGTTTACCGTAATGGCAGGTGCCTTGTTTTCTTCCGTATTGATCACGCAAGCGATGGTTGACGATCGCATAGCACCTCGTTTTTTACGACGTAAACCAGGGCAAAAAGTTGCTTATCGGGCAGTTATTTTTAGTTCTTTTGGTGCTGTTGCTGCGATCGTTCTCTCGTATGTTCTTCCTTCGCAAGTGTATAATGATCTGATTAGCTCCACGTCGTTTATTACGTTATTGAACTGGATCATTATGATCTTGACGTGGCTTGTCTATATGCGTCATCATCGCCATGAGGCATTGATCCCCGTCGGTTGGGTGCGTGGCGGTCGAATAACAGCTTGGTTAACGATCATCGTGATCTTAGCGCTTGCCATCGCTGCATTTCTCGAACCGTCCTTGCGTTATGGCGGTCTCGCTGCCCTTGCGATCATCGTTTTTATCATGCTTACTTATCCCATCGTCATGAGGAGGTAAAGAGATTGACAGAAGCTATGAATTCCCCCTTTTTTGAAAAAAAGATCAGTTCCACCCGAATGTATACGGGAAACTATATTGCGGTTAATCACGATGAAGTGCAATTACCGAATGATCGACGCGCGACACGCGATGTCGTGTTGCACCCTGGCGCTGTGACGATTTTGGCAGTAACCGAAGATGAGCGTGTCGTAGTAGTGAGGCAATTTCGGTATGCGATCGGGCAAGAGACTGTCGAATTACCAGCTGGAAAACTCGATCCTCATGAAAAACCGCTCGATGCGGCGATTCGAGAACTTGGTGAAGAAACGGGATATATGGCTGCTTCCGTAACACTTTTACATACCTTTTATTCAGCGCCAGGTTTTTGTGATGAAAAAATGTATCTGTATGAAGCTCGCGGTCTTACGCTTGGCGAAATTCATCCTGATGAAGATGAATTTCTCGCTCCGATTCTGCTTTCCAAACACGAGGCAAAAGAATGGGTGGCTAATGGAAAAATCACCGACGCGAAAACGCTAATCGGTTTACTGCACTTTTTATCGACGTAAAAATCGGGAAAACAAACTTTTTTTATACTTTGTCCGATTGGTCTGTAGCTCTGTTAAAATGGCATTTTCAACATAAATAATGGAAGACATCGAGAGTTCGATCAAATGGCGAAGTTCTTTAAGCGTATCGCTATCATAGGGAATAGGTTCATTCGTTGGCTCTTTGTGAATTGATGCGGCGACGAGAAGTTCGCTTGTGTAGGGGTCTTCACGCTCTTTTATTAGGAATAGGGAAAAAATCGTATGGATGTTTTCAAAGTTTAATTTTAGTGAGCGTAAAATTTGAATTTTACGTAGAACGACCAAATCTTCAAGAGTATATTGGCGTAAGGATTGGTCTTTGCCAGAAGGTAAGTAGCAGGCAAATTCCTTTAACCAACTACGCAACGTCTGTTGGGTGAGGTTTAACTCATCTGCAAGCTCTGACACACTCAAAATAACGGTCATTGATGCCATAATGGCCTCCTTTTTGAATCAGGAAATCTATCGTTCATCTTCTCGATAGCGCTTGTCGAATCCTTTGTTGAAGAAAAGGAAGTTTTGTCGAAAGCGCTAATTTTCTTGGAATGCGCATAGGATGCCTACGTGAGGTGACACGTATGCGCGGCGCTTTTATCGCCAACAAAGGTGGATCAAAAGCTGGACCGATTTTTCTGTTTTTATTTTTGTTTTATGTAGCATGCTTTTGCTTTGGCATGATTTCATTGTTTGCTATGCCAAGTTGGTTACGCGAAAGAATTTTAGCCACCTTCCAACCATTGGTGTCTTCTATGCAAACACATTTGTCCTCGAAAACGTTTGTTTCGACGATGGTTTTTCTACACGCAAGCTATGGGATTTTATTTCTTTTTTTAATCTGGTTGCTGGGGCATCTTCCGTTAAAGCGGTTTGTATTTCTTCTTTTTCTTTTCTTTCGTGGCACGGTTTTAGGCGCTTTGACAAGTGGATTTTTGGTGACGTTTGGACCGGCTGCACTCTTCTTTGTGATTGGGGCATTTTCACTAACTCATCTCATTGAAGAAAGTACCTACTTGATTGCGATTTATTTTGCGACTTTGTTCGTATATCATGGACAAGGTAGTGACAAGCGAACCTCTTGGCGTTATATTGTCTATGGCATGGTGCATTTTCTTTGTATGAATGCTCTCATCTTCGCATCCTGGATCGAACCTATCATGATTGGGAAATGTTTATACTTGTTACCACGGTAACAAGGTAAGGAGGACATCACAACGTCAGCGCGTCGTTTTACCGTCATTAATGAACCTTTTGTTTGTCAAGTTTGTCAAGAATCGGTCAAGCCTTTGACGACAGGGTGTCGGAATCATTGCCCAACTTGTCTGCATAGTCTACATCTCGATATCCATCCGGGTGATCGTCTTGCCCATTGCGGTGGCATAATGAAACCGATTTCGATCGAACATAACAGCAAGAAAGGTTACATGGTGGTTCACCGTTGTGATCATTGCGGTTATCAGACGGTAAATAAATTGGCGCTTGATGATCCTGTTCAACCCGATTCGATGGAGACGGTATTGCGGATTATGCGTAACCGTGCAAAAACATAAACTCTTTGTAGGGGGATTTCTTCGTGATTATCGGTGTACCCAAGGAAATTAAAAATAATGAAAGCCGCGTAGCGTTGACGCCAGGTGGTGTACGAACTTTGATCGCTACTGGCCATTCTGTCGTCGTCGAAAAAGCCTGTGGTCAAAATAGCGGTTTTCTTGACGAAGATTATACTGCCGCCGGAGCGACTGTTCTTGAGACTGCCGAGCAGGTTTGGCATCAAGCAGAAATGATCATGAAAGTGAAAGAACCCCTCGCTTCAGAATATGGTTTTTTCCGTGAAAATTTAATTTTATTCACTTATTTGCATCTAGCTCCTGAGGCTGAATTAACGGCTGCTTTGATGGAAAAGAAAGTGGTTGCCATCGCGTATGAGACGATTCAATTACCTGATCGCTCCTTACCACTGTTGATCCCGATGAGTGAAGTTGCAGGTCGGATGTCCGTTCAGATCGGTGCGCAATTCCTTGAGAAATCCAATGGTGGCAAAGGTATTTTACTCGGTGGCGTACCTGGCGTATTACCAGCGAATGTCACGATTGTCGGTGGTGGTATCGTCGGTACGAATGCGGCGAAAATGGCACTTGGCGCTGGCGCTGACGTGACGATTCTCGATGTCAACGCGGAACGCTTGCGTCAACTTGATGATTTGTTTGCTGGACGCGTCAAGACGCTTATGTCGAATGAACATCATTTGGAACAAGCTGTGGCTAAAGCGGATTTATTAGTGGGTGCTGTTCTCATTCCTGGATCCCGTGCTCCTAAGCTCGTTAAAGAAGCTATGGTCAAACAAATGTTACCTGGATCGGTGATTGTTGACGTAGCCATCGATCAAGGTGGTTCGATCGAGACAATTGATCGCGTTACCACACATAGTAATCCGACGTATGAAAAGTATGGTGTCGTACACTATGCTGTTGCCAATATGCCTGGTGCTGTTCCTCGTACTTCTACACTTGCCTTAACGAATGTAACACTACCTTATGCACAACAGATCGCCAATAAAGGCTATCGTACAGCGATTCATCAAAATCCAGCGTTAGCGAAAGGTGTTAATGTGATCGCGGGTAAAGTGACGTATCAAGCTGTTGCTGAAGCGCTCTCACTCGATTACACGCCTCTTGCAGATGTCGTGGGTTTAGCATAAACTAGCAGGTTTCCGCATAGGTGCATCGTAGGAGATGATGCACCTATGCGAAAAAGATTATTTCTACTATTTGTTTTTTTCTGTCTATTTGAAGCTTTGTGGTTGACTGAGATCAGAATGACGGAAGACGGGTGGCAACTTTATCGCTTCTCGACGATGATGTGGCACACCTGGACTGGCTGGTTTTTCGCTGGCCCATGATGCATAATGGAGCCATCACTTATTCGTGAGGTTTTGTACGATGGATCAGGATGTCGAAGATTTTCTTATCTTTGAAGCTGTAGAACGGGGACTTGCTGAAAACACGATCGCTTCGTATCGACGCGATCTTGTTACGTTTCTCACATTTTTAGATAACAAAGGCATTCATTCTTTGCAAGATACGAAACGCCTTCATTTGCAAGCCTATATCCTACATCTGCGTATATCACGTAAAGCAACGTCAACCATTGCAAGAACGATCGCGAGTTTACGCGCATTTTATCATTTTCTTGTCCAAGAACAACGTATCGAGCAAGATCCTACGCTTCTTTTAGAAAATCCGAAACTTGAGCGAAAATTACCCCAGTTTCTTACACGCGACCAAGTGGATGTTTTATTAGCTTCGCCTGATCTTTCGACCGATCTCGGACTTCGTGATAAGGCGATGTTCGAAACGCTCTATGCAACGGGACTTCGGGTGTCAGAATTGATTTCCCTGAAAGTAAACGACATCAATTATCATGCTTCTTTTTTACGTTGTATCGGCAAAGGTGCTAAAGAACGCATCATCCCAGTTGGGAGTCTTGCTCGCACTGCGCTACTAGCGTATCAAGAACAAGCACGTACTCGCTTATTGCGTGATCCGCAAAGTAGTATTCTCTTTGTCAATCATCGTGGCGATGCGATGACACGACAAGGTTTTTGGAAAATCATCAAACGATATGCCAAATTGGTGGGGATCACGACGCCGATCACACCGCACACGTTGCGCCATTCGTTTGCAACGCATCTGCTTGATAATGGTGCCGATTTACGAGCCGTTCAAGAAATGCTTGGTCACGCTGATATCTCCACGACGCAAATCTATACGCATGTAACGACCACACGTCTTCAGGAAGTCTACGACCGTAGTCATCCTCGTGCATAACGAATGCAGGATCAACACACACTAGGTACTGAAGTCGAAGCGATTTTTATCGATGGAGGTACTGTTCGTGCGCAAAACCGCCTTGTTCCTCACCTTATCTTTTCTCATCCTATCGCCGACGACAACCTATGCTACAACGACAGAAAGTTCACTTGCTCCGCACGCAGCCTCTGCTGTTTTGATGGACGCTGACACAGGTGCTGTTATTTTTGCGAAAAACCCACATCAACGACGTCCCATTGCCAGCGTAACCAAACTCGCATCTTTGCTTTTGTTTATGGAGGCATTGGACAAAAGGCAGATGCATGAAAATGATTCTGTAACGACTTCATCCTATGCGGCAAGTATGGGGGGATCGCAAATTTTTCTCAAAGAAGGAGAAAAAATGTCGGTCCATGATCTGCTTAAAGCGATCGCTCTTGCTTCGGCAAATGATGCTACGGTAGCTCTTGCTGAACATCTCGCAGGCACGCAAGATCGCTTTGTTGCGATGATGAATCAAAAAAGTAGAACACTCGGCTTAGAAGATACACATTTTCAAAATAGTAACGGTCTTCCTGCAGCGGATCACTATGCCAGTGCGTATGATCTCGCTCAATTATCTCGCGCTTTATTGGCACACAAAAGAATCACGATGTATACCTCATCGTATAGCGACTATATTCGCAAAAATACCCCCAAACCATTTTGGCTCGTCAATACAAACAAACTGATTCGATTTTATCCTGGTATGGATGGGTTAAAGACGGGTTACACGAAAGATGCGAAGTACTGTTTAGCGGCAACGGCAAAACGGCAAAACCTTCGGTTTATCGCTGTCGTACTTGGTGAACCGACAGCGCCTATACGTAATGCTGAAGTTGCGATGTTGATGAATGATGGGTTTTCTCGGTTCACGAAGAAACCTTTATACGCGAAAAACCAAACAGTGGTCATGGTTCCTGTGTCACGAGGTAAGTGGAAAGCCGTCGCTGCGATCACAAGGGAAGATGTCGGCATTTTAACCGATAAAGCAAATGGTAATCCGATCGTTCACTATGTCGTGAATTGGCGTCCCGTGGCAGCGCCCGTCTTTCAGGGACAAAAGCTCGGTGAAGTGGTCGGGTTTATTCAAAAATCCCGTGTGGTTACATATGATTTGATCGCACAAACTGATGTGCCGAAAATTACGTGGTGGCTCATGATACAACGCATCTTTCAAGATCTGATTCACTTTGGTAGTTCAGCATCTTAAATAATTCAAGAACAAAAATAGTGACACGTTCTGAGACAGAACGTGTTTTTTGTCGTATTTTGTTGAAATGGTACGAATAACCATTATTTTTGTCGATAGGCAGGAAGAGGAAGTATTAACATCGAATTGAGGGGGAGGAAAGGGAGTGATGATCCATTGTTGCACAGTCATATGTTGAAAGAGCGTGCAGGATCTATTCTCGTCGTCATCCTTTCGGGGGAACTTGACCACCATGAAGCGGCAGAATTACGCCTTCGTATCGATCACGAACTAGAGAAAATGGATTCGCCAAAATTATTACTCGATTTGCGCGATCTCGCTTTTATGGACAGTGCAGGACTTGGTGTGTTCTTAGGTCGATACAAAAAAGTATTGGCAAAAAAAGGCGAAATGGCGATCGCCGGACCGCCGAAACCGGTCATGCGTCTTCTGGAAATGTCTGGCTTTCATCGCATCATGACGATTTATACTTCGCGAGCAGAAGCACTAACGGTCATGAAGGGGGTTAAAGCATGAGAAATGTCGATAACGAAATGACGATCATGTTTTTAGCAAAATCAGAGAATGAATCGTTTGCCCGTGTTGCTGTTGCTGCCTTTGCTGCACAGACGAATCCAACGCTCGATGAACTCACAGAAATTAAAACGATCGTATCAGAAGCGGTGACCAATGCGATTATTCATGGCTACCCTGAAGAAGATGGCTATGTTTTTTTGCATTGTAAGATCATGAGTAATCGGCTTGAAATTGTCGTGGAAGATCATGGTGTTGGTATGCGAGATACGGAAGAGGCTAGGCAACCGCTCTTTACGACTCGACCGGATCTCGATCGGACAGGCATGGGGTTGACGATCATCGAATCCTATGTACAAGCGTTAACCATAGAATCAAAGCTTGGCGAGGGAACGCGCCTTCGCATGGTAAAAAGTATCGCCAAAGAACAAAGTGCTGCCGTTTACGAGGTGTGATATGGCGTATCATGCACAAGACGGCGTGAAATTAACCGATGAGCATGTCCGCTTGTTATTGACGCAAAGCCATGAGGGTAACGAAGAAGCGAGAGATCAGCTTGTCTATCATAATCAACGTCTGGTGTGGGCGATCGTTCAACGATTTTTGACAAGAGGTTATGAAGCGGATGATTTGTTTCAGATCGGCTGCATCGGGTTGTTAAAAGCGATCGATAAATTCGATTTGACGTATGACGTGAAATTTTCGACGTACGCTGTGCCGATGATTATTGGTGAAATACAGCGTTTCTTACGAGATGACAGTACGGTGAAAGTCAGTCGATCGATTAAAGAATTAGCTCGACAGATTCGACGCGTCAAGGAGGAATTAGCCAAAGTGATGGCTCGACAACCGACCGTCGAAGAGATCGCCAAAGAGCTAGGTATTGAGAAAGAGGAAGTTGTTCTTGCGTTAGAGGCGATTCGAACACCGGCTTCTATTCATGAAACGGTGTTTGAAAATGATGGTGATCCGATTTATCTGATGGACCAGATCGCGGATGCGTCGCAAGAAAAATGGTTTGAAGAAATTGCAGTACGTGATCTCGTGTCACGATTACCTGAAAGGGAGCAAGTGATCGTCTACTTGCGATTTTTTCAAGATCAGACGCAAGCAGAAGTGGCAAAGCGTCTGAATATTTCGCAAGTGCAAGTTTCGCGTCTTGAAAAAAAGATTTTACAAACCATTCGTGAAGCAATTCGTTAAAAATGCCAGCCATAAGATTTGCAACTTGGGTCACCCTAAACAGCGTAAGAATGTTGCGCCGTGAGGGGTGATTGACTTTGAGTGCAAAAATAGGCGTGGAATCGGCAGCCTATAAGGATTTTGTAAAACGCGTACAACCACGAAAAGCATGGTTGCGTAATGCTTTTCGTGCTTTTATTACCGGAGGACTCTTGTGCATACTCGGTCAAGGCATTGAAGATTTCTTTATTACTGTTTTTCATTTTACGGAAAAAACAGCCGGTAATCCTACGGTAGCCGTTTTGATTATCCTTTCGGTGCTTGTAACAGGGTTTGGCGTATATGACCGCTTTGCACAGTTCGCTGGTGCAGGCTCGGCAGTTCCGGTAACTGGCTTTGCTAATGCGATCGCGAGTGCAGCTCTTGAACACAAAAGTGAAGGCTATATTGTCGGTGTCGGAACGAACATCTTTAAAGTAGCTGGACCCGTTATTGTTTTTGGTGTCGTATCAGCCTTCTTGATTAGTTTATTGCGATATATCTTCATGCAAATCATCGGTTCATAAGGAGAGATCGCGATGCTAATCGGAAAGCAAACTTGGTATTTCTCGCATAAACCTCGCATTCTTGGAACCGGTACTGTCGTCGGCGAAAAAGAAGGAAAAGGACCATTAGGTCAAAGTTTTGATCGTTCAGTCACCGATCCTTACTTTGGGCAATCCTCTTTCGAAAAAGCGGAACGAAAAGCGATGGAAATGGCACAAGAAACAGCAGTACAAAAAGCTGGTCTTACGATGGCGATGATCGATCTTATCGTATCTGGTGATTTGCTTGCTCAAAATATCAGTTCGCACTTTGCAGGAAGAACGAGTGGAAGGCCGCTATTTAACGTCTTTAGCGCCTGTGCGACCAGTATGCAAGCTGTAATGCTCGGTGCCCAACTTGTCGACAGCGATTGTGCCAACTATGTGATGGCAGCTGTTAGTAGCCACAACAGCTCAGCAGAAAGAGCTTTTCGTACGCCGACCGAATATGGTGCACAAAAGCCGCCGACAGCACATTGTACGGTCACAGGAGCTGGCGCTGCTGTCATTGGAAAGGGGATCGCGGGCATTCGTATCACGTATGCGACGATCGGTAAAATCGTTGATCTTGGTATTGATAACCCATGGGAGATGGGGGCGGCGATGGCACCGGCTGCTGTCGATACGATCAAGCAACATTTTGAAGATACAAAGCGTACTCCTGATGACTATGATTTGATCGTAACGGGTGATTTAGCGCGAGTCGGGCATCCGATAGCCAGAAGCCTATTACGCAAAGAAGGTATATGCCTGGATGAACGATTTACGGATTGTGGCATATTGATGTATGACGAAAACCAACCTGAAGTGTTCAGTGGCGGAAGCGGTCCTGCTTGTGCCGCTTGTGTTACGTTTGGCTATCTTCTGCAGGGCATGGAGGAAGGACGTTATCAAAAAATCCTCGTGATTGCGACAGGTGCTTTACTCTCCTTACTTTCAAGTCAGCAAAAAGAATCCATACCATGCATAGCGCATGCTGTGGCTTTTGAAAGGGAGGAGACGTAATGCATCCGCTCAGTCTTTACTTGATGGCATTTCTCGTTGGTGGGGCAATTTGTGTGGTCGGGCAGCTTTTTTATGATATGACGAAGTTAACACCCGCTCATGTCATGACGATGCTCGTCATAGCCGGTGCTATCCTCGAGGGGTTTGGTGTCTATGATGGATTGATTCATCTGGCAGGAGCCGGCGTGACTGTGCCAATCACTTCATTTGGGCATTCGTTGGTGCATGGTGCGATCGTGGAAAGTCGTAAAGATGGTTGGATCGGCTTACTAACAGGAATCTTTGAAATTACGTCAGCAGGGATTTCCAGCGCCATATTATTCGGATTTTTAGGTGCACTTTTCTTTCGCGCTCGTGGTTAATCGTAAGCTACCTTATCGTTTGCATTGTCAGCCTTCTTCAAGAATGATATGATTCCTTACAAAAAAGAGAGTGAGTGAGGGCGACACGATGCATTTGCATGGCACCAGTG
>JABEUY010000074.1 GCA_013044175.1 Bacilli bacterium
GCCAAAACGCGTATTACACCGCAAAGAGCATCGTGGCCGGATGAAGGGCATGAGCAAAGGCGGTAACGAAGTATCATTCGGCGAATATGGCTTACAGGCGCTTGAGCCGGCGTGGGTGACAAACCGTCAGATCGAAGCCGCTCGTATCGCGATGACACGTTACATTCGTCGTGGCGGTAAAGTTTGGATTAAAATTTTCCCGAGCAAACCGGTTACGGCAAAGCCTGCTGAAACTCGGATGGGTAGCGGTAAAGGTTCTCCGGAGAAATGGGTGGCTGTCGTAAAACCAGGTCGTATTCTTTTTGAACTCGCTGGTGTTCCCGAAGAAATCGCTCGTGAAGCACTTCGCTTAGCCGCACATAAGTTACCGATTCGTACGAAATTCGTCGTGCGTAGTGAAGTAGGAGGTGTGTCGGATGAAAGCTAAGGACCTGCGCATTAAAACTGACTCGGAACTTTTGGATGAGATCAGTTCGTTAAAAGGTGAATTGTTCACCTTGCGCTTCCAACTGGTCACGGGCCAATTAGAAAATCCGATGCGCATTCGTGAAATTCGTAAAGCGATCGCAAGAGCTCGTACGATTTTGCGTGAACGCGAACTCGGTATTAGCTAAATGACGTTTGGAAGGAGGCAATGGCATTGACAGAGGCACGTAATGAACGGAAAGTGCGCGTTGGCACTGTCGTTAGTGATAAGATGGAAAAAACGATCGTCGTATCTGTCGAGACGACCATCCAACATCCTTTGTATGGAAAACGCGTAAAACGAAGCAAGAAATATAAAGTGCATGATGAAACCAATTCAGCTAAAATTGGCGATGTTGTTCGCATCATGGAAACGCGTCCGATCAGTAAGGACAAAAATTGGCGCTTGCTCGAAATCGTCGAAAAAGCTGTCATTCTCTAAGAGTTAACATGGTTTTGATGGAAGGGAGGATACGAGCGTGATTCAACCACAAACCCGACTGGTTGTCGCTGACAACTCAGGCGCTAAGGAAATCATGTGCTTTCGTGTGTTAGGTGGATCAAATCGTCGTACAGCTAATATTGGCGATATCATTGTGGCATCAGTCAAAAGTGCAACACCAGGTGGCGTTGTCAAAAAAGGTGATGTCGTAAAAGCAGTTATCGTTCGTACCCGTCGTGGCGTGCGACGTGTTGACGGATCCTATATCCGTTTTGATGAAAATGCTGCAGTAATCATTCGTGAAGATAAAAGCCCTCGTGGTACCCGGATTTTTGGACCTGTAGCGCGTGAACTTCGTGACCGAGATTTCATGAAAATCGTCTCACTCGCGCCTGAAGTTCTGTAATCATTTTTTGGATAAGGAGGGCTGATGGTGATGGCGCAAGTAAGTTGCAAAATCAAAAAGGGCGATCGTGTAATCGTAACGGCCGGTAAAGACCGTGACAAAAAAGGCGTAGTCCTTGCTGTATTTCCGAAGAAACAACGCGTGGTCGTCGAAGGCGTCAATATGATTAAACGTCACACGAAACCAAGCATGGGCAATCCTGAAGGCGGAATTATCGAACGTGAAGCTCCGCTTCACATTTCGAATGTCGCGATCGTCGATCCAAAAACAGGCGGACCTACCCGTATCGGTTATCAATTTTTAGCTGATGGTACCAAAGTTCGCGTGGCAAAAAAATCTGGCGAAGTACTCGACAAGTAACCAGGTCGAAGAGAGGTGTTAACAATGGCTAGATTACGTGAGTTCTATCAGGCACAAGCTGTTCCTAACCTGATGAAAAAGTTCTCGTACAGCAGCGTGATGCAAGTTCCTCGCATCGAAAAAGTCATCATCAACATGGGTGTTGGCGAAGCTGCTCAAAACGAGAAAGTTCTTGACAATGCTCTTGGTGACCTTACGATTATCGCTGGTCAAAAACCGGTAGTAACTCGAGCAAAGAAATCAATCGCAGGTTTTAAACTGCGTCAAGGTCAAAAAATCGGTGCTAAAGTTACGCTTCGTGGCGAACGCATGTATTTTTTCCTCGACAAATTATTCAATATCGCACTTCCACGTGTTCGTGACTTTCGTGGCGTATCTTCCAAAGCGTTCGATGGTCGTGGAAACTACACGCTCGGCTTACGGGAACAATTGATCTTCCCGGAAATCGAATACGATAAAATCGATAAAGTACGCGGTATGGATGTTGTGATCGTAACAACGGCAAGCACCGATGAAGAAGCGCGTGCGCTCTTAACAGAACTCGGCATGCCATTTCGTCAATCCTAAGTAAGGGGAGGTACTGTCGTGGCCAAGAAGTCGATGATAATTAAAGCCTCGCGCAAAGCAAAGTTCAGTACGCAAGCTTACACGCGTTGCAAACGTTGCGGTAGACCGCACTCGGTATTGCGCAAGTTCGGTATTTGTCGGATTTGCTTTCGTGATTTGGCACATCTGGGCCAGTTGCCAGGTGTGAAGAAAGCTAGTTGGTAAGGGCGAAGGAAGGAGGTTGGTTCGAGTGGCAATGTCAGATCCAATCGCGGATATGCTGACGCGGATTCGCAACGGTAATATGGTTGGGCATGAGAAAGTTGATATCCCGGGTTCGAACATCAAACGGGCTATTGCAGAGATTTTAAAAGAAGAAGGCTACATTCGTGACGCAGAATTCATTCCTGATAACAAACAAGGAACGATTCGTGTTCACCTCAAATACGGCCAAAACAATCAACGTATCATCACAGGTCTTAAGCGCATTAGTAAACCAGGACTTCGCGTGTATGCTTCAGCAGAAGAACTTCCACGTGTGCTCGGTGGTTTAGGAATCGCTATCGTATCGACATCCCATGGTCTGATGACTGATCGTAAAGCTCGCCAGAATAAAGTTGGCGGCGAAGTTATCTGTTACGTTTGGTAATGACCAACCGGATTTAAGGAGGTGTAGACGTGTCCCGTATTGGAAAAAAGCCGATTGCGGTTCCCGCAGGCGTTGAAGTGAAGTTAGACGGAGCCAACATCACCGTAAAAGGTCCGAAAGGAACTCTTACCCGTGATCTTCATCCGGATATGATCATTAAAACCGAAGAAGGTCAATTGGTGATTGAACGGCCATCCGATTCGAAATTGCACCGAAGTCTACATGGCACAACGCGTAGTGTTGTCGCCAATATGGTTGAAGGTGTAACGAATGGATATCAAAAAGTTCTCGATCTCGTAGGTGTTGGTTATCGTGCTACGAAAGCGGGTAGCAATGTAACGTTAGCACTCGGATTTTCTCATCCCGTCGAAATCGTGCCCGATGCTGGCTTAGAACTTGAAGTGCCTATGAATACACGCGTAATCATCAAAGGTATCGATAAAGAACTCGTTGGTACTTTTGCTGCAAAAATACGTGATATTCGTCGTCCTGAACCTTACAAAGGTAAAGGTATTCGTTATGAAAACGAAGTTGTTCGTCGTAAAGTCGGTAAGACTGGTAAGAAATAAGCTGGCAAGGAAGTGAGATTATGATTAGCAAAGGTGATAAGGAAGCAGCGCGCGCGCGTCGTCATGGCCGAATTCGTAAACGCCTTTCCGGAACGGCGCAACGGCCGCGTCTCAATGTGTTTCGCTCTGGTAAACACATCTATGCTCAAGTGATCGATGATACAGCATCAACTACCATCGTTGCAGCTTCCACGGTTGAAAAATCTGTTCGTGAAGTCGTCGAGCATGGTAATACTGTGGATGCAGCGATTGCGATTGGTAAACTCGTTGCCGAACGCGCAAAAGCTAAAGGCATTGAAGCTGTTGTTTTTGATCGCGGAGGATATCTCTATCACGGACGTATTCAAGCGCTTGCGGATGCGGCTCGTGAAGCTGGACTTAACTTCTAATTTTTACGTAAGGGAGGGAAAAGTAACGTGCGTGTAGATCCAAATGGTCTTGAACTCAATGAGCGTGTTGTCTCAATTAACCGCGTAGCAAAAGTCGTCAAAGGTGGTCGTCGCTTTAGCTTCAGCGCACTTGTCGTCGTCGGCGACGGTCAAGGGCATGTCGGAGCTGGCCTTGGCAAGGCTTCTGAAGTCCAAGAAGCTGTACGTAAAGGTGTAGCCGATGCTAAGAAAAACCTGATCAATGTCCCTATGCAAGGCGTAACGGTTCCTCATGACATCATCGGCCGCTTTGGTGCAGGTCGCGTCTTGATCAAACCTGCCCGTGAAGGTACAGGTGTTATTGCGGGTGGTCCAGTTCGTGCGGTGCTCGAACTCGCAGGTATCAAAGATATCGTAACCAAATCATTAGGTTCCTCGAATGCTATTAACATGGTTCATGCGACGCTTAAAGGTCTGCAAGACCTGAAACGCCCTGAAGATGTGGCGAAAATGCGTGGTAAAACCGTCAGTGAAATTCGCGGCTAGGAGGTAAAACACTGTGAAACGTTTGCAAATCACATTAGTGCGTAGCCTTATTGGTCGCACAGAATCGCAACGTGCAACCGTGCAATCACTTGGGTTACGAAAGATTCGTCAAACGGTTACCCGTGAAGACTCGCCAGTTGTACGTGGCATGATTGCTAAAATCAATCACATGGTTGAATGCAAAGAAATCGACGCGTAAGCGGTCGGGAGGGAAAATGAAATGAACCTGCATGAATTAAAACCCACCCCAGGCTCGCGCCATAGCAAGAAACGTATCGGCCGAGGTATTGGTTCTGGCATGGGTAAAACGTCAACACGCGGTCATAAAGGGCAATGGGCGCGTTCGGGCGGTGGCGTTCGACCAGGCTTTGAAGGTGGACAAATGCCACTTTTCCGTCGTTTACCAAAGCGTGGTTTCAGCAATGCACCGTTTAAGAAAGAATTTAGTATTGTCAATATGACGCAATTAAACGTCTTCGAAGCCGGCACTGTCGTAACCCCAGAATTATTGATGGAAAAACGCATTGTTCGTGCCTTACGAGATGGCGTTAAGATTCTTGGTGAGGGAGATCTTCAAGTCGCACTGACTGTTCGTGCTCATGCGTTTTCGGGTACAGCGGCTGAAAAAATCGCAGCCGCAGGCGGCAGTGTTGAGGTGATCTGATGCTTCACACGCTTGGCGGGGTCTGGAAAGCGAAAGATTTACGTAAACGATTGTTATTTACGTTGATGATTCTCGCGATATACCGTATCGGCGTCGTCATTCCTGTACCTGGCGTCAATGCGACGATGTTGCAAGGACTCGCTGCGAAAAATGCTTTTGTCGGCTTACTGAACACTTTTTCAGGTGGGGCGTTAACGAAATTCTCGATCATGTCGATGAGTATTTATCCTTATGTTACGGCATCGATTATCGTTCAACTTCTTTCTATGGGTGTTATTCGACGGTGGGAAGAATGGACGAAAGAAGGGGAGCAGGGGCAAGCAAAGATCACACAGTGGACGCGATATCTTACTGTAGGTCTTGGATTACTCCAATCTGCGGCACTTACTTTCTCTTTCAGTCGAGAACTAGGTAATGGTTTTATCACGGATCCTTCGTTGATTACGTTTATCATTATCGGCTTAACGCTTACTGCGGGTACCACATTTTTAATGTGGTTGGGTGAACAGATCACAGATAAAGGTGTAGGCAACGGCGTATCCGTGATCATTTTTGTGAGTATTCTGTCGCAGTTGGAGCAGATTATCCCGGTTGTTTACTCAAACATCTTCGTGGCGCATCCGAATTCACTGCTATTGAATATTATTAAAGTGGCGATTATCCTTGTTGCAATCATCGCGATGATCATTTTTATCATCTTCGTACAACAAGGTGTTCGTAAGATTCCTGTGCAATATACGGCGAAGCAATTAGGCAATGCGATGTATGGAGCGCAAAATTCGCATTTACCGATAAAAGTCAATGCGGCAGGGATGATCCCAGTTATCTTTGCATCGTCCTTACTCTTTCTCCCTACGATCATCGGTCAATTCTTTCCCGGTAATCCGGTTGCAGATTGGGTAACGACGACGTTTAGTCCAACATCTTGGGTTTATGCCGCGCTCGAATTTCTCTTGATCGTTGCGTTTACTTTCTTTTATACCTTTGTACAATTGAATCCATCGCAACTTGCTGAACAGCTTCAAAAAAATTCAGGTTACATCACAGGGGTACGGCCAGGGAAACCGACCGAAGAGTATCTCGTTCGCGTGATGAATCGTTTGTCACTCGTCAGTGGTGTTTTTCTCGGATTAGTCGCAGTATTGCCTTTAGCTTTTGTGTGGATGACTGGTCTTACCGGTGTGTCCTACTACTTTAGTGGAACTTCGTTACTGATCGTCATCGGTGTTGCGCTCGATACGCTTCGCCAATTAGAAGGTCAACGTTTGAACCGTAGTTATAAAGGGTTTATCCGATGATAACCCTGATTGGATGAAAGGTCGTGTGGAATATGCAGATTGTCTTTTTGGGCCTTCCTGGTGCAGGAAAAGGAACGCAAGCGATCTCGATCACCGAAGTTTTTGGTATTCCGCATATTGCCACAGGCGATATCTTTCGCGCAGCACGCAAAGAACAATCAGAACTTGGTACCCGTGTATCAGAGTATCTTGATAAGGGATTGCTCGTACCTGATGCTTTAACGATCGAAGTCGTTCGCGATCGACTCTCTAAAGATGACACGAAGAACGGCTTTTTGTTAGATGGCTTCCCGCGGACAGAACCGCAGGCAGTCGCTCTCGAAGCTATGCTTCAAGAGATTAACAAGCCGCTGACTCATGTGCTATACTTAGAGGTCCCCAAGGAAGAATTATTGCAACGACTTACGGGTAGGCTTGTATGTTCACAATGCGGTGCATCCTATCATGTAAGGCTTAATCCGCCTGTCAATGAGGGTGTATGTGATCGCTGCAATGCGGAATTGATCACACGCAAAGATGATACACCAGAGGCGGTTGCCGTCAGGTTAGAAGAGAATCTTGAAAAAACAAAAGCATTGGTAGCCTATTATGACCAACAAGGCATTTTGCGAACGGTCGACGGTACCCAATCGATTGAACAGGTAAAACAAGCGATAAACCGGGCTTTAACGGAGGCAAAAGCGTGATTACGATCAAGTCGAAACACGAATTCGAAATCATGCGTGAAGCTGGAAGAATTGTTGCGATGGTTCATGCTGAAATGGCGCGTGTCGTCGCACCGGGTATCACGACAAAAGAATTGGACAGCATCGCAGAAGCGATTATCCGCAAAGCGGGTGCTACTCCTTCTTTTAAAGGGTACAATGATTTTCCCGCTTCGATTTGTGCTTCGGTTAATGAAGAACTCGTTCATGGTATTCCTTCGAAGCGAGTTTTGAACGAAGGTGACATCATTTCGATCGATGTCGGTGCGTATTACAAAGGCTATCATGGTGACTCGGCGTGGACGTATCCAGTCGGTGCGATTTCGCAAAAAGCCCAAGAATTGCTCGATGTGACGCAAGAATCTTTGTTTCAAGGCATTCGCCAAGCACAACCTGGCAACCGGCTCTCTGACATTTCTCATGCTGTTCAGGTTTATGCAGAGTCTTTAGGCTATTCGATCGTTCGTGATTATGTAGGACATGGCATCGGTCGTGATATGCATGAATCGCCCCAAGTTCCGAACTACGGACCTGCCGGACGTGGCTTGCGGTTGCGCCCAGGTATGGCATTGGCGATTGAGCCGATGGTGAATGTGGGTAGCTACGACGTCGTCACGTTAGATGATGATTGGACTGTCGTTACGAAAGATGGTTCACTGTGTGCCCATTTTGAGCATACTGTAGCGATTCACGAAGAGGGTCCTGTCATCATGACTGTGCTATGAACAGGTGTACAATGAAGGAGGCGCGATATGGCCAAGGATGATGTCATCGAAGTAGAAGGCAAAGTCATCGAACCTTTGCCTAACGCCATGTTTCGAGTTGAACTTGAAAATGGTCACAAAATTTTAGCTCATGTTTCCGGAAAGATTCGCATGAATTACATCAAGATCTTGCCTGGAGATCGGGTGACGGTAGAACTTTCGCCTTATGATTTGACAAGAGGTCGAATCACCTACCGCTACAAATAACCAGCGGGTCGTTCAAGGAGGTGGAAGCCGTGAAGGTACGTCCATCGGTGAAGCCGATTTGTGAAAAATGCAAAGTCATTCGCCGCAAGGGAACCATCATGGTGATTTGCGAAAACCCGAAACACAAACAGCGTCAAGGCTGATTTTAATCTCGTCAAGTAGGAGGTGCACCTAATGGCTCGTATCGCAGGCGTTGACTTGCCACGCGACAAACGAATCGAAATCGGGCTAACCTATATCTTTGGTATTGGCCGTCCGACTTCGAATGAAATTTTGAAAACAACAGGTATTGATCCGAACAAACGTGTTCATGA
>JABEUY010000006.1 GCA_013044175.1 Bacilli bacterium
AAGCCCTTGGAGCGTCATACAAACGCAAGTAGCCCAGGCGAAAGCGGACGCGCTGAATTGGGAAAAGAGCGGAAATCATCAAGGTTTTATAAGTCTCTTGCAACGGTGTGCTAGCTTGCCACGCTACTATCAAAATAACAAAGGACCTACGATCGGTATCTCGACGTCTTCTGGCGTCGAGATTCTTATCCTTGATGGCCTTTACTTCAAAGATCACAATCAAAGTCGTCAACTCGAACCGTTTAAAGATTGGCGTCTGGATCCTTTGTCGCGAGCGCAAGATCTCGCCGCGAAACTTTCGATCGAACAGATCGCTGGTCTGATGATCTATAGCCCTCATCAAGCGATTCCGGCGCAACGTCGCGGTTTTTTTTCAAGTACCTATAACAACAAACCGTTTGAAGAAAGCGGTGCCAATCCGTACGATCTCTCCGATCAACAAAAAGCTTTTATGAAGGAGGAAGGCGTACGTCATTTTCTCCTTACTTCCGTTGAAAGTCCTGAAATCGCTGCCAAATGGAATAACGAAGCCCAGGCGTTTGCGGAAGCTTTGCCGATGGGGATACCGCTCAACACAAGTTCTGATCCTCGCCATAGTATCGACGCAAGCAAAGAATTTAATGAAGGTGCTGGCGGAGCGATCTCCATGTGGCCCGAACCACTTGGTCTCGCCGCTTCTTTCGACCCAACGCTCGTTGAACGCTTCGGTCAAATCGCGGCGAAAGAATATCGCGCCTTAGGGATCACCACGGCCTTGTCGCCACAAATCGATCTCGCCACGGAACCGCGCTGGTTTCGCTTTAATGGTACATTCGGTCAAAGTATTGCCCTATCAACCGATCTCGCTCGCGCTTATATCGATGGATTTCAAACATCGTATGGTGAGCGCGAAATCGCCGATGGTTGGGGCTTAGACAGCGTCAATGCGATGGTCAAGCACTGGCCTGGTGGTGGAACGGGCGAAGCCGGTCGCGATGCTCATTATGGTGCTGGCAAGTATGCCGTCTATCCCGGCGAGCGCTTCGCTGATCACCTTATTCCCTTTACCCAAGGTGCTTTTGCCTTGCGGGGAAAAACGGGAAAAGCTTCGGCGGTCATGCCCTACTATACGATCTCTGTCGATCAAGATCCTGTTAACGGTGAGAACGTCGGAAATTCATATAATCGTTATTTGATCCAAGAAATTCTTCGAACAACGTATCAGTACGATGGTGTCGTCTGTACCGATTGGAGCATTACGCGCGACTTTTCCGGAAAAATGGACTTTTTTATCGATGGTAAGCCTTGGGGTGTCGAACACTTGAGCGTCGCGCAGCGCCATTACAAATTGCTGATGGCAGGCGTCGATCAGTTCGGGGGCAATAACCAAATCGCACCGATTCTTGAAGCGTATCAACTCGGCGTAGAGGAACACGGCGAGTCTTGGATGCGCAAAAGAATGGAAGCTTCCGCAACACGTTTGCTGCTCAACTTCTTTCGTCTCGGTCTCTTTGAAAATCCTTATCTCGATCCCGCGCAATCCGCATCGCTCGTCGGTCATCCCGACTTTATGGCCGCAGGCTTTGATGCACAACTGCGTTCGATCGTCATGGTGAAAAACCATCATGCGATACTTCCGTTGCCTTCAACCACCGTTATCTATGTACCAGAACGTTTTTATCCGGCCAAAAAAGACTGGTTTGGCAACCTTTCTACGCCAAAAACAGAGTACCCTATCAATCTTGATCTCGTCTCACGTTATTTCACGATCACGAACGATCCCGCAAAGGCGGATGTTGCCCTGATCACGATCGATAGCCCACAATCAGGCATCGGCTATGATACCGACGAAGTGAAACAAGGTGGCAATGGGTATGTTCCGATCAGCCTCCAATACCGCCCATATACAGCGACTCACGCACGCGAGAACAGTCTCGCTGGCGATGACCGATCGTATCGTAACAAAACGGTGCACACGATCAATGCTAGTGATCTCGATCTCGTACTCGAAACCAAACAGCGTATGGGTGATAAACCTGTGATCGTGTCGATCCTTACCGATCGTCCTTTTGTTATTGGCGAACTCGAACCTTATGCGGATGCGATCCTATTGCACTTTGGTGTGCAAGATCAAGCGCTTCTCATGATGCTCGCGGGGCTTGCAGAACCTTCTGGTCTCCTACCTTTTCGCATGCCAAATGATATGGATACGGTTGAAGCGCATCACGAAGACGTCGCAGACGATATCACGCCGTACATGGATCAGGACGGTCATACGTATGATTTTGCTTTTGGCTTATCCAAGCAAGGTCCTATCGATGATGAAAGAACGACCACGTACGGTAACCTTTCCCTTCATACTGCGTTCATAAAAGATGTGTAGTCTTACTTACTACCATCTGTAGGACGAAAGTGAGGTACACGCCATGGTGCGCATTCTCGTCGTCGATGATGATCCTAACACCCGGTCACTGCTTTCCCACGCCAAAAAAATCCTCGATCTTCATCAAACGAAGATCGAGGTGCAAAGTGAAATGCAGCAAAGTTCTCTTTTTACGATGATCATCGACAATAAAGCAACGTAACGAAGTTACGTATACGAGAAAATCACGGGGCGATCGGGCTGTTCTGGCGTAATCCTATAACCGAATTCCTGTTTTTCCATCGTCGCGCCATAGCCAATGGTTAGGTTGCCTTCCCCACGCACGAGCAACTGATAAGGAAACTTACTTATGATCGGCGTTATCGTAACATGACCATTTTGCGATTGGAGACGGAACTTTGCCCCCACTTCATGATTCGGCAACCGAATCGTCACTTCTCTTTGTTCCTCTTTGGCTGTCAAAAATAGATGTAACGTGACGTTTTCATCATACTGATACGCTGGTTGATCATCCCGACTGCCGACAGCGATCATCGATCCTTCGCGAACAAAAAGCGCAAGATTCGAGTAGTCATAGGTGAAATGATGCCATCGACCACCTTCGACGACTTCATTCGTGAGAAAATGCGTCCATCTACCTTCAGGAAAGAAGACGTCGACTTCGCCATGCGGATCCATAACCGGCGCTACCAACAAGGCATCGCCCATCATGAATTGGCGATCAAGTCCCTGACAACCGACTTCTTGTGGAAATTCTAAAAACATCGGGCGCATCATCGGGACACCGGTTGTGGACGCTTCAAAAGCTTTCTCGTAAAGATAAGGCATCAGACTGCACTTTAAGCGGACAAATTGTCGAAGTACATCAACCGCTTCCTCGTCAAAAAGCCAAGGCACCCGATAGGAAGAATTGCCATGTAAGCGACTATGGCTCGATAACAAGCCAAAAGGAATCCATCTTTTATAGACATCGGGCGTTGCTTGGTTTTCAAATCCGCCAATATCATGACTCCAAAAGCCAAATCCACCCAAGCTTAGCGACAAGCCACCTCGTAAACTTTCTGCCATCGATTCATACTGCGAACTATTGTCTCCACCCCAATGCACCGGAAATTGCTGTCCACCAACCGTTGCAGAACGCGCAAAGACGATCGCTTCTTGCTCACCTTTCACGTCTAGAAGAAGGTCAAACACCGTTTTATTGTACAAATAGGTATAATAGTTATGCATTTTGTGAGGATCAGAACCATCATAGTACACGACATCCACCGGAATTCTTTCGCCAAAATCGGTTTTAAAACTGTCGACACCCATAGCGAGCAACCGTCGTAAATAGGACGTATACCAATCACGCGCTCCAGGATGGGTAAAATCGACAAGCCCCATACCCGCTTGCCAAAGATCCCATTGCCAAATCGAGCCATCTTTTCGTTTGACGAGAAAACCCTTTTCTTTTCCTTCTTGAAACAATGGTGATTTCTGTGCAATATACGGATTAATCCAAAGACACGTAAGCAAGCCTTTCTCATGCAATCGCTGTAACATATTTTCAGGCTCAGGAAAGATGCGTTCATTCCAAACAAAATTACTCCATTCAAATTCTTTCATCCAAAAGCAATCGAAATGAAAAACATGCAAAGGAATATCACGCTCGCGCATACCATCGACAAAATGCGTCACTGTTTCTTCACTGTAATCGGTTGTGAACGAAGTAGTTAGCCATAAACCAAATGACCAAGCTGGAGGAAGGGTTGGCCTTCCTGTCAGTGCTGTGTAACGCTCCACGATTTTTTTTGGTTCTGGTCCTGCGATGATCATGTACTCCAACGATTCTCCTTCGACGCTAAACTGCACTTTGGAGACCCGTTCAGAAGCCACCTCGAAGCATACTTTTTCAGGATGATTGACAAAGACACCATATCCTCGATTTGTTACATAAAATGGAATGCTTTTATACGCTTGTTGTGTAGAAGTACCGCCATCTTCATTCCAAATGTCAATTGATTGTCCGTTTTTTACAAAGGAAGTAAAACGCTCGCCTAATCCATAGACAGCTTCTCCTACCCCTAGATCCAATTCTTCTTTGATATACGTTTTTCCCGTCACTGCTCGAACGTAGCCTAAGGATTTTTCTCGCGTTGCCGTAACGGGACGATCATCGACATAATATACGATTTCCCAAGTCAATTTGTTGATCACCGCGGTAAGATTCGCCGTCTGTAAGGTAATCGAAGTTGACTGATCTTCAATCGTCACCGATCCTTTTTCTTCCTTCAAGACGAAATTAGGTTGTGGAGTGCACGCCCCTTGAAAATGATCGGTATGCACACGCAGGATTCCGGGGCGGGGTGATGATAATTGAATCGTCAACATCGGTCCATCTAGGGTATCGTTACGACCATGAATTTTTTTACAAGGAGCATATAACGTCAAAGTATCTTCCTCGATCACATACTCATAGATCGCTGTAGGAAAATGCAATTGATACCCTTCTTGAACTAACCAATTACCATTGATAAATCGCATGAATCTCTCTTCCTCTCTTATTTGATAGCGCCTTTTGTCACACCATTAATGATCCATTTTTGCGCGATCACATAGATGAGAAGCATCGGCAAAAGCGCCATCAAATACGAAGCGAACGCTTCACTGTAATTCGTGCTGTATTGACCTTGAAGTGCATACTGTTGCAAAGGCAAGGTGAATTGCCCTGGATCGCCAAGCATGACAAGGGGTAGTAGAAAATCATTCCACGCCCAGATCGCTGTGATGATCCCGATCGTAGCGTTGATCGGTGCCAAAAGTGGAAAAATGATCTGCCAAAAAATCCTCCAGCGACTGGCTCCATCGACCAACGCAGCTTCCTCTAATTCCATAGGAATGGATCGTAAATAGCCTACGTAGACAAAGACGTTAAAGGAAATCCCGTAAACAACGTACAAAATAATGAGACCCCATTGATTGGCCAAACCGATATGACTCATTTGACGAACCAGCGGTAGCATGATAATCGGGAAGGGAACAAACATCGCAGCAAAAAAGTAGAAATAGATGTAGCGAAAGAAACGTTTGTGCATATTGCGGGCAATGGCGTAAGCCACCATCGAATTCGTCAAAATGGTCAAAATGACAGCACACGCTGTGATGATGAAACTGTTCGTAAACGCTTGCCAATAGTGTGTTGCCGCCATGGCATTCGGGAAATTCGACCAAAATATTTTACTTGGCCACCCTAAAATCGACTGCCCAAGTTCCTGCGGATTTTTTAACGAGACCATAATCGCCATATACAAGGGAAATAGAATGAAAATCGCACCGATGATCAAAAAAATCATCGCAGGGATATTTATTTTTGAACGTCGCATCATAATTGCACTTCCCTTCGTTGCAAAAACCGCAACTGAACCAACGCCACAATCAGAAGAAGCAGCAAGAAGACGACAGCATTTGCTGATTGATACGCTAATTCACCGCCGCTAAATCCATTGGTATATATCAAAAAGGAAACCGATTGCGTTAAATTACCCGGTCCACCATTGGTCAAAGCGACGATTTGGTCAAATACCTGGAGATAGGTTTTAGCCGCTAACACCATATTGATGGTAAAAAAAGGAGCGATGAGCGGGAAGGTTACGCCCCAAAATCTCCGCCATGCCGATGCACCATCAATCATGGCAGCTTCATAGACATCTTCGGGAATCGTTTGTAGCCCAGCTAAATACAAGATGGTGTTAAAAGCCGCGCCTTGCCAACAGGCAACAATGACGATACCTAGCCAAGCATATTGCGTGCCTAGAAGATTTTGCGTTAAGGCTGTCCAATGAAACTGTGTCGCGATCGTAGGGATAACATTAGAAAACAGGTAGTTAAAAATATACGAGACGACCAATGTCCCCAAGACGTACGGCATGAAAAAAATCGCTTTAAACGTTTTGGAAAGAAAGATTTTTGCATTTAATGCAAGTGCGATCAAGAGACTGATCACGTTGACGAGAATCGTCGTGACCGCCGCAAATTCCAACGTAAAAAGATAGGAATGCATGACTTGCGGATCTTGAAACAAACCGATAAAGTTTTTTAACCCTACCCATTGGATTGAACCAAAGCCACTCCAATTCGTAAAACTATAGTACATACCTGTCAACGCGGGTAACGTATGAAAATAGAAGAACAACGCTACGATGGGGACAGTCATGAGTAGATACATCGTGTAACGGCGCAACAATTTCATAATGACACCTTCCTATCCCTTACCTTCGAAAAAGAAAACGGTGGAGGAACAACCCCACCGTTTCTTCTACTTCTTTATTGATGGGCGATAGCGGATTGGTACATCGTATCAAGCGATTTCAAAATCGAAGTTACCGATTGTTGCGTTGACAGTGAACCTTGTAACGATGATTCATATTGATTTCCTGCAGCCATCGCCGCAGGATAGTAATGGTCATCAAAGTCGATTACTCGACCCGCATCGATGTAAGTTTGCAGTCCAGCAATGGCAGGATCTTTCGCTTTGACACCCCTCACTGTAGAAAACGCACCCGCAATATTGGCATAGTTACCGCCGTTCGTTTTCGAAAGAAGAAAATCGACAAACGTTTGTGCTGCTTGTTCTTTAGCCGTGTCACCAGAATTCGTAACAGCAAGTAGGGAATCAACACCAGACACCATTTTTGTTTTCTTAGGATTATTCGTAGCGGGGAATACGAAAGATCCGATCTTCACCTTAGGATTATCAGCACGAAGCACGGGAAGTACCCAAGTACCTTGTAGATAAAAAACGCCCTTACCGTTCGCAAATCCTGAATTCGCATCATTATAGTCCGTTCCAAATTCATTAGCTTGACCATATTTCGCTAAGGTGATCATATCGCTGGCCGCTACTTTATCGGACTTAATGAAACTCGCTTTACCCGTCACTAAAAGATGTTGAAAATTCGCTGGTTCGTTATTGGTCGTCAAAGCATTCCAAGGCACAGCTAATGTCCATGAATCTTTCCAACCATTATAAAAAGCTGTTCCTCCTGCTTTTTTGATCTTTTGCGCATCTGCTATCAGTTGATTCCATGTTTTCGGAATGGCAACATGATATTTTTTCATCAAAGTGACATTATAGAGGACTGGAACGGCATTGATCGTATAGGGCAGCGCATAAGGCGTTGGGTTACCTACTGAATTTTCGAGCATTTTTACATAAGCCGGTGCGACAAGTTTTAATTCCTTTCTACCTTGCCAACTTGTAAAGATGCCGTGTTTCGCCATCGAGATGTAGGTAGCATCATCCCCCATAGCCACGAGATCCGGAACCTGTCCTTTAGCGACATCTGCTTGTAAAGCGAGGTCAATATTAGGAGGATTGACTTGCTTAACCGTGATACCAGGGTGACTCTTTTCAAAATTCTTAATGAGTGTGTTCCACTCGTTCACTACTTCAGGCTTGTTTTGCAACAAGGTGATCGTAACGCTGTTAGCGCTTGCAACATGGTACGTACTTAACATGGTGGGAACAAGTAGTGAAAGCGTCATCATCGTACTCGTTACACGTTTCAAAGATTTCATCGTATGACCTCCCTTTGTCGATGAAGTCATTGTACGAGTTCAAAGATGACAATTCTATTACAATGTTCACGTAAACTATAAAAATATTGATCTTACAACAAAGTTCGAAATTGTTTCGGTGTGCAGTTTTTACTTTCACGAAATGTTTTAATAAAATAGCTTAGATCTTCAAATCCTACTTCAAGTCCAATTTCAAGGATTGACCAATCCGTTTCACGTAAGAGTTTAGCCGCGCGATTGATACGTAGATCGATGATATATTGCATAGGCCGTTTTTGCGTCATCTGTTTAAAAAAGCGACAGAAATGCCCCCTACTCATCGGCAAGAGCTCTGCCAAATCCTCCAATGTAATTTTGTTTTTCATGTGTTCGTCAATATAGGAAAGGACTCGTTTTAATTGTTGTAATTTCAGATTGTCTTCCCTAGACATTTCACTATTTTGCATAAAAGCATCGTACTTGGCCAAAACAGCCATGATGAGATAAATATAACCTTTAATCGCGATCTCATAACCTGACTGCTGATCAAGATACGAGGTTATAATTTCGCTTATATATGATAATATTTTCGTTTCCCAAATTGTCTGATTAGATAAATAAGTTGGGATATATAACTTATGTTCAAACAAAGGATTGACATATCGCGAAGTCGCCAAATCGTACATCGAGGAACTGAGCAATTTCATATCAAAGACGATCGCCGTAAATTCACTTTCCCCACCTTCTTCCGGTGCCATTAAAGCATGAGGCAATTCACTATGGATAAAGACACCTTCACCTTCTATTACAGAAAATAGCTGTGCGCCAACTTGTACCATGACCTTCCCTTTCGTCACAAGTACAAACTCCACTTCCTCATGCCAGTGAATATTCACAAATTCTTGGCGCGGCCCGGGCGTTAGTACAACAGGATAGACAGCCAAAGGAAACAGCGTGGTACCATGAATCCTCTGTTCGTGACTCACTTGCTCGATCAACATGCAAATCCCCTCACCATCTTGTAGCCTTCCTTGACCCCTATCTTACTGTGTTCGTGTTCATATTGCGTTCATTTTGATGGTATACGCTGTCTTCAACACCAAAGCAAAGGGGGACGGATCGTATCGATTCGAACTCTTCCACCAAGCAAACTATACGCCAATCGATTCGATTTAGTCTTGTCGGCCTACTCAACACGGCCATCGATTTTTTTCTTTTTATTGCGATGACGACGTATGGTCATACGAGTGTTTTTCTCGCTCAGACGGTTTCTTATGCCATCAGTGTGGTAAATAGCTATCTTGTCAACTACTCCCACTTAAGCTTTGCTTAGAAGTGGGAGCTTGCCACTGACCTGGTGGTGGTGGCATCATCCACACGTATTACACCGTTGCCTCGCTCCATCCATCGGTGCCTTAGTCGGGATCGGTGCAGAGATTCTCTGGCGTAACCGACAACAAAAAAGTGCACTTTTAGGCGTCATCGCAACGATTCTCGTCACGATTTTGTGGTCTTATGTATTACTCGATCGCTCTGCGTCGTGGTTGCCCTGCTCGCGTTAGGGTTGCTTGGCGAATATATCGGTAGAATCTATCAAGAAGCCAAGCACCGACCTAAATATCATGTGGAAATGATTCTCGATCATGAACAGGCTCCATCGGATACGGCGATGATCACCCCATTTAATGCCTTAACAGCTATAGCCTCGTCATCGCGTTACTAAGATGATCGAGGTTTCCACCACCTCGATGAAGTAAACCATCCTGATCTTTACGCAGATGGTCAGGAGCAAAATAACGTTTGTAAACTATGACGCAAATCACGATCCAAGTCGCGCCCTTCACGAAGTAGCCACTCGACATAATCAGGCGGTAGGTCTTCTAACGCTGTACCCGCATGCTTGCCAAAAGGCATCTTCTTAACCATAATGGGCGATTCGCTAAAGGCGAGTAAGTCGGCGAGCGTTTCGGACAGCCCAAGCTTAGTGTATGTTCGTAAAAGCAAGATCAGGAGATGCGCTGTCACCATCGCGTCACCATCCGCGCTATGCGCTAACCCTTCTAGCCGCAATTTACAATAATATCGCAACGTCTGATTTTGGTGATTGGGGGCTTTGGGCCACAAATGGCGAGAGAGTCGTAGTGTGTCCAACCACGGTTTCTCTGTGGGGGGTAAAAACGCGCGATCAAATGGCGCATTGTGCGCAACCAGCACATCCGCGCGATCAATCAACGCTTGCAAATTTGGCCAGATAGTTTCAAACGTCGGTTTCCCTTCGACATGCCAATCCGCGATGCCATGCACGCCTGACGCCTCTGGGGGAATCGGCATTAAAGGATCGATCAACGAATGAAAGGCGACTTTGAGTCGATTCCCCTTCACAGCGACAGCAGCAACCTCAACGACGCGATCGGTTTCTGGTTGTACACCCGTGGTCTCCGTGTCGATCACGAGAAATTTAGTTTCTTCAAGACGACGCAAGATGGTCACATCATTTCTGCTTATTTTTATCTAGAAAAAAAGAGGTGACGCAATGCCACCTCAACAAGCAAGAAGAAACTTTAGATCACAAACTTCCCTTGACGAAAAATCGGAAGCACCGACCCATCCGCCAAGATACCGTCGATATCCATGTCATCCGAGCCCACCATGAAATCTTCATGAGTAATGCTATCGTTCGCACCGGCAGCCAATCGCTCCTCGGCGCTCATCGCCACACCGCCTTGCAAGCAGGTTGGATACGCTTGACCGATCGCAAGGTGACACGATGCATTTTCATCAAACAACGTGTTATAAAAAAGTGTGTTCGATTCTGCAATCGGTGAATTGACAGGCACGAGCGCGACTTCACCGAGAAAATGCGAACCTTCATCCGTTTCGATTAGTTCTTTGAGCGCTTCATACCCGGCCGAAGCTTGATAGTTGACGATACGACCACGTTCAAATGTCAATTCGATACCTTCGATAACAATTCCATTGTAGACGAGCGGTTTTGTACTTCTCACCGTACCATCGATACCATCACGTTTGGGTAACGTGTACACTTCTTCCGTTGGCAAATTCGCAACGAAATGTGCTCCTTTTGCATTTTGCGAACCTGCCGCCATCCAGATATGCCCATCAGGAAGTTCAATCGTCAGATCAGTGCCCGTTGCACGATACTGCAATTTCTTGACACGCTTTTCATTTAAGAACGTAGCACGATGTTCAAGACGAGCGAGATGGTCACGCCACGCTTGCACTGGATTTTCTTGATCGATGCGCATAATCGTCAGCATCGCTTCCCAAAGTTTTGCAACCGCCTCATTAGCTGCAACGTTCGGATAGATCTTTTGCGCCCAAGCTTTTGTTGGTAACGAACAGACCAACCACGTCACTCGATCTTCCATGAAATTTTGGCGAATCGGTTTATAGGCAGTTTGAAAAGCTTTATCGGCGATGCCGATACGACGCTGATCAATACCTGCGAGCAAATCCGGATCTTCTGCCGCAATCATCAGAAAAGCTGCATTTTGGTCGATCAATTCTTGCATACGTTGCATCGACCATGGCGGTACCTGTTCGAGGTATTGTTCCTCTTCTTTTTCCATGCGGATTCTTTTAATGAGCGGATCCGCCCATTCGATATGTACAGTCGACGCACCGATTTCATACGCTTGTTCCGTGAGGATATGGACAAAGTCAGCCGCTTCAATCGGCGAACCAATCGCGACAGGTTGACCCTTTTGCACATTAAGTCCGATTGTCAATAAGACATTTGCATATTCCTTTAATTGTTCCTGTGTTGGCACGAATATTCCCCCTTGAACTTTCAGTCTATCTTATTATAGCGATTTGACTTGTACGTGCAAAAACGAGGTGCTCATCGGATATTACTTCTCAAACCTAAAGTTTTTTTAAGGATCACCCATTACTTGCTCTATCTTTTATCATGCTATGCTGAAAATAATGAAATTCATCATCGAATTAATCGATAGGAGCGTTGTATCTATGAAAAAATGGGTAACCCAATCCCTTATTGCCGTATCAACTGTGGCTTCCGTTGCTATAATGGCCACGCCTTCTTTGGCTAACGTGATTCAAACGCCTACTTGGAAGGAAGGGGCAGTCATCGATTTTGGTGTCCAGCACGCCTACCCTGGCGAAACCTTTCCTCATACGCTTACGCTCGATATTTTCAATAGTACATCTGCCATAACCTATGTTAATGCTACGTTACAATCGACGTCGAGTTTTTCAGGGCGACCATTTGCTGATTATGAGGTAACTATACCGAATCTTGGGACTTCAAAAGCGCAATTTAGTGTATCAGCGAATCCTCCTTCTGAACTCTATGTCAATTCGAACGTCGATTCACCCTTTGTTCAATTCCTAGATATCAACTACGCTCCCGCTTCTGCAGGCTTGCTCCCTGAGTTTCCCTATGCAGGAGCTGTACCTCTTGTTGGCGTCCTCGGACTTGGTGCCGTATTGTACATACGCCGCCGTTCCTCGGTAACGCGATAACCATTTCTCTTTCTTCGACCGGATCCTGCCATGGTGCGATTCGGTCGATTTCTTATATTCCCATGCGTGTTCTTTTAGCATGGACACAGGACGCAACAAAGCGCGCTGCGATCGTCGGATTCGAACTAAAATGAAGATGAATATAGCTCGCGATAAGATGATCTTTGGCATACCCCTCTTGCTGTTCGCCGCGCCATCCTTTGGCTTCATACGCAAACGGCCAAGCTATCACGTTATCGAGGGTTACCCTTGAATAGTGAAACTCGTGACCGCGTGCGATTTCCCCTTTGTTCATGAGCATCGAATCCTCACGCGCCATCACTTCACGATAGCCAAGGGCGGCCAGTTGTTTTTGCATCGTCACCTTTCCATGTAGTACGCCGACCATCGGATGAGCTTGCCCTTCCTGATCAACAATCGCATCAAAGAGATACATATAACCACCACATTCCGCGTAGGTTGGTATCTTGTTTTCGATCGTTTCACGCAGACTTTGCTTCGTTCTTTCATTGGCACTAAGTTTCGAAGCAAACACTTCTGGAAATCCCCCGCCAAGATAGATGCCATCCGCTTCCTTAGGCACAGGCTCATTCGCTAAAGGGGAGAAAAAAACAAGCTTCGCGCCAAAATGGGTTAGCCACTCCAAATTTTCTTCATAGTAAAAATGAAATGCGACGTCTTTCGCGACGGCTATCGTACAGATCCAATCCTTTGTTTCAACCTTGCGATAATTATCTGGCGATATCGCCATTGCAGGTGCCTGTTTGGCGAGTGTAAGCAGCGCATCATACGTCACCGATTCATTCATCCGATGCACGAGCGTATCGATCTGCGCCATCATCGAAGGACGCTCAAAAGCCGGGATCAAGCCCAAATGACGATCTTCCAAGTGCAAAGCATCGTCTCGTAGAAGATACCCGAGAACCGGAATCGCGCACACCTGTTCGATCGCCGCTTTGACCAAGTGATAATGACCGACACTCCCGACTTTATTCACGATCACACCCGCCAAACGCAATTTGGGTTCCATGTGCATGAAGCCAAGTACAATGGCTGCAGCACTTCGCGCCATGCTCGATACGTCGAGTACGAGCACAACCGGTGCATCGAGTACGATCGCAATCTCCGCTGTCGTACCTTCATTCGAAGTCGGCTCTTTCCCATCGTATAACCCCATAACACCTTCGATGATCGAAAGATCTGCCGATTCACTGTTACGCAAAAATACTTCTCGCATTTGCGAAGCGGTCATCATCCAGGTATCCAGATTACGCGAAGTTCTCCCTGTCACCACCGTATGATAGCCGGGATCGATATAATCAGGGCCTACTTTAAACCCTTGCACGCTTAACCCCATTTGCGTAAAAGCCGCCATGATACCGAGCGTCACGGTTGTTTTCCCCACATCGCTGGCTGTTCCAGCAATGACAAGACGCGGTCGATGCACAAAATTTTTTGTCGTCATAGGTATCTTCCTCTCTTTACAAGGTGCGTAGTTCATTATATACTTGAATCATTCATCACATGAAATATTCTATTACATAAACTTTCTTCTAAAGAAAGTTTATCGTCGTGTAAGGAGCGTGATCCACACTGATTCCAACTAACGATTCGTCTGACCAAATCGCCGATCGATTCGACCGATCCTTAAAAACGTTGATGAACCATGTTGGTCCCAATCTGATCAACCGTGTGCAACAGACACTAACACCTGGTCAGTTGTTTATGCTTCACATGATTATGCATGAACAACCTTGCACCGTTTCGCGCCTCGCCGAAAAAATGGAGGTTGCACCCAGTGCGATTACCGCCATGCTGGATCGTCTGGAAACCCATACGTTCGTTGAACGAATCCGCGACCAGTCCGATCGTCGCGTCGTTCGGATTAAAATCACCGACAATGGTAGCGCCCATCTGAATGACTTGTGGTCAATACGTCAAAAAGTGCTCACGCACTGCCTATTGCAAGTACCTGATACCGATCGCACCGTTTTTCTTGCTGTCCTCGATCGATTGGCTCACACGGCAGAAAATCTTGACATCACCGCATTTATACCGGAAGAAAAGGATTGATTGTATGGCACGTTCTCGAATTCAAACCACGAATCAAATTACAGGTTCTCGCAAATGGTGGGCGCTTGTTACCGTCTTATTGACCATGTTTTTCTCCTCGATGGATCAAACGGTCGTCTCGACGGCTATGCCAACGATTCTGGGCGATCTCCACGGGTTTAGTCTTTACGCGTGGGTCTTTACCGCTTACATGATGACTTCATCGATCACGATTCCGATCTTTGGCAAACTTTCTGATGTGTTTGGTCGTAAACCATTTTATCTCTTGGGGCTCATTCTCTTTGGCATCGGATCGGCGATCTCCGGACAGGCGCATTCGATGATCGAGCTCGTCTACGCTCGCGCGTTTCAGGGGCTTGGAGCGGGCGCGATGATGAGCATGCCTCGTGCGACGATCGGCGATATCTTCACACCGAAAGAACGCGGTCGCTGGATGGGCGTCATGATGGCCGTCTTTGGTTTATCAAGTATCATCGGACCTGCCCTTGGTGGCTGGATCACCGACGCTTTCTCGTGGCGTTGGGTGTTTTATATCAATTTACCTTTCGCTGTGCTTGCGATTCTTGGCGTTTACTTCACCTTGCCGACCGTTCGTGCCGAACATCGCGTCAAAGTCGACTGGTTTGGTACCTTCCTTCTCGTCATCGGTTTGATTCCGATCTTACTCGGTTTTACGTACGCAGGAAACCAATATGCGTGGAATTCACCGGTGGAAATAGCTTTGTTTGCAGGTGGCCTCGTGTTGATCGTCTTGTTTCTTTTATGGGAACGTCGTGCAGCCGATCCGCTGATCGCACCGAATTTATTTAAAAACCGCATCTTCTCCATGTCGTTGATCCTTGGCATCCTCGTCTCGATGACGATGTTTGGTAGTTTAATGTTTTTACCGATCTATGTGCAAGGTGTCCTTGGTCTCAATGCACAAAGTAGTGGCTGGGTCATGACACCGATGATGATCGGATTCATTGCGGGAAGTATGGTTTCCGGACAAGTAATGTCCAAATCGGGAAAATATCGTTATCTCGCTTGGATCAGTGGTGCCATCATCGTCGTCGACTCCTTCTTGCTTAATCAGATGAACGTAAATACCACGTGGATGACGGTCGTCGTCAACATGATCGTGTTAGGTCTTGGCATCGGTTCCTTAATGCCACTGCTCAACATGGTCGTTCAAAACGCCTTCCCTTACGCGATGATGGGCACAGTTAACTCTACCCAACAATTCGTCAGTTCCCTTGGCGGTGTGATCGCTTCACCGATTTTTGGCTCAATCTTAAATGATGCTTTTGCTAAGAAATTAAGCGCTACTCTTCCTGCTTCACTCTCACAGATGAAAGGCAAACTCGCTGGCGTCAGCCCGCAATCGTTATTAACGGCTCAAGCACAACAAGCGATTGCCAAGCAATTTCAAGCTTTTGGTCAAGCTGGACAGCACATGTTTGAACAACTGATGAGCGCCGTCAAAATCTCGTTGACCTACGGCATCTCCCATCTGTTTGAAGTTGGGCTCGTCTTCGCGATTCTCAGTTTGATTGGCACTTTCTTCTTACCTGAAGTGAAACTCAAAGGCGAAGAATACTTCAAAGAAAGTGGTCTTGAAACGCCATCAACAACGCCCCTACCTTCTGAAGGTTGATCATGCTACGTCGAAGGATGCTTGTGATGAGCATCCTTCGTATAAAATTTTCTTAAACCTATTTTCATAGCGACTTAACTTTTCAACGTGCTATTCTTTATACGAGATACTAATGAGATCATCGATACATTTACTTTAAAGGAGAGATACTATGTTTTCATGGTTACGTCAAGCTATTATCGTCGCATCGACATTGACGGTTGTTGGAACGCTTGCCACACCCGCCTTTGCTGATTCCATCACTTGGACACAAGGTCAACAAGTTGAGTTTTCTATGCATACTCCCTTTAACCCGTTCGGTCCATCATCGTCATCCCTTGCCACGACGACGACCATCGAATTTTCAAACAATCAAGGTGGCTATTATACCGCGAAAGCAACGATCGTACCCAAAACGGAAAAGATAGTTTTTGGTCAGGACTTTGCCGATTACACGTTGACCGTACCTAATTTGGGCAGTTCAGATGCCCAATTTTCACTTCAGGAGCAGAACTACGGCTATTCTATGAATGCTAATCTTAACGCCGATGATACTCCAGTATCCCTTAGCCAAATCAATTACGTTCCAGCTACAGCAGGGTTACTTCCCGAATTCCCCTATGCTGGTGCCGTTCCCCTCGTTGGCCTACTCGGTGTCGGTGCTGTCGCCTACTACGTTCGTCAACGCCAAGTAGCAAAAGCCTAATGATCGATAAAAAATATAACCGCCTCTCGCGAAGGATGCTTGTTATCTGCATCCTTCGTATAAAATTTTCTTAATTTCACACCTATAGTAATTTAACAATTTATCATGCTATCCTTAGTCCGACATAAGTTTCCGCATACTGATACTTTAAAAGGAGAGAATACCATGAAGACATGGGTAAAAAAATCTGTAATTGCATTATCGACATTGGTCATGACTGCCACCATCGCCACTCCGACTTTTGCTGATACAACAACGCCTCCCACATGGTCACAAGGTCAAACGATTGAAATCTCCATGCACAAAGTATGGGATCCATATTTCCGATTGAAACAATCGACCGATATCTACTTTGAGGCAAATGGAATCTACAAAACCGCGACAGCGACTATGGTTTCAGGGACAGAAGTACATAGCCAACAAGGCCATGTTGAATTTGCAGATTATACATTCACTGTTCCGAACTTAGGAAATCAAAATCAAATCTTTAAAGTCGCTGAACAAAACTATGACTATGTCATTGATTCGGAACTCACCTATAGTAGTAGCCTTACACCGATTACTCAATTCGAGTATTCTTCAGTGCCAGCAGGGTTACTTCCCGAATTCCCCTATGCTGGTGCCGTTCCCCTCTTTGGCCTACTCGGTGTCGGTGCTGTCGCCTACTTTGTACGTCAGCGCAAATCGGAGAAAGCCTAATGATCGATCATAAAACGCCTTCTGCGACATCGTTGCAAAAGGCGTTTTATTTGATAGGTCAAAACTTATTTATGATAACTTGCTCCTGTATTGATACGAAAAGCACGATAGATTTGCTCGATCAAAATAACGCGCATCAGTTGATGCGGAAAAGTAAACTGAGAAAAGCTCAACAGTAAATTCGCCTTCTTGATGACCGCTTGCGATAATCCAACCGATCCTCCGATAATAAAAACGATTCGACCACTATGAAAACTTGCCAATTCCTCGATTTTCTTCGCTAGGTCTTGCGATGGCATCTGTTTACCTAGACGATCCAGAACGATCACATAATCACGTTCTTTAAGTTGTGACAAGATACGTTGACCTTCTACCAACATGATTTTTTCCTCGCCGATACGATCGGGTTCATCATCTACTTCTTGAATAACAAGCGTCGCATAGGCTTTTAAGCGCTTTTCGTATTCAGCAACTGCTTCGCGATAAAAGCGCTCTTTAAGTTTGCCGACGACTAACAATACGATTTGCATATGACTTCACTCACGGAAATGGGACTCCGCCAAAGAAGGTATACGGACTCGAATTTTGATTAGAACCCGTCGTCGTTCCTTGACTTTGCAATGGCGGAAGTTCTCCCAGTTGAATTTTACCTTGCATTTTAGTCTGTCCACGGTACCACGTGACGGTTACCCATTGACCCGGCTGTTTATTTTGCCATAATACCGAACGCAAATCTGTTATGCCCATAATCGGCGTACCATCGACAGCAACGATAACATCACCATGACGAATTCCTGCTTTTTTCGCCGAAGCACCCGTGACTTGAAACACCCATACACCTTGCTTTACAGGAACATCAGGTTGGTATTGCTGTGGGACCGCCGAAAGCGATTCGCCTTCGATACCAATCGCCGGATGCTGAGCCTGACCGCTTACCATGATTTGTCGCGTTATCGTCCTTACCTCGTTGATTGGAATGGAAAATCCCATACCCTCAAACCCTTTGGCAACGATTTTTGAACTATTAATCCCGATAACCTGCCCTGCAATATTAAGCAGAGGACCGCCGCTGTTACCGGGATTGATCGCTGCATCCGTCTGTAAAACATTCTCTTGACCGATCACCTGTCCAGTTGCCTCATCTTGTACAGGCATCGTGCGTTGTGTTGCACTGATCACACCAACAGTGACACTATCCGTAAAGTCAAGACCAGCAGGATTCCCGATCGCAATCGCTGGTTCTCCAACTTGCAGTGTTGATGAATCACCAAATTGGGCAACATCTTTCGTCGTAATGTAAGATGACGGAATTTTCAAAACAGCTAAATCTGTGTAGGCGTCGTACCCCACTACACTTGCATACACATGACTTTGATTATGTAATACGATCTCTACTTGAGTAGCTCCTTGAATCACATGATAATTGGTCACGATAAATCCTCGAGCATCAAAAATCACGCCAGATCCTACGCCCGTTTCCACATAGCCATTTGCCGAATTTTGAATATTAATTATTCCCACAACAGAAGGCGTCGCCTGTTTCACCGCAGTCACGATCGCATCATTCATGGAAAGATGGAGCGGTTGTTTGATGGGATCCATAACGGGTGTCGTCGTCGTCATCGCCACGGGTAGCGTAATCATGCCAGAAGAAATTAAGGGAGGTAGAAAAACCCACGTTGCTCCTGCGCCAACCACAGCAGCGACGATGGCTGTCCCTAACCATCCTGTCCATGATCGAGGCGTAGTAACTATTTTTTTTGTACTACGAAAATGGCCATCATCATACGGTGTCATCCACGCACCTCCTGACTTCCATGATTTCCAATCATGAAAAGCTTGATACACGACGATTTTCGCATTAGACCGAATAAAGTGGTGTTGCTTCTTTAGCATGCGTATGCGCCAATGTGATTTGTTCTGCTCGTTCATGATCCATCGAGTAAAGTCGCTGATATAACACTTGTTTTGCCAATCGAGGCGCATTGTTTTCTTGACTCAAATGAGCCATACAGACCGTATGCGTCGCTTCACTCATCGTATCGATCAAAAATTCAGCTGCGGTTTCATTGCTTAAATGACCTTTATCACCGAGAATTCTTCTTTTTAAATGCCAAGGATAAGGGCCATTGCGAACCATGTCAACATCATGATTGGTTTCAAGAATAAACGCATCGGCTCCTTGGCAGACCGAACGAATTCGATCATCAACATAGCCTAAATCCGTAGCTACGACGAGTTTTTTACCATGATAATGGAAGCAAAAACCTAAGGGTTCTTCAGCATCATGAGAGAGCCGAAAGGGTTCAATCACAACTTGATCAATACTAAAAGGGGCAGCGGAACGTACGACTTGTCCTTGTACTTCTTCATGATCAAACTGCTTAGCAATATGATGCCACGTGCCTTCGGAAGTGTAAATGGGCAAACCCCAATTTTTAACAACCATCCTTAGTCCTTTGACATGATCGGAATGCTCATGCGTCACGACCATCGCCGTTAAGGAAGACGGATCTACATCAATCGTTTGCATAGCTAATTTTAGTTGCTTTAAAGACACGCCAGCATCGATAAGAAGCCGTGTCTTGCCTGCTTCGAGATACACCGCATTACCAGTACTGCCTGATGCGAGTATACTGAATTGAAATTTGTCATTATCCAACATTTTTCGCCACTTCCACTTCTCCATTTAGCGCATTAATATAAAATATCGCTCGAATCGAATGAACGCGCCACACAGGAGCAAGGTACCATCCTGAAGGAAACTCTGTCGCTGAATAATACCCAAAGCGAATATCCGTGATCGCGTTCGCTACGGTCATTTTTGTCTTCTGAAGATACTGCGCTAGCGAAAACAAGGCATTGATCGGACTGATCACCGCTTTTTGCCATTTCGTACTCTCGCCGATGCGGAGTAACGTTTGCGAATACCCGGTTACCGCTTGACCATGGAGCGAAACGATCAGTGGCGCACTAAAAATCGGTAAACCACCTGTCTGTTGGGTAAAGACGCCCGACCGATTCATCTGATTGCTCGTCCACCCAAGAAAACTATAAGCGCTTCCCCCGGCAATTTTACGCACGACAAAAGTATGAAGTGCATTCATCGCTGTGTTTTTTGCTGACAACAACAACACTGGCGTAATGGGAAACTTCACCGTCTTATGAATGTTCACGCCTCGTACCACGAGTAAGCTTGCCTGTTCAGGATAAGAAGTAGGGAGTACTGCTTGAACATGCACATTACTATTAGCGAGAGCACTTTGTGCACTCGCATATTGATCCGATAACGGCTCTGCATACACCGATACATTGGCTTCTAAGATATGCCACTGGATAAACAGAAAAGCATCAAGACATAAAAATACCGCGAATAATAACATCTTCACTTTAGTAAAGTCCACATTCTCACCTCGCCTACTTGCTACATCAAAACGTAGTTGAATACCTCACCATTACGTGCATCATAATACACCACATGGTTAGATCCATACATGACCTGATACACGGGAATCAATTGCAACGTCCCGAAGTTCGTTAATTTTGTTCCATACCCGATGGCGATCGACGTAACTTGATCAAGTTGTTTATTCGTTAAATGATGCAAAAAACTCGTTCCCGATAAGATCGTTACCGTTTGTTCATCGATAATCGATCCCATGTACGATAACGGTGTCTGCATACTGATGACAGCATTATTTTGAATCGTCACCAGTTGACGACTAAACGAACCAAAGACAGGCCAGCCGTCAATTACCTGTTGCAACGAGACGGTGATCGGCGTCGCCTGTTGAAAAGAGGAAATAATACGGAGTGAAACTTGTCCCGTAAAGCCTCCATGATCATTAACGAAATTTACCGCAGTATTGATCGCATCAGCTTCATTCACAGGAAGATGACTGACATAACCGGAAGGCGATTGATACGTGATCTGTTCACCATAGGGTGATTGTCGTTCGATCACGGAATGAAATCCATCCGTATACCATTTCACGCCATGTAAGAACGTCTTTGTTTGCACTAAAGAAGGATCACTAAAATAAGCATTAAGCAGATGAACAACTTTCGGTTTCACGATGGAACGCTCTTCTAATTTCATCGTAATCGCCGTATACGGGAGGCTAATCATGCCATGCGCTAAGGGTATTTGCACATAAGGTATCGCGAACGATGGACGATGCAAACTCGTAGCAAACCCTTTAGGTACAAGTAAATCAGCTGAATATATTCGCTTTTTCGTCGTTTGGTACGAGAGTATCGCATGATGATCCCTTGTCGATAGATACAAAGAACCGTCGAGCACGGGGGGGAGTTTATTGGGAATGGCAGCAAAGAGCATGCCCATCATTGCGTTTGTCAATATCGAGTTACCGAAATTTAATCGCACATACGAGCCACGTAGCAAAAACTGTGGATACGAAGCTGAAGGACGAAAATGCCCAGGCAAAATCTGCACATTACCAAGCACGTTCATCACCATCGTGTTCAACGAAGGATTAGAACCCACACGATAGAGTTGATTATCGCCAGTCCAATAATAGATAGATTGTGGTTGAAAAACGACATTCGTAGGACTGGTATGTCCATAGTTCGGCGTCGTAAAAAAACCCAATCGATTAGAAGACATATGAAATGGCGTACCAGCCCATATCATTCCCGATAAAAGTAAGCTCATGATCACAACGATACTTAAGATAAACGTAAGGAAACGGTCGACAAATGGCTTTACGCTTATCGGCTTTCTCATCGGTGGTCTCCTTCTTCCGTCCACAATGGCAAAATCATCGTAATCGTCGTCCCTTTACCGACTTCGCTTTTCGCATGTACTTCACCATGATGTGCCGTGATGATTTCACGAACAATGGCCAATCCTAAGCCTGTACCACCTAATTGGCGCGATCGTGCTTTGTCCACTCGATAAAACCGATCAAAGATATGAGGTAGATCGGTTTTAGGAATCCCTGAGCCAGTATCGGTCACCATGACAACCGCGCGCATCGTAGAACGATCTACGTCAGCCACTAAGCGAATACTGTCATGGGTTTTCGTATATTTCAACGCATTAGAAACAATATTGTCCAAAACTTGTTCCAAGCGATCGCGATCACCGTAGACAATGCTATCTTCTTTCACCTGAACCAGAAATTGCACGCCAGCCTTAAAGGCGACAAGCGCATAGCGTTGTTCCATTCTGTCGAGAACGTCACGAAGCGCAATCGGTTCCTTCTTAATCCATTCATGATGTTCATCAAATCGGATTAATTGCATAAGATTCCCGATCAGACGCGTCATGCGATCCGATTCCTTATCCATTACATCAAGAAAATGATAGGCTGTATCCGTATCCTCTACAGCGCCTTCTTTCAAAGCTTCGATATAACCTTTAATAATCGTAATCGGTGTTCGTAGTTCATGAGAAACATCTGCAACGAAGCGTCGCCTAGCTTCTTCAAGACGTGTCTCATCCGTCACATCGCGCATTACATAGACAAAACCGCCACTGATCGTAGCATTTTTGTCTTTGAGTTGATTTCTCTTTCGCATCGCGCGTTCCGAAAGAAGTGCTGTCACCGATATTGCGATAACGCGATTTTCTCTTTCCATAAAATAAATTTTGCCTGGTATATAGTGTTGACCGAGAAGATGAGAAAGTGTTACACCTTGTAAAGGTTGAGAAACACCTAAAAGTTTCATCGCAGCAGGGTTGATTAAAAGAATTTCGTCATGCGGGTTCGTCGCAATGACGCCATCACTCATTCGTGTCATCACGGCTTGTAAACGGTCTTTTTCACGCTCTGTATTTTCCATCGCATGACGAAGGCGTGAAGTCAGCATATTAAATGTCGCAGCTAGTTCGCCGATCTCATCATTGCTGTAGATTGTCACTTGCTGATCAAAATCACCGCTAGCCATCGCTCGCGCCGTTCTTGTCACATCGGTAATCGGACCTGTGATCGTTCTTGCGATAACACCCGCTAAAATAACGGATAATACAAGGGATAAAAGTGCAGCTGTCGCAAAGATAATGATGATGGAAGAAATCGATTGATAAATGCCACTCATCGGTGAAACAAATTCAACCGCCCCTACAATTTGTGCACCGATCCGAATCGGAATCGCAAGGTAAAGATAGCGATTACCAGTCTGTGGGTCAATTGCGATTTGTTTTGTCTGCAAACCCACTAAAGCACCGGTAACTTCAGGATCTACCCTTTTTTGCCCAAGTAAAAAAGGATTCGCTGACGTTGCAAGCACAATACCATCTTTATCGAGAATATAGACACTCGCTGAAGAAAATTGCGAGAAAGTTTGCAAAATCGGTTTGATATGTCGGGGATCAAAGCGTTGTTTACTGACAGGTACTGCGACGAGATTGGCGAGAACCTGTGCTTCACGGGAAATGCTTTTCGCATTGTTATCGATATAATAACCATTCAATGATTGAATAAAATAGCCGCCCACAAGTTGCATCGCAAATAGAATCAGCAATAAGTAGACGACCATCACTTTAAAGCGCACACTTCGAAAACGCTTCGTGAGTCTCTTTCCGGCGATATGGTGCGTTGTGTAGGACTGCTTTGCACGTCGTGAAGCGATCATGACCGACGAAAGAAATAACCGGCTCCACGTCTTGTCAATATATAGACAGGATTGCTCGGATCTTCTTCTAGTTTCTCGCGTAGACGTCGAATTGTTACATCCACCGTCCGTTCATCGCCGAAATAATCATAGCCCCAAACATCCTGGAGTAATTGTTCCCGAGAATAAACAACACCGGGGTGACGCGCCATGTAGAGTAATAATTCAAATTCACGATGCGTAAGAGGAATCTCCAATTCATTACGAAAAACTTGTACCATTTGCAGGTCGATCACGAGATCGCCAGAAATCAATCTCTCTTGTCGATCTCCTTCTCCATTTTCAGCAACCGGTAAAGCCTGCCGGCGAAGATTCGCTTTGACGCGAGCGAGAAGTTCTCGAGAACTAAACGGTTTGGTGACATAGTCATCAGCACCAAGTTCAAGACCTAATACTTTATCAAGTTCAGCATCTCTCGCCGTCAGCATAATGATCGGCACAGTAGAAAATTGTCTGATTTCTTTGCAAACTTCAAAGCCATCTTTTTTCGGTAGCATCAGATCGAGCAGTATCAAATCAATCGTATGTTCCTCAGCAAAGCGTATCGCTTTATCGCCGTCTTCCGCGACGCTTACCTGATAACCCGACTTTTCTAATTGATACCGTAAAATTTCTGCAATCGGTTCTTCATCATCCACTACGAGTATGTGTTGCAAGGCAAACAAACTCCTTTAGTCTAGGAATAAAAACAATGCGGCAATTACGTCCTGAGACGCAACCACCGCATTCTGGCGGAGCTGACGGGATTCGAACCCGCGGTCTCCTGCGTGACAGGCAGGCATGTTAGGCCACTACACCACAGCTCCAAGCACTTGAAACACAACACTTCGTTATTATAGCGATCGAACCGTCGTATTTCAAGTCATAAAGTCGTTGGTAGCCAATTCTTTTTTATTGCGCTGTACGAGTTCACTTCGCGAGATTCTTTAAATTCTTTAGAATTTCATAAACCGTATTGATCGAAGCGGATAATTCTTGAAGTTGCGCAGCTTGTTCTTCGCTCGCAGCCATTCCACCTTGCGTCAAATCCGTGATTTCACGAACCTGGCTTTGCGTCGATTCGATACGCATCGCAATCTCTTGAGCCGATGATTTGACCGTGTCGGCCAGACGTCGAATTTCACTGGCAACAACACCGAAGCCTTTACCCATATCGCCGGCGCGCGCTGCTTCAATCGCGGCATTGAGACCGAGTAAATTCGTTTGCGAAGCCACTTCACGAATAAGATCATTGATGCTTTTCATCGCTTCCGATTCTGCACGAAGTTGCAGAGAGCGTTGTGCGATCCGATCGGTTACTTCTGCTGACTCGGTTCCTGCTTTCGCAAGATCTTGTGCCAACGTATCGAGATTGGAGAAATTCGATTCCACTTCTAAGATCCCCTTGCGCAAATCACCATGATGGGTGGCTTCTGCCATCACAGTGATAACCCCGGCGAAAGATCCGTCCTCATCATGAAGTGGCGTCGAAATCACGGAGTACTCGAATCCAAACAACTTAGGATCACCATTTTGCGCATAACGTTTACGTTCCCGATACGCCTTCGCAGTCACCGTCTCACGCAATTGCTCATGTTCGATCGATTGTCCGATTTCAGTGGGCATTTTAAACCTGACTGACATCCTTTGATGACGAATGATACCCGCATGATCGACCATGACCACGTAGGCAAGATCCGGAACAACGCTTATCATTTGGTCAAAAAACCATTTTAAGCGATCGGTCGACATATTCTCACGATTCACTTTGGTGTCCGATGCAGGAGCAGTACCTGTCGATCTAACCGGTTCCTTGCGCACGACCTCTTGTGGTTTACTGGTTTTTTCAGCTATATTGGATGACGCCGATTTTGCTGGGGCTGTCGAAGGTGCCGTATTGGCCACGCGTGGCGTTTGCTTTTCAACCGCTTTGTTAACCGCGGTCGCCGCTTGTTCTCTTGACACGCCACCTTGAGTTCCTGTTCGACTAAATTCACCATACGACACATCATGATCGGCAATGTGTGTCATCAACCAATTCTTTAAGAAGTTCAAAAAAGAAAACGCGTTGATTTTACCCGCTTCAAACTGCGTTTTATAATCAACCGCTTCTTGCAAAAGCTTTTTATGCACAAGCTTATGATCTTCGAGATCAGGATACCCCATCTCTTCAAGCAGCGCTTCTTCCGAAGAAAAATGCGTATGTGCATAGTCGAGTAACTCAGGCAAGATCTCTTCCGATGCAGTCGATGCCTTACCCGAACGCATCGCATCATACAAGCGATTGATCATATCGATCAAACGTGCATGCTGAGAATCCATCGCCGGAATACCTGTCTTATACTGTTCTTCAAATTCGACAAACGCCATCGTCAACGACCTCCGAAACGTAGTCAGATCCTCTTCGTTGCAAGTTACATAACTATTACGTTCCACACCGATGGTGAAAATCCTGTTTGTCTCCCTGAAAATCCGATGAATTCTTTACGAAAATGTCGGTATCGGCATAAACGCCGGCACACCGACAATCTGATCGATGTACTTAAGTCCAGAACCCGTATTCATCGCAAGCACCGTCTCATCTTGTTGGATCCAGCCACTTGCAACGAGTTTCTTCACGCCCGCGATGCCAGCAGCGCCTTCTGGGCAGACATGAAAGCCATCTTGTTCTACGACAGCCATTCGTTGTGCTTTGATTTCTTCGTCGGTAACGGTAATCGCAGTACCACCTGTTTTGCGAATTACATCAAGAATCATGTAGTCGCCAAGTGCTTTGGGTACTCGCATGCCAAAAGCAACCGTCTGAGGATTTTCCCAAGCGATCGAATCTTCCTTACCTTCTTCAAAAGCCTTTACAAGCGGTGCGCAACCGACAGCTTGCACGATCGCAATCCGAGGTAATTTAGGACCGATAAAGCCTAATGCTTGAAGTTCCGTTAGCGCTTTATAGATACCGATGACGCCAGCGCCACCACCTGTTGGATATACGATCACATCAGGTACAGACCAGCCAAACTGTTCAGCGATCTCAAAGCCCATCGTCTTTTTACCTTCAAGACGATACGGTTCTAGAAGCGTGGATACGTCATAAAGTCCTTCTTCACGCGCTTTTTGATGAATGATATTACCGGCATCACCGATCGTACCATCGATTAAGTAAACGTTAGCGCCAGCGACGACACATTCTTTTTGCGGAGCAAGAGGTGCGTCTTTCGGCATAATTACGGTTGCCTCAATACCGGCACGCGCTGAGTACAGCGCCCAAGCAGCACCCGCATTGCCGTTGGTAGGAATGCCAAGTTTGGTGACACCGAGTTCTTTGGCACGCGAAATCCCGATGGAAGCACCACGCGCTTTAAAGGATCCAGAAGGTAAAACCCCTTCATCTTTGGCGAGAAGTTGCTTCATACCGATCGTTTCTGCCGTACGAGGAAGTGTCACGATCGGAGACATTGGCTCATTCATCGATACTTTAAAGGATGGGTCACGTAAAGGTAACAATTCATGATATCGCCAGAAATTTTGTGGCCGTTTTTCCCATTCTTCTTTCGTGATAACACCTTTCATCGCTTCCAAATCATAACGAGCAAGAAGCGGTGTATGACAGTGATGACATGTTTGTTGAATCACATCAGCTTCATAACGCTTTCCACATTTTGAACATTCTAAGTGAGTGAGAAAACTATAAGGAATCATCCCTACACCTCCACTTGGA
>JABEUY010000075.1 GCA_013044175.1 Bacilli bacterium
CTATGCCGTCGGACAATTCAATATCAATAACCTCGAATTCACGCAAGCGATCGTCGAAGTGGCGAACGAAGAAGGAGCGCCGGTTATTCTTGGTGCTTCCGAAGGCGCAATCAAATACATGGGGATGGAATACACGGCTGCCTTAGCGCAAGTTGCTGCATCGATGTCGCGGGTACCTGTGATTTTGCATCTTGATCATGGTGGCTCTTTTGATATGGTGATGAAATGCCTTCGCCATGGTTGGACTTCGATCATGATCGATGGATCCCATCATCCTTTTGAAGAAAATAAAGCGCTCACCAAAAAAGTCGTCGAAGCTTGCCATGCGCTTGGCGTTCATGTCGAAGGGGAACTTGGCCGTATCGGCGGTGTCGAAGATGATCTGACCGTCGATGCGCGTGAAGCAGCGCTCGTCAAACCGGAAGAAGCGGTGGAATTTGTGCAGGCGACAGGCATTGATGCGCTCGCGCCGGCGATCGGTTCAGCACATGGTCACTATGTCGGCAAACCAGAACTCGCCTTTGATCGCTTGCAAGAAGTGCGTAAAGCGGTCGATGTGCCTTTGGTTTTGCATGGTGGGACAGGCATCCCTGACGAAGATATCCGCAAAGCGATCGAACTTGGCGTAAGCAAAATCAATGTCAATACAGAGAATCAGTCGGCATTCACCGATACGATTCGCGCGATTTTTGATAAAAATAAAGAAGTGTATGATCCTCGTAAATATCTCGGTCCTGGTCGTGAAGCGATTAAAGAAGCGGTACGCGCCAAAATTCGTTTGTTTGGCAGCGCGGGTCGCTACTAAACGAGAGAATAAGGAGAGGGTAATCGGTGGCGGAACACTATATACAGCAATTGTTTGCGGATCGTCTCGGTGGCGCATCCTTCGGTAAAGATACAGCGATCTATAAGTTTGAAAAGATCAAACGGGCAAAGGCGGCAGCTAAAGCAGCCCATCCTGAGGTAGAACTGATCGATATGGGTGTCGGTGAACCGGATGATCGAGCCCATGATGAGATCGTAGCCGTGCTCGCCAAAGAAGCGGCTAAGCGCGAAAATCGCTTTTATGCAGACAACGGGATCACCGAGTTTAAAGAAGCGGCGGCACGTTATTTGCACGAAGTATTTGGCGTGACGGATATCGATCCGGTGACGGAGATCAATCATGCGATCGGCTCCAAACCAGCTTTGGCGATGCTACCGTCGGTTTTTATCAATCCTGGCGATGTAACGATCATGCCTGTACCGAACTACCCCGTGATGGGTACGCATACGAAATTTCTCGGTGGCGAGGTATTCACGTTACCTCTCACCAAAGAGAATGATTTTCTTCCACGTCTTGATCAGATTCCGAAAGACATCTGTAAGCGTGCGAAATTGCTGTATTTGAATTATCCGAATAACCCGACGGGTGCATCGGCGACAGAAGCGTTTTTTGAAGAAGTGATTGCCTTTGCTAAACGTCATGAGATCATTGTCGTGCATGATTCAGCGTACAATGCGTTGATGTTTGATGGACATAAGCCACTTTCCTTTCTTTCGGTTGCGGGGGCAAAAGAAGTGGGTGTCGAGATTTTTTCCTTATCAAAGGCATATAATATGACCGGATGGCGCATGGCGTTTGTCGCTGGCAATCCGCTTGTGGTCAAAGGCTTTGCGAACGTTAAGGATCATAATGATTCGGGACAATTTATCGCGATTCAAAAAGCGGCAGCTTACGCGCTCGATCACCCGCAAATCACCGAAGAAATCGCCAAAAAATACTCGCGACGTCATGACTTGCTCGTTGCGACGCTACAAGAGTCAGGTTTTGCCGTACAAAAACCAAAAGGATCGTTTTATCTGTATTCACCTGCGCCGGTGGCGGTTGAAGGTGGTCCAACTTTCGCCAACGCCGAGGAATTCTCGCAGTGGTTGATCACAGAAAAGCAGATCTCAACGGTTCCTTGGGATGATGCAGGCGCCTATGTGCGCTGGAGTGTCACGTTTGAAGGTGATGGCGTAGAAAGGGAGAAAGAAGTGATCGCGGAGATCCGTCGACGCTTACAATCTTCAACTTTTCGTTTTTCATAAAAAAGGCAATATCCAGGAATGAAAATGGCACGTTGCCTTAGTCTCATTGAACTATGGAGGCTATGGCTAACGTGCTATAATGTTGACAATGAATCTGATGACGCGAGGGTAGGTACAATTGCAAATTAAGGATCTGGAAACGAAGAAGCTCACTGAGCTTTATAAGCTGGCGAAGGAATATCAAATTCCTTATTACGCGAGCATGAAGAAGAAGGAGCTTATTTTTGCCGTGTTGCGTGCACAGGCAGAGAAAGATGGCTTGATTTTTGCCGAAGGTGTTCTCGATGTTATGCCAGAAGGTTACGGCTTTCTTCGACCGATCGGTTATCTGCCAAGTGCGGAAGACATCTATGTCGCCGCTTCACAAATTCGTCGCTTTGATCTTCGCGCAGGTGATCTTATCTCAGGGAAAGTAAGACCGCCAAAAGACAATGAACGATTCTTTGGACTGTTACAAGTCGAAGCGGTCAATGGTACGAATCCTGATACTGCAGCAGAACGGTTGCATTTCCCCGCACTTACACCGTTATTTCCTCAAACGAAGCTCGTCTTAGAAACCGGCCCAAAACATTTTGCCACAAGGATTATGGATCTGCTTTGCCCCGTTGGTCTTGGTCAACGTGGACTGATCGTCGCACCACCGAAAGCAGGCAAAACACTTTTACTCAAAGAAATCGCTAACAGCATATCGACGAATTATCCGACGGTCGATCTGTTCGTGTTGCTGATCGATGAGCGCCCTGAAGAAGTTACGGACATGCAACGCTCGGTGAAAGGTGAAGTTATCGCCTCGACGTTCGATGAAGTGCCGGAAAATCACATCAAAGTGTCGGAACTTGTCCTTGAACGTGCTATGCGCCTTGTCGAACATAAGCGCGACGTCGTCATCTTGATGGATAGTATTACAAGATTGGCTCGTGCCTATAATCTCGTCATTCCACCAAGCGGTCGTACGCTATCTGGCGGTATCGATCCAGCGGCATTTCATCGCCCCAAACGCTTTTTTGGTGCAGCGCGCAATATCGAAGAAGGCGGTAGTCTAACGATTCTAGCGACAGCCTTAATCGATACAGGCTCGCGGATGGATGATGTGATTTACGAAGAATTTAAGGGTACAGGCAATCTTGAACTGCATCTCGATCGCCGACTTGCTGAGAAACGGATTTTTCCTGCGATCGATATTCGTCGTTCAGGCACACGGCGTGAAGAAATGCTACTTTCTAGCGATGTGCTCGATAAGATTTGGACGCTTCGCCGTGGGATGGGCGACAATAACGATTATGCAGAAATGGTATTGCGACGTTTTATGCATTCCAAAAGCAATGAAGAGTATCTGGCTTCTTTAGAGAGCACGGGTCGTGAGGGTGCCACGCGTGAATCGAACGCGCGCGAAGGTGGCTCGCGTCCATCCGGTTCAAGAGCCTTGCAAGAGAGGTAGGCAACTGTCGTGATGAATATCGTCTATGCGAACGAGCAAGGCGACCTGTTTGATAGCGATCGATTGATCGCCGCGGGGCGTTCCGGTGCGGACGTGACCGAGATTGAAAAAGACGAATGGATCCCTTTGCCTAAAGGCGCTTCGATGGTCATGTTGCCCGGTACAAGGGCGCTTGGTTTAGATCAACACGGTCATGTGAAAGCGATGCCAACGGACTTTCATGCTGTCGGTGCGTTGTTACCGCAGAGTTATACCCGCTTATTTCTTCCCGCTTTTGCAAATGCCTCCGAGCAACCCTTACCTTTGTTCGGTTATACGGCGGTTGGCTTTGAGGACGGACGTTTTTATGTCGCGGCGCATCAGACGGATGAACCATCCGTGTGGGATCCGAGTCAGTATGATGACCAATCCCTTGTGGATAAAAACGTCAAAGCGATGCAAAACACGCATCCGCAAAATCGTCTGTATGAACACTTATCGACGTGTGCGCTTTATTATGAGTGCGTTACATCGCGCAATACTTTTTTCGGACGACAAGAAGGGGCACTACCTGTGTCGGGAACTTGTAATGCAGGATGTATCGGATGCATCAGCGAGCAGCCGGAGGATTCAGGTTTTCCCTCACCGCAGACACGCCTGACGATTCGACCGACCGTCGAGGAAATGGTCGATCTCATGGTGACGCATCTGCAATCGGCAGGACCAAACGGCATCATTTCTTTTGGTCAAGGTTGTGAGGGCGAACCGATGCTGCGTGGTCGGGAAATTGCACAAGCGATTACCAAGACGCGTGAACATATCGAGACAGGGTATATCAATGCAAACACCAACGCTGGCATGACGGAAAATGTGATACGCGTCGTCGATGCAGGTCTTGATCTGATGCGGGTTTCGACGATTTCAGCACGGCATGATCATTATGATGCCTATTATCGTCCTCGTGGCTACACGATCGACGATGTGCGCCGTTCAGCTAAGTATGCTTCCGAACATGGTGTGATCGTTTCGTTGAATTATTTGGTCTTTCCTGGCGTCAGCGATCGCGAAGAAGAAATCGAAGCGATGATCGATTTTATCAACGACACTGGCGTTCGCTTGGTGCAGATGCGCAATCTCAATATCGATCCAGATTATTATCTTAGCCTTATCCCCTCGAAGTCGAGCGAGCGCTATGGTATGCTCGGGTTGATGGAGATTCTACAGAAAGAATGTCCGGAGCTACGTATCGGTAGCTACACACATACACCGGATTGGTATCGGTAAGGAGGCAACCATGTTGGATAAAGCACAAAGATTGAAGGAGCTCACGCCGTTACAAATCGAAGTGACCCAACATCAAGGGACAGAACCACCGTTTCGCAATGATTATTGGGATAACCACCAAGAAGGGCTCTATGTCGACATCATTTCTGGCAAGCCGCTTTTTTCTTCAAAAGATAAATTCGATTCCGGGTGTGGTTGGCCAAGTTTTAGCAAGCCGATCGAAGAGGAAAAAGTCACTGAACATCTCGATCGCAGCCATGGCATGATTCGCACAGAAGTGCGTAGTCCTTCTTCCGATTCGCATCTAGGTCATGTTTTTCCCGATGGACCAAAGGAATTTGGTGGACTTCGCTACTGTATCAATTCCGCGGCTTTACGCTTTATCGCCAAGGAAGATCTTGAAGCGCAAGGCTATGGTGAATTTAGAACCTTGTTTGACTGAACTCGTGATTTCGTGGTATGTTAAGAAGTACCGTGTTCTAGAAGTCCATGTGGAGGTGAATGTAATGAAACTCGAAATCCATCCCGATTATAAAAAAGCGGTGGTAACTTGTGCTTGTGGCGAAACGTTCGAAACAGGTTCGGTGAAACAAAGCCTGCACGTTGAAGTTTGCTCGAAATGCCATCCGTTTTTTACAGGGAAACAGAAGTTTATCGATGCCGGTGGTCGTGTTGACAAATTCCGTAAGAAATACGGTATGTCTTGATCGTCCTAGGTATAAGGCAATACGATGCGCGTTGATCCTTTCGAACTTCGGTTTGAGGAAGGTAGACGCGCTATTTTTTTGTGCTGATACAAGTTGATGAAATGACGATGTATTGATGATCGAATTTGATGTGTTATACTGTAAGGTGAATCTTTTAACAAGCAGGGGCGTGACGGCGATGTTTGATCGTTTAGAAGCCGTACTGAGGCGTTATGAAGAGTTAGAGCAAGCTTTGTCTGATCCTTCAATCCTTCAGGACATGGAGAAACTTCGCCAATATGGCAAAGAACAGGCGGACTTGGCCGATACGGTGGCTGCGTATAAGGAATATAAGCGCACGATCGGTGAATGGCAAGATGCCAAAGAGATGTTGAATGAGAAACTCGACGATGAGATGCGTGAAATGGTCAAATTAGAGATTGCAGAACTCGTCGAGCGCAAAGATGAACTTGAGAAAGAATTGACCATTCTTTTGTTACCTAAAGATAAGAATGACGATAAAAATGTGATCGTTGAGATTCGCGGTGCCGCAGGTGGTGATGAGGCGGCTTTGTTTGCTGGCGACTTATATCGCATGTACGGTCGCTTTGTCGAGCGCAAAGGCTGGCGGGTCGAATTGATCGATGCCAACTTTACGGATATCGGCGGTGTAAAGGAAGTCGTCTTTAGCGTACAAGGTAAGGGCGCATACAGCCAGTTGAAGTTCGAAAGCGGTGCACACCGCGTACAACGTGTGCCTTCAACCGAATCGGGTGGACGGATCCATACCTCGACCGCGACAGTTGCGGTACTGCCCGAAGTGGAAGAAGTTGAAGTTCAAGTCAATGAGAAAGATCTTCGCATCGATGTGTTTTGCTCGACAGGGCCGGGAGGACAAAGCGTCAATACGACGCAATCAGCAGTACGTATCACGCATATGCCGACAGGTATCGTCGTTTCCTGTCAGGATGAGAAGTCGCAGTTAAAAAACAAAGACAAAGCGATGCGTGTCTTGCGTGCGCGTCTGTATGAAAAGTTTCAAGAAGAACAAAATCAAGAAGTGGCGCAACAACGTAAATCTGCTGTAGGTACGGGAGATCGCAGTGAACGCATTCGCACGTACAATTTCCCGCAAAGTCGGGTGACCGATCATCGTATCGGCTTAACATTGCATCGGTTGGATAGCGTTTTGGCCGGGGATCTTGAAGAGATCGTCAATGCGTTAATCACGGCGGAACAAGCGAGTAGACTTGAGGCAGTTGCAGTCGATGGCTAAGGATCGTGTAACGTTGTCAGCTTTATGGCAACAAGCCCGTGCGATGTTAAAGGATGCAGACGTCGAGATGCCAGATCGCACGGCGCAGTGGCTTTTTCAACATGCAAGTGAGTATTCCTTGCATGATTTTGTCATGCGCCAAGATGAACCTGTACAAGCGGAGATCGCCGATCGATTCCTTGCACTGATCGCACGACGGCAAGCGCGTGAGCCTCTTCAGTATCTTCTTAATGAGGCGGAGTTTGCCGGTCTGCTTTTCTATGTCGATCAGCGTGTGTTGATTCCGCGCTACGATACGCAAGTGCTTCTTCATGTCGCACAAGAGGCGATCGCGGAGAAAGAAGGCGAAGTCGTCGTCGTCGATATCGGAACTGGCTCTGGCGCGATCGCGATTGCGCTGTCCGTTGCACAGAAAGACAAGCGACAACTACGCATGTACGCAACGGATATCTCCCCCGATGCGCTCGCTGTTGCCAAAATCAACGCGCGACGGCATGGCGTGATCGATGCGATCACCTTTTTGCAAGGTTCGTATGTAACGGCACTTCCTATCGCTGAACATAAGATCGACGTCTTGATCGCTAACCCCCCGTATATCTCACCACAAGAGCGCGAGATGATGCAGCCAGAAGTCGCTTTGTATGAGCCAGCGCTTGCGCTTTTTGCCGAACATGAAGGGTATATCGCGTATGAGACGATCATCGCACAAACACAGACGCGCATGGACAAAGAAGGAGTCATCGCTTTGGAAGTGGGTATAGACCAGGCAGAGCATGTGAAGGCGCTACTCCTTGCGACATTTCCCAAGGCTGACGTTCGTTTTTACCAAGATGATCAAGGTATCGATCGCGTCGTCTGTGCACGTTTGAAAGGTTACTAGATTGACCATACTGCCTCTTAGGAGAATGCTGAGAGGCGGATGGTCGATGAAAATTATCTTGTTCTTGCTCGTTTGTGTCGTCCTTTATTTTGGCCTGACGCAAGGCACCCCTTTGACAGCGAAGACAATACCGGTGAACCAAGGGTCGAATGCAACCTTTTTAACATCAGGCATCAATAGCTCGGCGATCAGTATCAAGACACCTTTGATCGCAAAAAACGCACTACGGCTACGCATCATAGCCAACAGCAACAGTTCAGCAGATCAAACGTTTAAAGAGCAAGTGCGCGATGCCGTGATCGCTAAAGTCGGTGTTGCCCTTCGTGGTGTCACAGATCGTAACCATGCCAAGGCGATCTTGATGCAGATGGTTCCGCAGATCGCTTCTCTCGTGACGTCTATGGAACGTCAAGCGCATATTACGTATGGTGAAAAAACAGCGGTGACACCTACTGTGTTTCCTGCCAAACTCTATGGTGACCAAGAGTATCCTGCCGGCACGTATGAAGCGCTAAAAATCGTCCTTGGCGCAGGGACTGGTCATAACTGGTGGTGCGTTCTTTTTCCACCATTATGCTTTATCGCTCTTTCTGATGGCGATGCGATTCCTGCTACAGGCACCTTCCCGGATGGTCCACCACTTGCCAAAACTTCGTATATCGATCCGACAACGCATCAAAAAGTACAAGTTGCTCTTCGACTCTATGCGCTCGATGAAGGTGAACAGTTGATCAAGACATGGGGTGCTACGCTTTCGCCTGTCTGGAAAGCGGTTCTCCATGCACTGTGATAAGAATTGAGGTGAAAAGAATTGCCAATAGTAACAAAGTTATGGGTCACACAACTAGATCACGATGTCCGTGATAACAGTGGCACTCATCCGATCGAAGTCCGACAGATCCCCACCGAACAAGCCATCGCGCAAGCGGCGGAGATGCTTAGCGAAGGTGGGCTCATCGCCTTTCCGACGGAGACCGTGTATGGACTTGGCGCGAGCGCACTTGATGCGCACGCGCTTACACGCGTCTTTGAGGCAAAAGGGCGACCACAAGATAACCCATTGATCGCCCATATTAGTGATCTTCAGCAACTCGGACAAATCGCGCAAGTACCCAATACGATCGCACAACGCCTGATGGAAGCATTCTGGCCAGGACCCTTGTCGATCTTACTCCCCGTCTTATCGAATGTGCCTAAGATACTCACAGCAGGGCTTGATTATGTCGCTGTTCGTATGCCCGACCATCCGCTTGCCCTTGCTTTGATCGCGAAAGCGGGTATGCCGATCGCAGCTCCTTCTGCCAACGTCTCTGGCAAGCCAAGTCCAACGACCGCCTTGCATGTCGTTGGTGATTTGGCCGGGCGAATCGATGGTATACTTGACGGAGGATCGTGTGAAGTTGGCATCGAATCGACAGTCATCGAAATCGTTGAGGATACCATCGTGATCCTGCGACCGGGTAAAATCACGCGGCAAGATCTTTTACCTTATGCCAAAGCGGTTCTCTTCGACCCTTACCTCAAGCAAGGTATCGAGGCACACACAGCGATGACACCGCGTGCGCCAGGGCAGAAATATCGTCACTATGCGCCGCAAGGGCAGTTGAATGTATTTTTTGGTGAGTCAGTTCACAACGTGCAAAGCATGATGCAAAGCGCATTGATCCAAGCTAAGCAAGTGGGTAAAAAGACAGCTGTCTTAACACTCGATGCGCATGTCTTTACGCATGCCGATTGGCAACAGCAATGGGGCGATGAGAAAGCCGAAACGCTCATGCAACAACTCTATGGTGCATTACGCACATGCGACGATCTTCGCAGTGAGGTGATCATCGCACAAGGACCGCCGGATGATGAACAGCACCACGCGTTAATTAACCGTTTGTTGAAAGCGTCAGGTGGGAACTTTATCACCGTCTCATGAACAAGCTCTTTCACGCATAGATATCCTCTGATGCGCGAAAGGAGCGGGTCCTTGAGATGTTTGGTATGTCAACGACAGGATGGACAGTCTTGCTGATGGGATTAGCGCTCAGTATGGATGCTTTGTCACTTGGCGTCGCACTAGGGGCTGAAGGAATCCGTCGTCGCGATAGCGTTCGACTCGCTGTTATGATCGGATATTTTCATATCCTGTTACCCCTTCTTAGCATTTTGATCGGCGATTGGCTTTCGACCTTATTTGGCGAAGTATTCTCTCGACTCGCTGCCTTTTTCATGATGATTCTTGGGGCAAAAATGGCGATCGAAGCGTTGCGTCAGACCACGCCTAAACGATCGCGCAAACCACTTGTCACCGATTGGTGGCATATCACGGGCATGGGTCTAGCCGTAAGCATCGATGCACTTGCCGTAGGCTTTTCATTAGGTGCGATTGACGTAAAACCACTTTACGCGGCAATCACCTTCGGCGTGGTAAGCAGTAGCTTTGCCTTCATGGGTATGATGATCGGTCGGCGTGTTCATCGACAGCTTGGGCATCATGGTCAGTTAATCGGTGGTATGATTTTGTTGATGCTTGGCCTCAAATTTCTTTTCTAACAAAACGAGTAGGTGTCATGCGATGTTTACCGTACTTTTCGTCTGTACAGGCAATACGTGTCGTTCACCAATGGCGCAATGGTTATTGAAAAAGCATATTACTGCCATGAAGCTCGATGATGCTGTCGCTGTGCAATCGGCAGGTCTTTATGCTTTTAGCGGACAAGAGATCTCGCCACATGCCAAAAAAACGTTGGCGCATCACTACGCGATTGAAGTCGATGACCATGTTGCACAACCATTGACAAATGAACGCGTGGAAGCTGCCGACTGGATCATCGCATTGACGCTTGATCACAAAATGCGCATTATCGAGACATATCCCTTTGCGCTTGCTAAAGTCTTTACGTTGCATGATACGCTGCGTCTTGGACGAGACGCCGATGTGCAAGATCCGTTCGGTGGTTCACTGGCTGTCTATGAAAAAGCGGCAAAAGAAATCGATGAACTTTGTCAGAAATGGGCACAGCAGATCGCGCTTACGCTTGGCAACGTGTGACGGTTCCTCTACAATGAGGATACGCGAAAGGCGGTGAATGCAATGAAAGTAGCGGTAGCTTCAGATCATGGCGGTTATCTCCTAAAAAAAGAAGTCCTCGCTTCTTTGTCGGATCTCGCGATCGATTTTGTCGATTTTGGTTGTGATTCAGAGGAAGCGGTGGATTACCCCGACTATGCCAGAATCGTCGCCGATAAAGTCGCATCTGGCGAGTTTGATCGTGGTCTTTTATTTTGTGGAACCGGTTTAGGCATGGCGATCGCAGCGAATAAGGTACAAGGCATTCGTGCGGTTACGGTACACGACGTCTTTTCAGCGCAGGCGACAAGAGCGCATAATGATAGCAACATCTTGACGATGGGCGGACGCGTGATCGGTGCAGGCTTGGCCGATACGGTGGCGCGAGCGTTTTTACTGACACCGTTTGATGGTGGACGTCATCAACGCAGAATTGATAAGATTACGCAAATGGAAGAAGCTTCGAATTTGACATCGGATGTGACGCGATCATGCTAGAAGCTGAGGCACTTTCGCAAGAATCATTGCGAAAAGTCGTGCAAGAAGTCGTCGAAGAGCTGATCGAACAAGCTTCGCTTGGTCAAAATGATGTGTTGGTCATCGGCGCTAGCAGTAGCGAGGTGATCGGCGAGCGAATCGGCACAAGTGGTTCTATGCAAGTAGCGAGAGCGCTTGTCGAAGGCATTCTTGCGTCGACGAAGCCTCGAGGCATATTTGTCGCATTTCAGTGTTGTGAGCATCTCAATCGTGCTTTAGTGGTCGAAAGAACTTTACTTGAGCGAGAACGTCTTGATGAAGTATCTGTCGTCCCTGTGGCAAAAGCTGGTGGTGCAGTGGCATCAACAGCGTATCAACTGTATCAAGACCCTGTACTCGTCGAACACATCGTCGCGAAAGCGGGTATCGACATCGGGGATACTTTGATCGGTATGCATATCAGACACGTTGCTGTTCCGGTTCGTCTCACAAGAAGTTCGATCGGACAAGCGCACCTTGTCGCAGCGCGTTCCCGACCGAAATTGATCGGCGGTCAACGCGCCGTGTACACAAGAGATGGATTGGAGGAGTTATGTTGAGTCATCTACACATGATGGATAAAGCGGTTGCTGAAGCGATCGAAGCGGAACGCATCCGCCAAAGCGCTAAGATCGAATTGATCGCATCGGAAAACTTCGTGAGTCGTGCTGTTCTCGATGCGCTAGGTACAGTATTGACGAATAAATACGCAGAAGGTTATCCAGGCAAACGGTATTATGGCGGCTGTGAAAAAGTCGATATCGTCGAAAATCTCGCGATTGAACGGGCGAAAGAACTGTTTGGCGCAGAGCATGCCAACGTTCAACCCCATTCCGGTGCAACGGCCAATATGGCAGTCTACCTTGCCCTCATTCAACCAGGGGATACCGTTCTTGGAATGAATCTTGCGCATGGCGGTCATTTAACCCACGGTAGCTCAGTTAATTTTTCAGGAAAACTCTATAATTTCGTTCCTTACGGTGTCGATGAAACAACACATCGTATCGATTATGATGAAGTCGAAAGACTGGCTAAAGAACATAAACCTCGCTTGATCGTCGCTGGTGCGAGCGCATATCCGCGTGAATTTGATTTTGCACGCCTTCGCGCGATCGCCGATGAAGTCGGTGCCTACTTGATGGTTGATATGGCGCATATTGCCGGTCTCGTTGCAGCTGGTGTCCATTCAAGTCCGATTCCGCACGCGCACGTCGTGACGACGACGACACACAAGACATTACGCGGACCTCGCGGTGGTATGATTTTGTGCAAAGAAGAATTTGCTAAAGCGATTGACAAAGCAGTCTTCCCTGGCGTTCAAGGTGGTCCTTTGATGCACGTGATCGCAGCCAAAGCGGTTGCCTATGGTGAAGCACTTCGTCCTGAATTTCAAGATTATGCGAAACAGATCGTCAACAACGCGAAAGCGTTAGCCGATGCGCTGATGAACAAAGGGTTCAATCTTGTCTCCGGTGGCACAGATAATCACATGATGCTACTTGATGTGCGCTCCGTGAATCTCACTGGTAAGGAAGCGGAACATCGCTTAGATGAGATCGGTTTGACGACGAACAAGAATGCGATTCCTTTTGATCCGCAAAAACCTGGCGTAACGAGCGGTGTTCGCATCGGTACACCGGCGGTGACGACGCGCGGTATGAAAGAAGAAGACATGCAGGTGATCGCCGAGATCATCGACATCACCTTACGTCATGATGATCAACCGCATCTGAACGAAGCACTGCATAAAGTGCGTGATCTCGTGACGCGCTTTCCCCTGTATGATCAATTCAGTTACCTCTAAAAAACGTCAAGAGCCGTTCTGCCTATTCTATCCTAGGCAGGGCGGCTCTTCGTATTTCTGATATATTTCTGTAACAATTCATTCAAGACCATGTCACTGTCCGTACGCAACTTCTGCAAGTCACGGTGCTACAATCATCTCGTAAACAAATTACGAGGGGGAAGTATCCATGAACTTGAAATCATTTGTAGCAGTTACAGCGAGTGCAGGTCTTTTAGCCGCTGGCTTAGTCGGTACCGCAGCACCAGCCTTTGCGAAAGTAACGCATAAAGCAAAAACATCAGCAGTTCAAGTGATCACAACGAAACTGGAAACCGGCAAACAAGATGGTAAAAAAGGCTGGCCTAAATATGTTCCAGGTACGTTCCATGCTAAAGCAGGTCAATTAGTCAAATTAACCATTTATAGTTACGATGACGGTCAAGCTCAAACGCCTGCTGGCTACCTTGCTGTAAAAGGCACAGTCAATAATGTGGAATGGGTTGACGGTAAGAAAGTCACGAAAGTCACCGAAGCGAACATCGCGCATACGATGACGATCATGGCGGGTAATCAAACGATCAACATTCCGATCCCCGTTCGTTCTGCGAAAGAAAAATTCGTAACAGTTACCGCAGAATTTAAATTCGCTAAAGCGGGTACATTTAATTGGCAATGCTACGCCGCTTGCGGAACAGGCAAAAGCGGTTGGATGGGTCCTATGATGACCATGGACTGGATGAAAGGCGTCTGGCACGTTTCCTAATCTCTATAGCACTACAAAAAAGACCACCCAAGCGGGTGGTCTTTTTACGTATCAAGATGAACTTTTTTGAATGAGAGGATACAGATCAAACAATTGATGAAGCGTGGGGACGACCGAAGGGATCTCCTCTTCATAGTATCGATTAAGAATTTCTTCGCGTGTCATCCATACGAGTCGCAATTCCATCGTCTCAAGACCAGCGTTGAGACGTTTTAATCCTTGTGGATGATGCAAGACCATAATCAGTTTCGTCATAAAAGAGATAAAGTGGTTATTCAGCGTCGGTTCGATCGTTTCAACGTGAAAGCCAAGTCGCTCAATACCTCGATGCATTAGCGTGTAGCCAAAAACACCTTGTGCTTTGCGAAAGCGGTCATCATAGATCATCGCGCGTGCGATTGCATGCATACTGTCTCGGAATTCGCGCAAAGCACGCACAGCCATTTTCTCTGGCGAACTAAGATGGAGTAGTTCTTGCAAAGCGATCAATTGCATATGCATCTCCACCATCGCATCGCCATCTTTGAGAACAGGCCGGCCTTGACGACTTTCGGTCGTCGTCTTCATGCCATCGAGAAAGCGCGAACCGTATTGCCACTGACCAAGATTGAGGCGAAAAATGCGCGTCATCGGATAGACATGTTCCATACGATCATAGATTTTATCCCATAAACGCCAGATGGGTCGAATGATACGTTGCCATAGTTTTGCGACATGGACATGGCGCTTCTTGGCAGCCTGATGCGCATCGAGAACAGGATTGTTCGTCAAAGCAAAGCCGATCTGCTGTAAACGAGGCAAGACGATGCGAAGCGCGTGAAGCGTGTTTTTCGGGGAACCTTGTGCACCGCCACTGTCGTGAAGCAAGATGATCGCTCCATTTTGTGCCCGTCCCATAATCGCATCGGCGATGGCGCGCGAACGATCACCCGACTCCCAATCGCGACAGTAATAGGTCCAAAGAACGGAACGCATACCCATCGCGTGCAGTTGCCAAGGTAAAATAAGATTAAAACGTCCCCAAGGTGGTCGGAAAAATACGGGTCGAGTCCCTGTGATGCTGCTGATCGTCTTAGCGGTTTTTTCAATTTCTTGCTGCATGCGCCAAGGTGAAGTAAACCATGCATTGACATGCTTTTCGGTGTGAACCCCGATCAAATGACCCCGATTGTGGATTTCGCGTAAAAGCTCCGGATAGGCGTTAGCCGTTTTACCGACGACAAAAAACATCGCGCGCGCCTTGTGTTGGTCGAGTAAGTCAAGAAGTGGTGGCGTGTATACCGGATCGGGACCATCATCGAACGTTAACGTGATCTCGCTTTTTAACTCGTCTCCGCGAAAGAGCGTCGTGATGTGAAGAACATGAAAGAGAAGATCAGCAAAAGGTCCATAGAGTATCCAAATAAGAATGATAAGGAATAACAAAAAAACAATCACATGATATCCATCCTTTTTTCCCGTTAAGAAGCTTTCGTCGTGGGGCGTAAGTAGCGTTGTAAGCCGGGAAGTTTCAAGAACAGATACAGCAAGCCCATCGTGCCGACGACGATTGCACTAAGATAAAATGGAGCTTGCGGACTGAATGAATCCCATAGATGCCCGCCAAAGAGAGGCCCTGTCGCAGTGCCTAACCCTTCGATCGTCATGAACATACCCCACATCGCACCGCGCTTATCGTGCGGAATCGAGCGGTCTAAAACTGAATTCCAAGAAGGCAGAATCATGGCGTAAGACACGCCGAGCATGATCATAAAAAAGACAGCAGGAACGATTGCTCGTTGTAAAGCGAAAAGTACAAGCATGGCGGAACAGAGCAAGAAACCGCCAGATAAGAAGGGGCGAGCTCCGACGCGATCGACAAGTCGTCCCATGATCGGTAATAAGATCACAGCAGCGCCTCCGATCAATACGATCGCAAGGCTTTGCACCTGTGGGCTAATGCCAAGGACAACACGTGCATACGGTGTCAGGATCGGAATCAACACGCCGATGGCAAACGTCTGGACGAACATGCCGGGAAATAAGATGCGCACGCCTTTTAAGTGATGAAACATCTCGACGAAGTAGCGGCGTATAGCGTGTGGTGAAAGACTGCGACGCTCATGCTGTGTCGTAGAATGCTTGACGCGAATCGTCAACGTGAGCAAGCCTGCGAGCAGTACCATACTAACCAAGACGATGAAAGCTGCTTGCATCGAATAGATATAAACGAAGTTGATCAAGACAGGGCCAGCGCCACCACCGATCAACCACGCGGTATAGATATACCCCATGGCACTCGCTTTCTCACCATCAGGACTCGAAGAAGTAACGGTACTGATGACAGCAGGCCACAACGGCGAAGCCCCGATCCCGAAAAGACCACCGCCGAGAATAACCGTCAAGTCGGTATCGGCGCGTAAGATCAGCACCAGACCAACGGCGGCGACGATAAGACCAAGGCTCAATGCGATACGATGACCATAGCGATCGACGAACATGCCCATCGGTGTTCGCAAGATATTATCAAAGAAATAATGGACGCTAATCGCGATGCCGATGATGGCAGGCGATAACCCTCCAGCGCCTACCCCGATGTTAGGCAAAAGGGAGATGATCAAAGCGTTACGCACGAATTCGACGAGCATCAAGCTGACAAGTGACGTCAACATGGTTGGTTTGAGTAAAGGTTGGATCAGGATTTTCATGATTCTTTGACGACCAACTCATCATCCGTCAACGCCATCATCGTAGGTGTTGAATGGTAATACACCGTGGAGAGTCCTTTCGCGATATCCAAAGCAGCCGTCGTCTTACGAATCGTAACCGTGTTGGCACGCATCTTTTGAAGTCGCGCGCCGTTATCGCGAAAGAGTCTCTCGACATACGCGCCTACTTGATTGCGATTTCGGGCAAAAACGGCAACGCGAGAACGCACGAGATACGAAGCGTTTTGCGTTTCTTGACCAGGGATTGGTCGATATAACAACATGGGCAACTCCATGGCAAGTGCTTCGCTCACGGTAAGCCCGCCAGCTTTGGTGATGATCAGATCGGAGACAGCCATCAGTTCGTGGACTTCACGCGTAAAACCAAAGACCCAGACAGGGTTGGTCGTGTGCGTGGCGATCGCTTTTATCTCTTTATGCAACTTCTCATTGCGTCCGCAGACGACTAGCACTTGCATTTTGGTCGAACTGTTAAAAAGCAATTCGCAAATCTGCGCAGCATCACCCATATTGCCACTTGAACCTGCCATCATGAGAAGTGTCGGCATCGATTCATCAAGACCGAATTTGAGGCGAATCGTCTTACGATCCATCGAGGCAAGAAAATTAGTACGAATCGGGATGCCTGTGATCTGAATGCGATCTTCAGCGATGCCACGAAGGATCAGCCCCTTTTTGACGCGTTCTGAGCCGACAAAGTACCGATCGGTATAGGGATGAATCCACTGGCTATGTATCGCATGATCGGTGATCACCGTCGCATCAGGGACGGTAGTGAGATTGCGTTTTTTGAGCAAAGACATCACACCAGCCGGTGTCGGAAAAGTGGACAGTACGACGTCTGGCTTATAGTCATCGAGAAACTCGGCCAAATCATCATAACCGAGATGGTTAAGTCGACGTTGAAGGAGTGATTCCGGCGATATACGACTTGTACCTTTATAAAAGAGACCATACAGTGCGGGGGCAAAACGCACACTTTTTAGATAGCAGTATCGGGCGACCGAATTGATGATCGGATGCACCATGCGCATGTAATCGATGATCTTCACTTCGACGTCAGGATTCTCCCCAATCAGGGCATCCTGCACAGCGAGGGCAGCCTGTTGATGACCTTCCCCATACGAAGCCGATAAGATCAAAACTCGGCCAAGCTTTGGCATGAAAGCTTCCTCCCTTACATGTGAAACCAAACAAGACCTGTCGATCTGTATCCCCAGTGTAATCCCTGAACGTTAGAGAGGGATTAGAAAACTTCTTAACTAAGCAATTTTAACAAATGTCTTGAAAACTATACGCACGAGGAAGGTAGTCGTTAGGGCTTGGCTTTGTTATAATCAGATGCACATGAGTAAATGCTTGGTGAGGAGATTAGACGAATGTCTCGAATTCGTGTTATGACGGTTTTTGGTACACGTCCGGAAGCGGTAAAGATGGCACCCTTGGTGAAAGAGTTGCAAAAGCATGACCAAATCGACACGATCGTTTGTGTGACAGCGCAACATCGTGAGCAACTCGATCAAGTGTTAGAAGCTTTCTCGATTAAGCCGGATTTCGATCTTGATATCATGGAAGCCAGGCAGACGCTAACGCTGATTTTTACCAAAGCGCTTACCCTGCTTGAAGGGGTCATGCAAGAAGCCAAACCGGATATCGTCCTTGTACACGGAGATACTTCAACGACGTTCGTCGCGAGTCTTGCCGCGTATTATCAACAGATTCCGATCGGTCATGTCGAAGCAGGACTTCGTACGTGGGATAAGTATTCGCCGTTTCCCGAAGAGATGAATCGGCAGTTGACCGGCGTACTCGCTGATTTGCATTTTGCGCCGACGCGCCAAGCGGCCGACAATCTGCGTGATGAACATAAGCGCGAAGAGACGATCTACATAACGGGCAATACGGCGATTGACGCCTTGACGACGACGGTGACCAAAACGTATCGTCACGACGTGCTCGATCGTGTGAAACCGGGGCATCGCATCGTCTTTATGACGGCACATCGCCGTGAGAATCTCGATAAGTTTGCCACGATCTTTCAAGCGGTGCGCGACCTCGTCGAACGATTTGACGATATTCATGTCATCTATCCTGTTCATCTGAATCCAGCAGTACGGGAACCTGCTAATCGTATCCTGGGTGAGCATGATCGGATCTCTTTGATCGAACCGCTCGATGTGCTTGACGCCCATAACTTTATGGCGCGCGCGCACTTGATCTTAACAGATTCGGGTGGCGTTCAGGAAGAAGCTCCCTTTCTCGGTATCCCTTGCTTGGTGCTTCGCGATACAACGGAGCGTCCTGAAGGAATCGAAGCGGGCACACTCAAACTCGCTGGCACCGAGTACGACACGATCGTCGAAATGGCGACACAACTTTTGACGGATGAAGCGGCGCATACGCAAATGGCTGTTGCTGCCAGCCCTTATGGGGATGGACAAGCATCGCGTCGCATCGTTGAAGCATTAAAGCATTATTTTGGTGTGGGTGAACGTCCAGAATCTTTCATATCCTAGTTTTTCGGAAAGTTTTCAGCTTCGAAGGAAGATGCACCTGATTTTTTTGTGCATCTTCGCACAAGATGTTATGAAAGCGCTCCTCATTTCGTTGACATGGAAAATAGGCCTTTGTTACTATGGGGGGGTGGTTTTTACCTGATTGCATGAAAGACTGCTACGCAGCTTCGAAGAAGGAGCTGATCCCGTGTCCGACGAGAAACGTAAAGATCGTGTGTCTACACCGCCATCAACAGCGCAACCATCGATGTTGCGACAAGTCATGTTGTTTGGCACTATGCTTGTGCAAGTTCCCATGAGTATGCTTGCCTTTGGGTTGCTAGGTGCATGGGCTTCCGCGAAGTGGCACATGCCTTTGCTGATCGCAATCGGCGTGTTTTTCGGTCTGATCACCGGCGTTGCAGGTCTGATCGCTTTAATCAAAAAGATGAATGGAGGGTAGCCATGCAAGATGAAGTTTTGCGCCTAAAGCGATCGTTTCGTCGCATCTGGATCACCTTTGCGGCGTGTTTTGCCTTGTCTGCGATCGCTTGGTTGATCATTCCTAGCTATCGACCCTATACCGAAGGGTTGTTGCTTGGCGAAATCGGAGGCGCTTATGTCATCTTTAGCATGATACGCCAAGGTCATCTGCAAGATGAAGCTACAGGTAATGCTTTGATGCTTTCGGGGATGCTCGGCATGTTCACGAGATTTATCGTCTTGGCCGTTGTGATGGTCATCGCGATCAAGTTGCCTCCTGTCAATCCGTACACAACACTCGCAGGCTACCTGCTCGGTCTTGTGATCATGGTTTCGGGTATGGCGATTCACGAGCGCACCAAACCCAAAACAACAGGAAAAATACGTGAGGAAAGTAGGTGAGACGTTGATCGCATTTCCTTACTTATTTCCCGACTCAATCTTTAAGATCAATATCGTGACGATCGCTATGATTTTCGTCGCGGGATTGATCGCCCTCATCTTTTTACGCTTAGCTACGCGTAAACTCGATATGCGTCATCCGAAAGGCTGGCAAAATATCATGGAGTGGGGCATGGAATTTACTAGAACGATGGTCGGGGATATCGTTCCTTCAGAGCGGTTTATTCAATTTATCATGCCGCTTGCCTTTACCGTGTTGATCTTCTTGTTTGTCGCGAACTGGATGGGTCTTGTCGCAACCATCTCCATTCATCTCAATACGCCAATCCCTTGGCTAGGAATCACAGCAAGTGATCTCCAATCCGCCAATGGTGATGTCGCCTTATTTGATTCACCGACTGCCAACTTGAGTATGGCGCTCGGACTGGCCGTGATGGTTTGGTTAATCAGTCACTATCAAGGGTTACATCGTCCGAAAGCCTACTTTAAGAATTATCGTAATCCTCTTCATATTCTTGAAGAGATCACCAACCCTTTGACGCATGGCATGCGTCTTTATGGCAATATTTTTGCCGGTGAAGTTTTGATCGCTTCGATCCTATCGATGCCGATGCTGTTTCATTTCATCCCGACAGGGCTTCCGCTTCTCGTTGGATGGCTACTTTACGGTGCCTTCGTATCGTCGCTTCAAGCATACATTTTTGCCGTCTTGATGGTGCTTTATATCGGCATGAAATCTTACCATATGGGTGGCGGACACTAAACCGTCCCAACTTCAAGGAGGAAATTAAACGATGGTCCAAGCTTTATACGCAATCGCTGCAGCTTTGATGATCGGTCTGTCCGCTGCTGGCGGTGCGATCGGTGACGGTATGGTTTTTAGCAAATTCGTTGAAGGTGTGTCTCGTCAACCTGAAGCGCGTGGTCAAATCCTCGGTAGTACGTTCATCGGTGTCGGTGTCGTCGAAGGGATTCCGGTTATCGCGCTCGCTCTTGGTCTCGTCCTTCTGCTTAGCAAAGGCGGCGGACTATAAGATTGACCGTTGGTATCGACAAAAGGAGCGAGGTGACGTTACTTGTTTGAGTTAGGGACTTTTATCGTCTCGATCATCAGCTTCTTGATCGTTTATTGGCTGATCCGCCGATGGGCTTTCCATCCGCTGCACAACATGTTTGAAAAACGGCGTATGTACGTCGAAACGCAGTTGTCTGACGCGGAGAAAGAACGCGAACAAGCGATCAAGATGGCCGCTGATCAAAAAGAAATGCTCGAGACAAGTCGCAAACAAGCCAAAGAAATGATTGACCATGCTCGTCTTCGCGCTGAAGAACAGGCGAAAGAGATCGTCGATCAAGCAAAAGCCGAAGCAGAGCGTCTGGTCGAACAAGGTCGTTCCTTGATCGAAAAAGAACGTGAAGAAGCGCTTCGTGCTGTCATGGCTGAAGTCACGACATTAACCGTCTCGATCAGTGAAAAATTACTGCGCGAACATGCCAACGAAAGTTTGCATGAACAACTCGTCAAAGAAGCCGATGCGCATCTGGGTGAACTGGTATGTTAAACGGCTCGGTGACAAGACGCTATGCGCAGGCGCTTTTTATGGCAGCAAAAGACGCAGGAACGATCGAAGCGATCGATCAGGCACTGTTGCGCGTCAGCGAGGCAGTTGCCGTCAGTGAGCAAGCAAAGTCTTTTTTTGAACATCCTTACATTAAAGTGAATGATAAACTTGCCGTAATCGATCAACTCTTTACCGAGGGTATGCCATCGTCATTGCGACAACTTCTACACATGCTTTATACGCGTAAACGTTCCAAATATGTGCAAAGCATCTACCAGGGATATCATGCTCTGTATGAAGAGGAAGTCGGTCGCGTCACCGTTCGTCTCGAAACAGCACGCGATATGACCGAAGCTGAACTGGAAGACGTGCGCGATCACTTACAGCAAGTGCTTAACAAGAAAGTATCTTTTGATGTGAGACACAATCCGCAGTTGATGGCAGGCTATCGCATGGCGATCGGCAATCGCGTCATCGATGCGAGTCTGCGTCAGTCGTTGAATCAATTTCGTCAACGTCTATCTCACACACGCATGGTCAAGGAGGGAAATCGTTGAGTATCCGACCGGATGAAATCAGCGCTCTGATTCAAAAGCAGATCGAAGAGTTTAAAGGGAATCTAGAGAGCTACGAGACCGGTACCGTACTTCAAGTCGGTGACGGTATTGCTCGCTTACACGGCCTTGATCAAGTCATGGCCGGTGAATTGGTGGAGTTTGAAAATGGCGTCTACGGTCTGGCTTTCAACTTGGAAGAAGACAACGTCGGTGTCATCGTTCTCGGTTCTGTCACAGGAATTAAAGAAGGCGATTCCGTTCGCCGCACAGGTCGTATCGCGCAGGTTCCTGTCGGTCCGGCACTGCTAGGTCGCGTGGTTAATCCACTCGGTCAACCACTCGATAACCAAGGACCGATCGAATCGGAGTTTCATCGTCCGATCGAATCACCGGCGCCAGGCGTTATCGATCGTCGTTCCGTCTTTGAACCGATGCAAACCGGTCTTAAAGCGATCGACAGCATGATTCCGATCGGCCGCGGCCAACGCGAATTAATTATCGGTGACCGTCAAACGGGTAAAACAGCGATTGCGGTTGACACGATCATCAATCAAAAAGGCAACGGCGTGAAATGTATCTACGTCGCGATCGGTCAAAAGCAATCGACCGTCGCGCAAGTCGTCGAAACACTTCGTAAACACGGTGCCATGGAATACACCACCATCGTGGCTGCAAGTGCTTCGGAACCATCGCCACTGTTATTCATGGCCGCCTACGCAGGTTGCGCCATGGGCGAATACTTCTTATACAACGGTGAACATGCGCTTGTCATCTATGATGACTTAACCAAACAAGCGGCAGCTTATCGTGAAATGTCTTTGTTGCTCCGTCGTCCTCCGGGTCGTGAAGCGTTCCCAGGTGACGTGTTCTACTTGCATTCTCGTCTTCTCGAACGCGCAGCGAAATTATCCGATGCGCTCGGTGGTGGTTCGCTAACAGCGCTTCCGATCATCGAAACGCAAGCTGGCGATATCTCGGCGTACATTCCGACGAACGTCATCTCGATCACCGACGGTCAGATCTTCCTAGAAGCTGACTTGTTCTACTCTGGTGTTCGTCCTGCGGTTAACGTCGGTGCTTCCGTATCTCGGGTCGGTGGTTCTGCGCAGATCAAAGCGATGCGTTCCGTCTCTGGTACGCTCAAACTCGATCTCGCGCAATATCGCGAATTGCAAGCTTTCGCGCAATTCGGTTCTGACCTCGATAAAGCGACGCAATCTCGTCTCGCTCGTGGTGAACGCACGATTGAAATCTTAAAACAAGGGCAATACGTGCCACTTTCAGTCGAAAACCAAGTGGCTTCGATCTGGACTGCGGTTAACGGTTACCTCGATGATATTCCTGTCGAAGCGATCTCGCGCTTTGAAGCAGAATGGCTCGCTTATCTGACCAATCAATACCCGTCGATTCTCGAAGCGATTCGCACTTCGCGTGTCCTTTCTGAAGACACGGTCAACGCCTTGAAAGAAGCTGTCGGCAAGTTTAAAGCCGCCTTCGCTTCCTGATAAAAAGGTGAATGAACGGGAGGCGGTGATGTAACGTGCCACAAAACACCCGGGACATACGCCGGCGTATCAAAAGTGTCCAAAACACAGCGCAGATCACCAAGGCGATGGAGATGGTTTCTGCTGCCAAACTGCGTAAAGTGCAAGACGCCGTATTACAGGCGAAACCCTACCTGAAAAGCATGGAAGATATGCTTGCTGCGATCTCGTATTCGGCAAGACATGTCAAGCATCCCTTGCTTGAAAGTCGTCCGGTTAAAAAGACCGCGTATCTGGTGATCACAGCAGATCGTGGCTTAGCCGGTGCGTACAATGCGAATGTGATTCGTAGAACCACGCAAGAGATTCGCAAAGTTAGCAAGAATGAATACACCATCTTTGCAGTAGGTCGTCGCGGTAGGGACTTTTTCCGCCGTGCAAACATCCCGATCACAGCAGAAATGACGGGATTGCCAGATGCTCCGACGTACGAAAGCGTGCGCAGTCTCGCTGAACAAATCGTCGAAGGCTATGGCAAAGGCGATTATGATGCGCTCTATATCGTCTATAACGAATTTGTCAATGCGGTTACGAATCGCACCGTTGCGAAGCAAGTCCTGCCCTTGACGCGTGAAGAGAGTCAAGTAAAAGCGAATGAAGAGTATCTCTACGAAAGAGACAGCGATGCTGTCCTTGCCAAACTCTTACCGCGCTTTGCCGAGACGCTCATGTATCAAGCGGTACTCGATGCAAAAGCCAGTGAACATGGTTCACGGATGGCATCGATGGGCAATGCAACCGACAGTGCGCATGAAATGATCGGCAATCTCACCTTGCAGTTGAACCGAGCGCGTCAAGCAGCGATCACTACGCAGATTGCGGAAGTCGTCGGCGGCGCGGAAGCCTTGAAATGAATGTAAAGCCCGAGGAGGGAACACGTTGAGCAAAGGACACGTCATGCAGGTCATGGGGCCGGTCGTTGACGTTCGCTTTCCAACAGGCGAACTACCTGCCATCAATAACGCCTTGCGTGTAGATTATGAAGGCGAGGTGCC
>JABEUY010000076.1 GCA_013044175.1 Bacilli bacterium
ATCGTAATTTTTCGATACCCTTGCTCATACAAAGTCGATAACGCTTGATCGAGTTTCGTACCTGCCCCATATAAGGAGGCAGCAACCACAGAACGGCCAGACAAAGCTTCGCAAAGGTCGGCTGCGATCGTCCTAGCATTTTCATAGGCAGCGACGTCAGAACTCCCGCGGCAAACGAGGATAACCGCCTCGGTTTGTTTTTTATAGGGCTGAAAGCGATCAAGAAGTGCCTGTTTGACATGAGCATCCACACCAAAACTTTCAAGTAACGAGAACGTAACGTAAGGATGGACAGCTTGGCATTCTTGTAAGAGCATAGGAATGTCTTTTTTCATATGGCCAGCTGATGCAAGAAATAACGGGGCAATGACGATGTGTTGCACACCAACCATCAACAGACGTTCCATACTTTGCACCAGATCTGGCTTTGCCGCCTCAAGATAGGCATAGCAGATCCGATCTTGCTTAATCCCTTCTTGCCCCAGTAAAAACCGCAGCGCCGCGACAAAGCGCAAGAATTCAAGGCGTCCTCGTTGATCTTTCGTGCCATGGCCCATAATGATCAATCCAGTAGACGAATCCATGGTACTTGCTCCCCCTTAGCGAAGCGGACCATCGGGAAAAACACGTTCCTCACCAGCGAGAGCATACAATTCCCGAACCGATTTTTCCTCAAACCAGGCGTGCGTTTCACGTAAACGCACCACGTCACCGACGACGATAAGACCCGGTGGTTTCAAAGCATGCGCTTTTACCAATTGCGCAATCGTCGCAATCGTTCCGACGACGACTTCCTGATCAAGCGTCGTCCCAGCGCGAATCACCGCCACGGGCATCGTCTCCGGCCACGCTTGCAAAAGTAGTTGCTCCATGATCGAAGCCAAGCGTTCCATGCCCATCAAAATGACGAGTGTACCTGACTTGCGAAAGTCTGATCCAATAATCGCCAATTGCTCAGTCGCCAAAGCAGCATGGCCTGTCATGACGGTAAAAGCCGATGCGATGTTGCGACATGTCACGGGAATACCTGCATAAGCAGGAACTGCGATTGCGGACGAAATCCCCGGCACCACTTCAAAAGAGATGCCGTGTGCTTGTAATACTTCGATCTCTTCGGCACCACGGCCAAAGACGAAAGGATCTCCGCCTTTAAGCCGGACTACCATTTTGCCTTCTAAAGCATGATGGACAAGAATCGTAGCAATCTCATCTTGAGCGACTTTATGGTTCCCTGCTTCTTTGCCGACATCGATCATCAAGGCTTTTTTCTTTGAAAAAGCGAGAATGGCGCGTGAAACCAAGCGATCATACACGACGACATCCGCTTTTTGAAGCAGTTTTTTCCCTTTTAACGTCAAGAGATCAGGGTCACCAGGACCTGCTCCCACAAGAAAGACTTTGCCCGTCATCTTGCCAACGCTCCTTTATCTCATACATAAATTCCGAATCGTTCTTGTAACGTTACGATACCGATTCGAGCGCAATAATCACCAAACATTTCTTGCGCTGTGCGATGTACTTTAAAATCTTCGAGCAAAGTACGTAATAGTCCTGGAATCTCTTGAATCGGTACAGTTTCTTTAAATCGCTCATTTAAGTGTGTACCGTAAAAATCGCCTGCTAGGTACACATCATATTTTCCTGGTGCTCTGCCCACCAGACCGATATCGCCGATATAGGGTCTTGCACACCCATTCGGACAACCTGTCATGCGAATGGTAAAGCGCTCTTCTTGCAGTGAAAGCTCAGCGACGACCTGTTCAATCTGGCTGATAAGGTCAGGCAATGCGCGTTCCGATTCGGCGATTGCAAGGCCACAAGTCGGCATCGAAGGACACGCCATCGAAAAACGTCGTACATTGGTGATCTCTTCCGTTAGTTTAACACCATACTTTTTCAGTGTCGCCTCAATCTCTTGACGATCTTGCGCCTCAAGATCGCATAAAATCAAATTTTGCGACGTTGTCAAATGAATTTCGGGCTGAAAACGGGTCATGATCTCACGAAGGGCTGTCTTGATCTGAAAGCCTTCTCGATCGATAATACGTCCATTTTCGATAAAAATACCAAGGGCAAAACGACCATCGCCCTGCGCTTGCCAACCAAGGTGATCGGATGTGCCTTCAAAGTGCAATGCACGCGGTTCGCTTAAAGACGTACCTAGACGACGTTCAAGTTCTTCTTTAAACCAAGGAAGACCTACTTTGTCAATCAGGTATTTGAAACGACTATGCTGACGATCTGTACGGTTACCATGATCGCGTTGTATCGACACGATGGCAATCGCAGCATCGATTAATTGTTCAGGTGTCACAAAACAAAGGGGTGAAGCGGCGCGCGCATACGTATCAGCTTTCGTATGATTGCGCCCCATGCCCCCTCCGACTAAAAGCGTGTAACCAAGCAGGGTATCCCCATCACGGTGCGCGACAATGCCAAGATCATTCGCATAGACGTCCACACAATTATCACCTTCGATCGCGATCGCTAGTTTAAATTTGCGTGGAAGATACGTCTGTCCATATAACGGTTCTTCGTCGGGTTCTCCAAAAGCGATCTTTTCACCATCAAGCCAAATCTCATGATACGCTTTCGTCTTAGCAGACAATGCATCGACAAGTTGGTATAAATGTTCTTTTAACTGGTCATGAAGTGGCCCATGGTGAGGAAAGGGACATAGAAGAGTGTTACGCACCTGATCGCCACAGCCACCGAGTGTCGTGATCATCACATCGTTGATCTCTTTGATCGTTTGCTTGATATTTTCCTTGAGCACGCCATGGATCTGAAAAGTTTGACGTGTCGTTACGCGTAATGTTTGGTTACCGTACGTTTGCGAAAGTCGATCAAATTGTAAGTATGCCTGTGATGACAAGATCCCACCAGGTATCCTAGCGCGAATCATCATCGAATACGCTTTTTCTTCACCAGCTTTTCTTCTTGCCGCGCGAAGATCGCGATCATCTTGTTGGTACATCCCATGGAACTTCAAAATTTGAATCGTTTCTTCCGTAAAATAGATCTTGCCATTTTTTAATTCTTTAACGATATCGCCACGAAGTTGACGACTCGCCACTTTTAATCCTTCAATTTTAGAAAGTTGCTGATCGACATCCTGTTCGCTCATTGTGTCACCCCCGCCATGCCTTCTACGAGTACTTGTGCAACTTCTGGACGTGAAAACTTGGATGAAGGCTTTTCACCTTGACGTAAGATCGCCCTTACTTTAGTGCCTGATAAAATGATGCGTTCTGACACATCGTGCGGGCAGGTTTTTTCCGAAGCCATCCCATCGCACTTATTGCAGTAAAAGCTGTTTTCAAAAAACAATGGCGAAATGCCAAGCTCGTGCTCTTCAAACGTGGAAAAAATCTTCTGGGCATCATACGACCCATAGTAATCACCGACGCCAGCATGATCACGGCCGACGATAAAATGCGTGCAACCGTAGTTTTTACGAACGATCGCGTGAAGTACAGCTTCACGAGGACCCGCATAGCGCATCGCCGCAGGGTAAGCAGAAAGCAAGACACGATCTTTAGGGTAGTAATTTTCAAGAAGCACTTTGTAGCTTTGTACCCGAACACTAGCGGGTACATCATCCGATTTGGTCGCACCGACTAACGGATGTAACAACAAGGCATCGACCGTTTCAAGCGCCGTCTTTTGGATATATTCATGCGCTCGATGAATCGGATTGCGTGTCTGAAAACCTACGATCGACTTCCAACCTTTTTGCGCGAAGATTTCTCGCAGTTCTGCAGGCTCTTTATACAACTCCGGAAACTCATCATGCTGACGTTTTTCTAATAAAACGATCTCACCAGCGACATAAAAATCTGGTTGACTAAACAGACGAGCAACGCCTGGATGTTCAAGATCTGTCGTGCGATAGACAGCTTGTGCTTCCTTCGCTTTGTCGTAAGCATAGACCTCGCGGATAGCGATCGTGCCGTAAATCGTACCGTCTTCACCCTTTAATGCCGCTTTTGTGCCAACGATTAACTGGTGGGCTAGCGCTTCTTCAACAGGCAAAACCACAGGCAGCGTCCAGACGAGACCATTTTGCAAATGCATCGATGCAAGCACACTTTGATAATCCTTTTCACCCATAAATCCTGTCAGTGGCGAGAAGGCACCGACGCCGATCATTTCCAAATCCGATCGTGTCCATTCGGTGATCGGAATTACGGGTAGTGCTTTCGCTTCTTGACGAGCCCATTCAGCTTCTTGACCCGTTTTAAAACGGTGAATCAATTTTCCGCCATGTGGTGTACTAGCCTTTGTCATCGTTTACTCCCTTTCTATCAGCAACTCATTCGTTCGTATCTTGATGAAGACCGCATTCTGTCTTTGCAAAACCTGCCCAACGACCACTGCGTGGATCTTCGCCGGGTGCTACAGCTTTCGTACACGGTGCACAACCGATGCTCGGATAGCCGTGATCATGTAGTAGGTTATAAGGTACATTGTTGTCGCGTACATATTGCCAAACTTCATCTTCCGTAAACCGCACTAACGGGTTGACTTTCGTAAGACCAAAACGGTCATCGCGTTCAAAAGTCTGTGCATTCGCTCTAGCTGGTGACTGATCGCGGCGAATGCCGGTGATCCAACCTTCATACCCATTGAGATGGTCTTCTAAGGGTCTTACTTTACGTAGTGCGCAACATTGATCAGGACGTGAAGACCAAAGTGTATCGCCATGCTGTTGCGCTTGTTCATCAAGAGTCAATTTGGGTAGCACTTGAACGAACTGTAGATGCGGGTACTTTTCTTTTACGATATCGATCAGCGCGTACGTTTCACCAAAAAGCAGATTCGTATCGAGATAAAAGATCGGCAGCGTTAGACCCAATTGACCGATTAAATCGACGATCATCATATCTTCTACGCCAAAACTACAGGCAAAAGTGATGTTTTTAATCTGTTTAACTGCTTCTAACAGTATTTCTGAAGGCGTCGCTTGTTCAAAAGCTTCAGCTAAATGTTCGATCCGTGATTGTTCGACAACGTGCGGCAATTCAAACACCCCTATTTCATATCTGTTTTATAGGAATTCATGTTGCGAGTATAGGTTACCTGTGCAATACTGTCAAGATCAAAAAAGTCTTTAAGAAACTTTACTTGCAATGGATCGTCAAATACGTTGAAATAAGAAGATCAAGCATAAAGGGGTAGCTATATCATGCGATTGCGTTCTTTTCTTCTCGTTTGTGGTCTGCTAAGCGCCAGTTTACCGGTGCTTTCGATGCCGAGTTATGCGACGACAACACCAGCAGGTACTTGGCCATCTATCATCAATGAAGCGATGAATTATATCGGCGTGCATACATCAGTCTCTACGCTTTATGCTCCTCGTTATCTCGAAACGAGTTCTGAAGCAAATGGTAACGTCATCGATGCAACCACGACAGTATCGAAGTCTCGATATACACTGTTTTTTTATAATCTCAAACAAAATCTCCCGATTAATAGTCCCACGATCACCTCGCAGACTGGCAATCTCACCTCGCAGACTGGCAATCTCACCTCGCAGACTGGCAATCTCGCTTCGCAGATCGGCTCCTTTTCGGTGATACAATATCCATCGTCCAATGCCTTACAAAGTGCATTTACTAATATTGCTGCGAATGCGATTCCTGCCTCAGCGAACGCGCATAAGGTGTACCTTGGCTTTAATCAGACGGGTAACGTCAATATGATCCAAAACCAAACCATCGTAACATGGCAAAGTGGACAATGGCATTTTCAAGTGACTGGCGGTACGCTCACCCAAAATGTCGCCATTGACGATACGATTTTATCGACCCTTCAGCAATCACCACTCCCGTCCGTTCCTGGCTATCTCTTTGTCAATGCCGGCGCTAGCGGTCAACAAACGACGCTTTCAATGAAAGAACCGCAGAGTATCGTCACGATCACCAATCCGCATCAAGTGAACGACGCCTTGCTCACAGCGATTTCGACACAACCTTATCCACTTACAGTACGGACATCCTTATCCCCTTTATTGCAAAGCACACTACAAAAATTGCAAGGTGAAACGGTCATTCCACTCGTTGCACCCTCTATTCTTGGCTTATCTTCCGCACAAATTGGGACGTTGTCTGCACAAGCTAAAGCGAGTTACGGGCACTATGACATCTCGTTTTTTCAAAACGGGCAAATCATTCCTTATGCATCATTTGATGCGCAAGGCTATGTCACCAAACCAACGGCCAATGGCATGATTACGATGATGCAAAATTACGCGAAATTACAATCTGCCGATGCGATGCAGACTACGCTGGATCAGACGACAGTCGGTAATTACTATCCAAAATTAGAACGTCTACGCTTTTCAGACGGAAACTTCATTATCGATATTACTGGCTCGAATCTCGTGACGGAGAAAAAATCGGCGCTCATGCTCCTGGCCTACACACAAAAGCACCCACTCCCTCAAGACCCAGGCTATCTGTTGATCAGCCTGACGAAAAAAGGACAAGTGAGTGCCGGTTATTTTGCTGCGCATGATGTGCTATATACGGTGACTGACACGAGTTCTGCCAGCCGAGAAATCAAGATGCTGACCTCGATTGTCACACTGTAAACGATTCGATATCGCTGACGCAAGCACCGATATAACTACCGATAACGCGTACAGGATTGCCGAGGATTTCAAGAATCGCAATCGCTTTTTTAAGCCGTTCATCGCGATGCCCAACCATGACTTCCATATAAAACTGGTAGGTCCCTAGGCGAGTTTTTGTCGGTCTTGATTCGATCCAAACAAGATTGAGATCGAGGGTCGCAAACACTTGTAATATATTAGCAAGCATCCCTGCCTGTTCTTTAGACGGTGCAATTAAAAGCATTGTTTTATTCGCCATAACATCATAATTCGGTTCTTTTGAAATCACGGCGAAGCGCGTATGATTCATCGCAACATCCTGAATATCCTTAGCAAGAATCGTCAACCCGAATTCTTTGGCGGCAAATGCAGAGGCGACGGCAGCCTTTGTGGTATCGTTCGCTTCTTTCACAAGCCGAGCTGCTGTCGCTGTGCTTTCACAAAATTGCCGAGAAGCACCGATCTGACGAATAAAATGAAAACATTGTGCCATCGCGGGCGAAATCGACCACACTTCTTGTATCGATGATAGCGATGCTCCAGGTATGCCTAGTAACTGCAACGAGACTTTTAAGATATATTCGCCAACCATGTGAACATTCTCATAATCAGATAAACTATCTAACGTAAAATTGATCGAACCCTCTATCGTATTTTCAAGTGGAATAATCCCGGCGTCCAGTGCGCCGATACTCACATCTTCAATCACTTCAGGGACGGTTGCATAGGCTATTCGTTGCATTTCTCCTTCAAAATAAAGGACTGCCGCCTCTTCACTAAACGTGCCGCGAGGACCTAAATGTCCGATTTTCATCTCGACCACTCCATTTTTCTCTATCATTAAGGGAAACTAATCGTGATATTCGTACCGATCCCTACGGCACTTTTCACACGTACCGTCGCCTCGTGCGCATCGATAATAAACTTTGCGATGGATAAGCCAAGCCCAGTCCCCTCGTGAGATCGCGCCTTATCCGCTCGATAAAAACGGTCAAAAATACGGGGTATCTCGCTTTCTTCAATACCGATACCAGTGTCTTCGATCATCAGTTCCAGCCGCTTATGATGCACCAAGGTGATGATGATCTTACCACCTTCTCGATTATATTTCATCGCATTATCTACAAAGATAAAGAGCATCTGCGAAAAACGCGCTTCATCCACCGCATGCATCAAACTATCTGGCGCATGAAGAAGGAGTTGTAATCCTTTTTGCTCGCATAATGGCTGTACCATATCGGCCACTTCACGAAGTGCGGCGGCCACGTCAATTTCCTGTTTCACAATCTGCTGCGAATTTGAATCAACTCGTGATAAGGTAAGCAAATCTTCTAAAAGTCGAGAAGCACGACGAAGTTCTTTATACATCGCCAAGATCCTAGGTGAAGCTTCTTCAATCGTCTGCTCAGGGTGGTGTAACAATAACTCCGTTCTGGTCTGTACTGCCATGATCGGCGTTCGCAATTCATGAGAAGCATCAGCGACAAATTGTCGTTGCCGTTCCCAAGAACGCTCGATAGGCACGAGTGCACGACTCGCCAGCACAAAGCCGATCAGAATCGAACCGATCGCAGAAAGTAGCGTCAAAATCACAAGTAAATGTAAGAGCTCATTCAATGATTGAACGACTTGATCGACATTTCTCACCGCTTCGATTGTGAACGTCTCAGGATTCCCCATCATCGGAGCCGTCGTTAACGTTACTGTCTGCACACGAAAATATTGTCCTGAAAGCGATACGGTCGTCGCCGTAGTACGATCCCACGCTGCACGTAACGTCGCGATTTCTGCAGCCGTGAAATAGGCAGGTTTATAGAGCAGATGCCCTTTGGCATCAAAGAGCAAAAAAGTCGTCGGCATATGAAAAGGGTTATTACGATTTGGATCATTTTGAGGAAATGTTGGCGGACGCGCAGGATTGTTATTCATCTGCATGACGCGCATGACAGGACGAATGGCGCCGAGTACGGATGCATCAAATTGACTGTATAATTGTTCTTGCATAAAAAAATATAAAATCGTACTCGTCAAAACAAACAAGGCAAATACGATCGCTGACGTCATCAACGTAAGTCGAAGTCTTGTCTTTTTAAACAAGTTGATCACATCCTTAGGACAAACCCCATCCCGCGTTTCGTATCGATCGTCAAATGACTTTTATGATCGGCTAACTTTTTACGTAAATAGTGCACATAAACATCGATCACCGAACTCATCGCGTCCGAATCCATTCCCCACACGCGTTCAAGAATTTGATCGCGTGTAAGAATCCGACCTTGATTGCGTGCAAGAAATTCAAGCAAATCATACTCTTTTGTCGTTAATTGCAACGATTTTCCATCGACAAACGCATCGGCGGCATCCGGTCGAATCGTGAGATCACCCACCACGATTTGACCTTGATCATTGCCAGTCTTACGCCGACTTTGTACGCGGATCCTCGCTAGGAGTTCCGACACGGAGAACGGTTTGATCAGATAATCATCCGCACCCAGATCCAGTCCATGAATACGATCTTTTACCGCATCGCGTGCCGTGATACAAATCACGGGCACATCGCTATGCTGTTTTCGCAGTTTGCCGAGTAAAGTAAAGCCATCGATTCCTGGCAACATCACATCGAGCAAAATCATGTCATAGATACCGCTTTGCATCATCATCTGTCCTTCAATGCCATCCGATGCCACATCGACTTCATAACGCTCATCCGTTAGCGCTTCTTCAAGAATCTCTTGTAACGATGGATCATCTTCCACGAGCAATATCTTCATGAACTACGCCTCCTGACCCAAGCGAATACGTATGAAACGTAGCAAAACAGTTTTAACGTTTCTTTAACGTCGTGTCCACCTTGGTGTCCCGATCAAATAACGTTTCAAATACACGTGGTATGGCAGTTTCGAAACGCAATTCAACTTGGCTCACAGGATGATAAAATGCCAAAATGCGTGCGTGCAAGCCCAGACGATGAAGCGGATCAGTCTTAGCACCATAACGCTTATCACCGGCAACAGGATGCCCGATTGCTTGCATATGAACGCGAATCTGATTTTTTTTACCCGTGTCTAAGCGAACGGCAAGCTGCGTGTACCCATTGGTTTTCTTGATCACATGATAATGTGTGCGCGCACGTTCCCCAATGCCTTCTGGCGTTACCACCATCAGTTTGGTGGCTGTCTCTTTCAACCAGGTATCGATCAACCCTTCTTGCCGTGAAACCGAGCCTTCAACGACGGCGACGTACTGACGTTCAAAAACCAGTTCTGTCCAAGCTTGTTGCAAGCGAAGCTTGACCGCTTCCGTCTTAGCAAACATCAAAATTCCTGACGTCTCACGATCGAGTCGATGAACGATAAAGATGCGTGCGTTAGCATCTTGATCTTTCACGTAATCAGAAAGCACACGATACGCTGTTCGAAGCTTCTCTTGATCGGTTGCGATCGTTAACAGACCTGGTGGCTTGTCTACGATCAGAAGATGCTCGTCTTCATAAAGTAATTTCAAGCCATAATCGAGTTGTGCCCATCCTTCTTTGCGAAAGCCTTTCGCTTGAATGGTCACAACTTGCCCGACAGAAAGGGGATGATCGTGTCTTGTCACCATCTTTCCGTCAACACTGACTTGTCGATGCAGTAACAACGCCTTCACTTTATTGCGTCCGCGCGAAGGCATTTTTTGAAGCAAAAAAGGCAAAACAGTGGAAGCTTCGTCCACTGTAAACGATTGATCTTTCACCATGTTCTATACATCCTTTTTACATCCCAATTACCTGTAGTATAAGTCGTCAAAGCCAAGAAAGGCAAAGAAAACTGATGAACAGGAGAAAAACAAAAAACAGATAATCATCGAAGTGGATTTTTAGTCGCCGATAAAAGGTACGCGCTTTAGCCGATTGCGTCACAACACCGACAAAGCCTCGCGCTTCCATGGCAATCGCAACGCGTTCACTCATCCGAATGCCTTGACTGAGAATCGGTAAAGCATACGTGATCACACGCAAAAAAGACGATGTTTTCTCCACACCACGTATTTGGCGCGCTTGCCGCAATTTCTTCCATTCACTAGAAAATAACGGAACCACGCGCAGACCTGCCATCGTACCATACGCGAATTGCGGTGGTACAAAGAAATCGGTGCAAAAACCGATTACGAGATCGGTGAAATCGACAGCATCGATCAAAAGTATCCCAAAAAGTACGGAACCAAGCATCCGAATCGACAGTGTCATCCCTTTTATCAAGCCATAAACACTCAATGTGTACCACAAAAAATGCGTGACATGCGTACCTGGTGGCGGAGCGATATTCGCGATATTCGTAAAAAAGTACAAGATATACAAAAGAAAAAACGGCCAAAATCGCTTCAAAAAAGCAAATACAGAAACTTGACCTATCCCAAAAATCACGGCGAGTGAAGCGATGAATAAGCCGATCGCTTGCGGTAATTGACTCGCAAACATCGCCATCGTCGTAGCGACCAAAAAAGTTAAGAACAGTGCCGATGGATGCAACCGCTGCAGTGGCGTTTTCTTTATACGATTCGAGGGTTTTCTGACCTCATGATCTTGCCTCGTCACCAAAAACGCCGTATCCACCTGTTCATCTGCGCGCAGATGCGCTTTCTTCATCAAATCAGGACGCTCGAACAGTCCCGCTTGATCACCATCATACAGTATGTGATGCTCCGAAAGCACAACCACACGCGTTGCATACCGCATAACCAGATCCATATCATGCGTCGTCATGATGATCGTCTTTCCGTCTTGATGACGGCCAGCTAGCTGATCGATAATCGCTTGCATGGTTTTCGCATCTTGTCCGAAAGTCGGTTCATCCAACAAGTAGACATCGTGTTCCTTACGCAACATCGAAGCCACAGACAATCTGCGTTTTTGCCCTTGACTTAGCGAAAAGGGACTTTCCTTAGCTGCCTTTTCAAGACCAAAGCGTTGTAATAAGGTCGTTACCTCTTCGGGAACCTCATCACCGACGAATCGATTGGCTAACTCGTCACACACGCGTTCAAAGATAAACTGATACTCCGGATTTTGAAAGCAATAGGCGAGCATCGTGAAGCGATCTTTTGGTTTCATGGTCGCCACAACTTTGCCCGTCAGCAAAATGTCGCCGGCAAAAGGCTTTTCAAGACCCGCCATCACCTGTAAAAGTGTCGACTTGCCCGCACCGTTTGGTCCGACAATGGCAAGCCATTCACCTTCTTGCACCGAAAGTGAAAGTCGATCAAGAACAGTATGCTCCCCATACTTCACCACGACATCACGTAGGGTTAGGAGGGTATCGCCCGTCTTGGCTTTCGGCAAAGCAGCTGTTTTCTGTTTCAGCCTTACTATTGGTTCGGGCAAAAAAGGATTTCTCATAAAAGGAGAGACAATGCCATGATCAACCAACCAATCCCACTCTTGTACCAAAACAGTTGCTGGTTCTCCAATACGATGAATCTGCCCTCGCTCATCAAAGACGACGACACGATCCATATACGGAAGAAGCGCCTGAAACTTATGTTCGATCACCAGCATCGTTTTTCGTTCTTGATGCAAGGCAGCGATGCGCGTAAAAATCTGTGACGAAGCGAGCGGATCAAGGTTAGCGGTTGGTTCATCAAAGATCAAGAGGGCAGGATCGAGCGCAAGCGCAGTGGCAATGCCAAGAAGTTGTTTCATGCCCCCTGAGAACATCGCGGAAAGCGCATCAAAAGGAACGTCAAGTCCAGCTTTTTGCAGCGCATACTGAATCCTGTCAGGCATCAAGTCAGGGTCGAGACCGCGATTTTCAAGACCAAAGGCGATCTCATCCGCCACGGTCAACATACAAAATTGCGCATCAGGATCTTGAAAGACATACCCGATTTGCCCTGGTTGCATGAGTTTATCGTCGTACTGAACGGTTCCTGTCACTACCGCTTCCACCGACTGAGGGATCAAGCGTGCACAAAGCATCGCTAGCGTACTTTTACCGCAGCCGCTTGGACCCATGACCAAGAGACTTTCGCCTTCATCGATCGTCAGCGAAACATCGCGTACGATAGGCTCTTCTTCTTGCTCATACCAAATCCCCACATTCTCTAACGTGAGAAGTGGGGATGAAGTTAGCTGATTCATCCTTTTTTTGCCACAACTTTACCGATGGCAAAATTGCGCAAGATACCAGCACGATGTAAAGCATCGCCTAACAATTTGGGCAAGATACCGCCAAAGATCGCACCACTGATCGCTGAGAATAGGAAGTATAAAAAGACGGTCGAGCCAACATAGGCATTGCCGCCTTGAAAGTAAAACGTGATACTCGCGCCCAGCCCAGCGAGCGCACCGGATAACATCATCGTCACGATGCTGTAATTACGCCAGAAAAACAAAGCAAACGCGACTTCAGCGCCAACACCTTGCGCCAAACCCCAAATGAGATTTTGTAAACCAAATTGGCTGCCGAGCGCCTGTTCAATCATGGCGGCAATCAGTTCGGCAAGAAGGGCAGCACCAGGGCGACGAATGATATACGGAATAAGTCCACAGGCGATAAACCATAGACCGTTGAGCATACCTTGCGAAGGCACCCATGCCGTATTGACCAACGGATAAAGCACATCCCAAATCCGATAAATCCCTCCGCAAACCACCGCGAGAATCACCATTACGACAACGTCACGAAGCTTCCATTTCATTACAAAGACACCCCTTTTGCTCAAAATAAAAAACCCTTTTTGATTGGCTAAACGCACAAAAAGAGGGTTAGGGGTTCTACTTGGCACTTCCTCCCGCTGGTATTATCCAGATCGAGTTTGAAAGGGTTAGCGAAAATATCGCCTCTCAGCCTTGACAGCACCCCTAGCGCCTCTTTTACACTATGCAATTAGATAGTGATTATCATACATCGCAAAAATGAAAATGACAAGGACGTGAAAAAACTGAATTCCCGATTGCCATCCGCAGTTTTACGTTATTGTCAAGAGCAAGCTTGGACGATTCACGAAGTTAAGCAAATAAACGGAGGCTTTGCCGCATCGATTTATCACATGCAACTCGTGGATGGCAACCATACTCGTGACGTCATCTACAAACATTTTGCCAAAGGACGAGAAGCGGAAGCCTTCCTTCTTCCCGCACTCACCCCTTTGATCGCATCGATCAGTCCCAAAATCTATGCTCTAATTCACGATGAACAACATGCTGACAAAACGATCGGCGTGCTCATGGATGATCTTGGCGACTCGTTGAAAAGCAAACTACACACTCTCCCTTTGGCTCAACAAAAAGCTTTACTTCGTCAGGCTATGCTTTTTCTGGCTGATCTCTCCCATGCTAGCATTCCCTTGCTCAGTACTTTACAACATAATGGTGTACCTGATGGGTATGCTTTCGCTTCTTCATCCGCCTGGTGTATGCTCAGTCTTGAAAATTGTCGAACCTTTCTTAATGACGATCAAACGATGGCGCTCCACCGTGATCAAGTCGAAGCATTATGCGCTTTTTACCCTACTTTTGAAAAAAACTATCCTACCTGGTTAACGGGAACACAGGTTTTAACGCACGGCGATCCCCATCTTGACAATTGGTTTTATCAGGATCACAAATTTTATTTGATCGACTGGGAAGCTGCGAGTATCACGACCTCTTCGCGCGATCTCGCCATTGTCCTTCAGGATTTACTCGATCCCACGCTTTTTAAGATCGCTTTTACAACGTATCAAAAAAGATGGAAAGAGCTTGGGCACGACACGGAAAGTGACGAATATCGGCTTGCCTTTGTCGCTTCTTTCTTTGACAATACGCTCATGATGCTAGGCTGGGAAATCCAAAAGTATTGGGACCACCATCTCACACGAGATACGATAGTAAAACTATTTACGACAAAGCTGAACTGGCTAACAACTTGTCAGGCAATCTTACAGAACTTCGCGTACAATGAATCGATAGATATCACTGTTTTTTTTGCATAAACAGCAATACATCGTAAGAAGGAGGTCAGTACGTGGCGCGAATTGTTACACGAGCCAATATCATTCGCATCAGCATCATCGCAGCGATGATGGTTGTCTTAGGGCGAATTGAATGGGTTCAAGCCCACGATCAGTTTATCCGTAATCTCGAAAGCGAATGGCAAGATCAAGCGGTGATTCAACCATTACGAGGTGCTATTTTAGATCGTTTCGGCGACAAACTCGCATTTTCAGTGCCCTCTTATGATCTGGATATCAATATTGCGAATTTGCATAGCTTAAATCCACTATCATTGCAAAATCTAACGAGTGATCTCGCGAACGTCACTGGCACTTCGCAAAATTTCCTACTTAGCCAGTTCGATCGTACCGATACGCCATGGTTACGCATCTATCCGACGTTCGTTCACCTTTCTCTCGCCAAAGAAAAAGCGGTATTATCTGTGTTTAATCGCTATCATCTCTTGCAAGATGTCAATCCGCATGAGACCTTTCAACGCGTCTATCCCGATGGCGAATTTGCTGCGCACGTGATCGGCTTTGTCGATCAGACGGGTAACGGAGCAAGTGGCGTCGAACTCGAATACAATACCTATCTTTCAGGAAAACCGGGTTCACAGACTTTCCTATCGGATCCATTAGGTAATCCGATTCCTTTTACGCAAAAAATGACAAAACCCGTCCAAAATGGCGATAATGTCTATCTAACGATCGATCCTGTCATCGAACATTATGCGGAACAGGCACTGCAAACGGTCGAACAGCGTTTTACACCAGCTCATGCCGCGATTATCGTCGCCGATCCAATGACCGGCGCTATTTTGGCGATGGCTGTACTACCGCATTTTAACCCGAATAGCTATTGGCAGTTTCCTGCCGCTGCGCTCGATACCAACTGGGCGATATCCGATCCGTTTGAACCTGGTTCCACGTTTAAAGTGATGACATTAACCGGTGCACTCGCCACACACGCCATCACCTTGAATCAGACGTATATGTCTGGCGTCGATTATATCAACGGTGTGCCGATTCGCGACTGGAATCTTTGGGGTTGGGGTAGAATCAGTTACTTGACAGCGATGATTTATTCGAGTAACACCGGTTTTATTCATATCGGACAAGCGGAAGGCGTTCCTACTTTTTATAACTACTTGCATTTGTTCGGTCTTACCCAGCCGACAGGCATCGATTTGCCCGGGGAGGGAACATCGCTCATTCCACCCGAGCAAAACCTCAACGCTGTCGACTTTGCTACGATGACGTTTGGACAAGGTATTGCTGTTACACCGATTCAACAAATCGCTGAAGTTGGCGCCGTCGCCAATGGTGGCTATCTGATGAAACCTTATGTTGTCCAAAAAATCGTCTCACCATCGGGTAAAATCGTTTATGAACGAAAACCAGAAGTCGTTCGCCAAGTCGCTTCAGCAGCGATCATGCGCGAAATCACGAACGTCATGGTTCAAGACGTCGCGAACAATCCTTATGAAACCAATGCTTATATACCCGGCTATAACGTGGCGGGTAAAACAGGTACAGCGCAAATCGCGAACCCAAAAGGTGGCGGATATATGGCGCATAAATATAATTTATCTTTCATCGGGTTCGTACCTGCTCACCATCCACAACTTGAAATCTATGTGACGGTCAACGAACCGCACAATACGATTCAATATGGTAATAGCGTCTCTTCACCAGAAGCCAAAATCGTGCTGCAAAAGTCACTCGCTTACCTCGATATTGCACCGCAACAGACGACTGCAGCACAAAATCCGCTGTCTGTGATCAAATCAATTCCCTACAGCCGTGTGCCTGATGTCATCAATATGCCCATCGCTGAAGCGGTAACGATCATGAAAAAAGCCGGATTTCATACTTCAGTTACCGGCAACAGCGGTCCCATCATGTGGCAATCACCTACGGCTGGATCGATCGTCAGCCAAGCGACAACGATCGCTCTGAGTGCAAATACGAAAACATTAAGTACAACGACCGTCGTCCCCGACTTTAAGGGTTTGCCGATGCTCGAAGCGATTCAAGAAGGTAGTCGTCTCGGTTTGATCATTACGCCAGCGGGCAACGGTTTTGCAACGACCCAATCGATCAAAGCAGGGACAAAAGTTGCACTTGGCACTACCGTGCAAGTGACTTTTCAATCTCCCGTACTTCCCTAGCGGTTATTCCCCCAAGCTTCTTCCATTCGGGCAAGCGTCGTAAAAAGCGCTTGCCCGATTTTCGTATAGTCGTCATCCTTTAGATTAGAAAGTGACACGCGAATCGATAGCCGGGCATCCCCAAAGCCTTGTCCAGGCAATAAGATGATCGCATAAACCCTTGCTAACTCCATTAAGATCGTTTCGATCGCAACATCACGGTCAAGATGCGCCAAGAAAGGCGCAGTAAATTTCTCTTTCGCATAAGCCAGCAGATCAAATTCGGTATAATACGAGGCGCAATGCGGTAGATCAGGAATCGGCAAAGCCAAGCCATCATACAATTTTCGCATCCTGTCCTTACATATCGTCATAATATTCAGTTTATATCGCTCAACTTGTTGATCATTGGCAAAAGCGCAAAGCAACATCATTTGGATTTGTTGTGGTGTGGATAATCCTGCCGTGTGACGTAAAGCGATATCTCGACTATCTGCGATGAGTCGATCAAAAAAAGTAAGCTTTTCAGGATCTGAAGCGATCACTTCGTAAGCTTGAGCGACCTTCTCTTGCTCCACTTTAGGCAGTAAGCGAAAATTGCGATCGAACACATTATCTTTGTCCATCGCAATCACACCGAGCCGCCAACCGGTCACCCCGAAAAATTTGGAAAACGAATAAATGCATACTGTGTTTTGTGGCAAATTGGCCATGATCGATTGATAGTCTTCGACAAATGGCGCGTACACATCATCCGTAATGATCATCAGGTCAGGACGATTTTGTTCAACGATCTGTTGCAACTTTTGCAAAGAAGATGTGCGCATCGCAACGGAAGGCGGATTACTTGGATTGACAAGACAAAGTACGCGAATGCTCGGATCCATGATTTTTTCCAATTCTTCATCAGGAAACTGCCAGAGATGCTGACCTTGTTCATCGCGCAAAGAGGCATACAAAGTAACGATCTCGACACCGAAGTCCTCATTGATCAGCATTTCCAGATAGGGAGCAAAAATCGGCACCATCATCGCGATGCGATCTCCTTTTTGCAAAATCCCTTGATGAAATAAAGTATTAAATACGTAGACCATGCCCGCTGTTGCACCTTCGACAGCAAATACGTTTAGCGAATCACGATCCCCTTTTTCCAAACCAAGGACATCATAAAGATACCGCGTTACAAACTTTTGTGTCTGGGTCAACATCGCAACTGGTTGCGGATACTGGTCACCAAGGATGCCTCGTACCCATTCATCGATCAACGTATCTTCATCGATGCCAAGTGAAGTTTTTGCCTCTTTCATTACACGTTGTAAAAAACGTCCCGCCTCCCCTTCGTGCAACATACTGAGTTGTTGATCAAAATTCTCGTGTCGATACTTGATCGATTCTTGCCATGCGATCGATGTCTCCTGATTATTTTCGCTTTCGATCATCATCAAAGCGATTTGTCCTAGTAAAAAAAAAGCGGCTCTCGGTAACGTACATAGCCAATTCGGATTTCCGCGGCCTGCGTTAAGCATGACGATCATCTGCTCTTGCGCCGTTTGTTTTGCGATTTCTTTTAAACGATTTTTCCATTCAAAAGGGCTTTGTCGAGATTGCATCGTATCATTCGTCAAAAATCATCACCCCACGATCATCAGCTTAAACTCATGTTGCAATAAAAGTATGACCAAAGCGCTTTCACACCATTCTCTGCTATCGACAAGACAAAAATAGCGCGTATAATGAGCGCTATGAATACAACTCAACCGCAAATCACAACAAGAAATCGCAAAAAACGTCAAAAAAAACGCGTCTTGCGCATCGTGATCGCCGTTTTACTTTTGGCTTTATTTGTCGTACTCGTGCAGACAGATCTTCTGTTTAACCTGCGCTATCTCCTCGCGCAAGATCTGTACACTTCGCAGCATCGCTACCTCGCCAAGTATCTCGTTTCTTCACAGACACTCGCCAAAATCGCGTATGAGTTTGAACATCCAACGGTCGTCAATCTTTTTCCAGGCGGTTCTTCCAGCGACTATTATGCCAGTTCGGCAACGCCACAGGAGGTCAATTCTGCTTTAACGGTTAAAACGCTTCAAATCGACGGTTTTACTGCTCATGAAATCTTTATCACCCACCCATCGTGGTTACAACTGTTACCGACGCTCGGTGGTCCAGACGGTCGTGGTCTTACGCTACGCGAAGCGATGAGCAAATACCACGCGGTGGCTGGTATCAATGCCGGTGGCTTTAACGATCCTGGTGGCGATGGTAATGGCGGTACACCGATTGGTCTTGTGATCAGCCAAGGCAAATTGCTCAATCCAAGTTCCTATCTTGCCGGTACCAATCAAGTGATGGGTATGACGCAAGGTGGCGAATGGTTCATGGGCGATTATTCGACATCCTTCATGCTTGCACACCATGTCAAATATGCAATTCAATTCGGTCCCGAGTTGATCTCAAACGGCCAAGTTCTCGTAACCGGAACGGACGGATGGGGTTATGCACCTCGGACGATCATCGGACAAATGAAAAACGGAACGGTCGTTTTTTGGGTCAATGATGGTCGATGGGGCAATGGGTTCTGGGATATTGGTTCATCACTCGGTCAAGTGGCGCAAATCATGGCTTCTCAAGGGGTATACAATGCCTTTAACCTCGATGGCGGAGGTTCAGCGACAATGATGATTCATCGTCCAGGGTCGGCATTATCGCTCGTCAATCAACCTGATACCAACAATCCACCGTATGGCATGCGTTTTCTGCCCGATGCATTTCTCGTCATTCCCCCGCCGTCTCAATAATGGGTGGGGAGAATGACCTGAAACATGGCGCCAGCACCTTTTTCACTGACACATTCAATCGTTGCATGATGGAGATCCACGATCGATTTCGTGATCGCAAGACCCAAACCCGCGCCGCCGATCTTGTGCGAACGCGATGAATCCACGCGATAAAACCGCTCAAAGATATTGGGGATCAAGGACGATTCGATCCCTTCCCCATTATCTTGTACCCCAAAATAAATCGATCGCTGCTCTTGATAGGCAAACACCTTGATTTCCCCAAGTAACGCATCCGTGTGACTGACCGCATTATGAAAAAGATTGAGGATCACTTGCTTGATTTTATCGATATCGACATCGGCAAATAGCTGAGGACTGAGTTGAAAGACAACCGTACGATCTTTCGCGAGCAAGCGTAACTGCGGTTCCATCTCATGAATGACTTCAGCAATGTCCGCTTTCTTGACGAGTAATTGGGGAACTTGATCCATACGGGCAAGGAAGATCAAGTCATTCACCAGTTTTCCCATCCGATTCGATTCACTATGCATACTTTTAAGGGAACGAGCGAGTTGTTCGGGATTTTGTGATGCGCCACGCAGCAACACTTCCAAAAACCCATGAATTGACGTCAGTGGCGTCCGAAGTTCATGCGAAGCATCCGCCACAAATTGACGCATCTTCGCATTGGCTATTCGCTCGGCTTGAAAGGACGTATCAAGACGATCGAGCATGGCATTAAAGGAGTCTGCCAATTGGCGAATTTCAGTTTGTGCACCTTTGGGAGAAAAACGTGCATCCAGATTGCCTGCATTGATTTTAGAAGTCATCTCAACAAGGCGTGACAGAGGAATTAAAGTACGAGAAATAATCGGCCAAAAGACGGCCATGGCAAGAAGCAGCGCAAAAACAGTAAGGCCGACAAAAATCAACAATTCGCGGACGAGTTCCTCTTGCAAGTTGGTCGTGGATGTCGCCACTTCAACAATACCATGAATCGAATCGTGATCTCCAACGGTTTGCAAAACGACAAGTTGCATTTGTCCTTGATGATTCGCCATCAACTGATATTGATTACCCGCTTTACCTTGTGCTAATAGCTGTTGGTAGACTTGCTTCGCTAATTTTGGCGAAGCACCAAGTGATGCATCCACTTGAATGGAATGAAACTGCATGCTGGTGTCGATGAACGCTATGCTGTTTGCTTTATCTTGTAACGGTCCAAAAGCGCTTTCAAAAGGTGAATCATGATGATCCTCTGCATCACTTTGTGGTTGAGGATTTAATACGTTTTCTGTCCAGGTTGAATCAGGTATCCCCAAGATTTCCGATTGAATCGTCAAGGCAGTTCGATGGTAAAGAAACTGCCCCATCAAAAGATACTGTAAAACACCAATGAAAAGAAGCAAGAGCATGACGATCAGTACTGAGCGTAATAAGAGCTGCGCGCGAAGTGATTTCATGGCACATCGACGCGGTAACCCGTACCACGAAGCGTACGAATTACTTGATGTTCTTTATCACCAAGTTTATCGCGAAGTGCTCTTACATAGACTTCCACGATATTATCTTGTCCGCCAAAATCATACCCCCATACAGCTTCGAGGATTTTTGCCTTACTAAGAACAATTCCATGATTGGTAACAAGGTAATGAAGGAGGTCATATTCGGTCGCCGATAAGGCGAGAACTTGATCTTCATAACTGATTTCATGGCGTTTTTCATCGATGGAAAAAGGTCCAATCGTCACTTTTTCCAGCAATTGTGGAAACTGATTGCGAATGCGTGCATGGATACGAGCAAGTAATTCTTCAAAACTAAAGGGTTTGATCATATAATCATCCGCACCGATCGTCAGGCCCGTGATGCGATCACCAACTTCGTCCTTGGCCGTCAACATAATGACAGCCATCGTACCGATTTTTTTTAACATCGTACACACTTCAAAACCATCAATGCCTGGCATCATCACATCTAAAATAACAACGTGCGGATGGAATTCTTTCGCCATCCGCACAGCTTGCAGGCCATCTTCAGCCGTCTTAACCTCAAAGCCTTCATTAGCAAGACCGATCTCAAGAAATTCGACGATCGTATCTTCATCATCAACGACAAGGATTCTAACTTCTTGCGCCTGATACATTGCGTTCACCCGTCCATGCGGAATCTCTTTTTGCCTTACGATCTTTTTTATCATAAACTTGCGATTTGATAAAGAAGATCACGTTAGCGATGAGTAAACCGACAAAAAGATAAATGAGTTCTCCTGGATCGATAATAAAAGTGAGGAAACTAATGATACCTGTAAGTAGACCAAATACGATTTGATCCATGCGTTTTGCTGGCGATGTCGGAGGATCCGTTATCATGAATGCTGCGAGAAATAATGCAGAGTTTAACATCGGATTTTGTAGTGCCAGTGCAGCATCCATGTGTGTTTTTGCAAAAAGCATGAAAATCCCGGAAAGAGCAGCATACGAGCCGAGAAAGGCGATCACTTGCGGAAATTTACGCACGCGTTGCGCGATAATGACGATACATATCGCAAGTACAATCATGTAGGCATTGGGCAATAGCGTCATACCAGCCCACCAGCTTTGACCGCTTTGAAAAATAAACGTAGAAAGTAAAAGTCCAAAAGCTGCAGGATTAAAGATCGGCTTTCTTTTTCGTTTTAAAATGTGTTTGGAGGCAATCGCTAGACCAGTAGTTGCTGCAACCACATACCACGTGGTTGATGTACTCAGTGCCATCGCGACGATCAAACCCGTAATCAAGCCACCATCAGAATACGCGCGTTTTCTTTCATAAAACAAGCCGACCAGAAAATCGATAACCAGTGCAGTAACGACAGCAACTGCCATATTGATAAGACTTTGTGTCAAAATGCCTGAAGGTGCCGAGTGATTGAATAAACCACCTACGGGAATCGTCGTTGTTTTTGAGAAGATCGCAGCGATTAACGCGTCGATGATCAATAGGATCGTCACGATATTTTTTGGTGTTGCGGCAAAGGCGGATTTTGTCTTTTTCCGACTTCCGGCATTCGTCACTATAAATACCCCCTCATAGTTTCTGTCTCGTATACTTGGTCATTGCGATCAATCAAATAGCCATCCAAGCCATTTTCCTCAAGACATTGCAGCCCTTCTTTCGCCCCCATCACGAAAGCGGCCGTAGAAAAAGCATCAGCCATCATCGCAAACGGTGCAATCACGGTGCTACTGATCAGTTCAGAAGCTGAACTTTGTGTCTGTGGATCAATAAGGTGATGAGCACCCGTAATTGTATTACTGATGCGTTCATAATTACCTGAGGTGCACATCGCTTCATCATGAATGCGAACGGTGCGCAATACACCATCTTTTCGATGAGGATCTCGAATCGCCACATGCCACGGTTCTCCATCCTGATTAAAGCCTGCCGCATACAAATCGCCACCAGCATCGACGATATAATCGGGAAATTCTTGCAGAAATGAGGCGGCAAGATCGATCGCAAAACCTTTAGCAACCGCACCCAAATCAAGCGTAAGCGGTTTTTGTAACGTTACCGTACGGTTGGTTTCATCCAAAACGACATCGCGAAAGTTCACATTCGCAGCCACAATCTGTGCATTCTTTCGATGCCCGATCGTCTCACGCGTCAAATAGTGCTCATGAAATCCTAGTTCTTCGAGAACGCGACCTAGCGTTGGATCAAACCGACCTTTCGTTAACGCACTAACGCTCATTGCGAACTGTAAAGGTGCAAACAGATACTCACTCACAGGAACAGGAATTCCAACAGTTTGGCATACCGCATTCAATTCACTCTGTCTATCGAAACGACTACAAGCTTGTTCCACTTGTCGTATCGCTTGAAAAGCTCGGCGAATGGTAAGATTCGCCTTTTGCTCATCCTCTTTGACTGTGATGACGCGCAGATGCACGATCGTTCCCATGAGAAGTTCCGTACGTTCTATCGTGATTCGCATCGTGGTCAGACGATTACGCTAAACTCTTTTTCAACGTAGCGACAAATTGTTTTTGGGCTGTTTGTGCTTCTCCTAAGGCTTGAACGACACCATAGTAGAAATCCGCAGTGCTAAGCGTCGCTCCCGTAACGATGTTAATCTTATTGATATCTTGATATTGCAAAAGTTCTTGCGGAAGGATAGGGTCGATGTAAGAGATCGGATAGTGCGTCGAGTAACCTGTGATTTGGACATTCGTGATTTTGTCTTTTTTCAAGGTGACAACGACTTGAACTGCGCCGATTTGCGTCTGGCCAACACCCGTATAGGAGCCATCTTTATATTTTTGTCCCATAGCAGCTTTTTGCGCAGCGGAGAGTACTTTTTTCGGTTTGGTCACAACTTTCTTTTTACCACTAGGTTTAATCGTAGTTGGCTTTTTAACACCGGTGACTTTTTTCTTGACGACGTGTTTTGCATTCGTAACTGGTTTTGATTTTGCAAAAGCATTCCCTACGCCAGTTTGCATCGCAAAGCTAGCAGCGGTCAAAACAGCGGCAGAACATAGGGCAACAAGTTTTTGATTAACGGTATTTTTCATGAGATAACTCACTCCACTTCATATTTGTTACTCTCATTTAGCCATAGAAACCTTAAGCAATCATGATGATTGACTGAAAATCAACTGAAAGTCTAGACAGATCGAACATACATTCGTAGTATAAAGATAGCTTTGTGCAGAAAGGACAGACGGTCGTGTTCCCCTATCAAGAAGACTTGCCATCTTTGTTACATCAACTAAAAACGGATCCACGCTATCAAAAAGCGATTACCGTCTGGAGGACGATTGACGCCAAAGAGGCGAGAACCGCAGACTTTCCGCCTTCTCTTGATCGAAGAATTCAAGAGGCCTTACAGGCTCGAGGCATCGTCGCACTATATCGTCATCAACGAGAAGCTTTTGATCGCGTCATGCAAAAAGAGCATATCGTCGCGGTGACGCCGACTGCTTCGGGTAAAAGTCTATGTTATCACCTTCCCGTTTTACAGACGCTATCGAAAGATCAAGAGGCAAGGGCGCTTTTTCTTTTTCCGACCAAGGCGCTTGCGCAGGATCAAAAACAAGAACTGTATGCTTTGATCTCAGAAAGTAACTTGCCGATCAACACCGATACGTACGATGGTGATACGCCAGCAAGTATCCGGCAAAAAGTGCGTCTCGCAGGTCATGCCGTCATCACCAATCCCGATATGTTGCACGCGGCCATCTTGCCGCATCATACGAAATGGGTATCGTTTTTTGAACACTTACGCTATATCGTTATCGATGAATTGCATACGTACCGTGGCGTCTTTGGCAGTCATGTGGCCAATGTTATTCGACGTCTAAAACGAATCGCTGCCTATTATGGCGCTCACCCTCAATTTATCTGCACCTCGGCGACGATCGCTAATCCGTTAGAGCTAGCTTCGCTCATTACTGGAGAAACTTTGCGCTTAATCGATCAAAACGGTGCGCCGACCGCGCGCAAACATTTTCTATTTTACAATCCGCCGGTTGTCAATGCGCCGCTCAATATCCGAAAAAGTGCAACGCTCGAAGCGCGTGATCTCGCCGCCTTATTTTTACAAAACAACATTCCGACGATACTCTTTGCTCGTAGTCGTGTGCGCGTCGAAATCTTATTGTCCTATCTCAACGAATTAATCAAACATCGTCTCGGTGCCAAAACGATCCGAGGATATCGCGGAGGTTACTTGCCAAGCGAACGACGGGAGATCGAACGTGGCCTTCGTGAAGGTGATGTGATTGGGGTAGTCAGTACCAATGCACTAGAACTTGGTGTCGACATCGGACAATTGCAAGTCTGTATCCTCGCAGGCTATCCTGGATCCATCGCGAGCACATGGCAACAAGCAGGGCGTGCCGGACGACGCCAAGGCGAATCCGTGATCATTCTGGTCGGTTCATCCTCCCCGATCGATCAATACGTCATGGCTCATCCTGATTACTTTTTTACTCAAAACCCAGAACACGCGCGCATTCATCCTGATAATCTGATCATACTGATCGATCACATCAAATGCGCTGCCTTTGAATTGCCTTTTCAACGTGGTGATTCGTTTGGCGATATCGAACTCGAAACAATCTTAATGTACCTGACCGAACAAGGCATCCTCCATCATGTCAACCAAGCATGGTATTGGATGAATCAATCCTTTCCCGCCAATGCGATCAGCCTTCGGAGCGCTTCCCAAGAAAATGTGATTATTATCGACCGTACTGTGACGGGCAATGATCGAGTTATCGGGGAGATGGATCGATTTAGTGCGATGACATTACTTCATGATGAAGCGATCTATCTGCATCAAGGCATTCAATATCAAGTTGAAAAGCTCGATTATGAGGAGAAAAAAGCGTATGTTCGTGAAGTGTCGGTCGATTATTATACGGATGCGAACCTTGCCGTTTCAATGCAAGTCTTAATCGAAGATCGGCAACAAAACTTCGCGAATATCGGAGTGCATTACGGAGAAGTGGCCGTGCACGCGATGGCGACCATCTTTAAAAAAATCAAATTCGAGACGCATGATAACATCGGATCAGGTCCGATTTCCTTACCCGAAGAAGAACTCCACACGACAGGGGCATGGATTTCTTTTGAGGAGAATTTTATCGCGGGAATCGAGCAGACCGATGTCGAACGAGGCTTGCTTTCCATGGCGCATATCTTATCACACGTCGCCCCTTTGTTCGTGCTTTGCGATCGGCAAGATCTGCATGTCGTCGCACAGCGCAAAGCGATTCATTCCCAAAAGCCAACGATCTTTTTTTACGATCGTTATCCTGGTGGCGTAGGATTAAGCGAACAAGTATACCAGTCTCTCGAAATCATCGTCGATGCTTCTTTACAGTTAATCCAAGGTTGTCGTTGCGACACCGGGTGTCCTTCTTGCGTTGGGTCTGAAGCAACAGGGGCTAAATCATTAGCGATGCAATTGTTCAATCGTCTTCGAAAGGAGCTTCTCTTTGGCGCTTATTGACCGTCTCGCTTTTTATCATAAAGAAATCGGCCATCGTCAACCGCAAGAAGAGACAACGTCACATCATGACGAAGAAGCCGGCATTCTCATCCTCGAAAAAAAATATCCCCGTTCCATGCACCATGGCGATTACCCGTTGGATTCGCTGTTTGCGATGATGGCAAGTAGCCAAACATTGCCTTTTGCGCATCCTTTGCTCGCAAAAGCAACAACGGTCGACCAATTGCTGTTTTTTGATACAGAGACCACGGGTCTTTATGGTGGCACGGGTACGGTTGTATTTCTGCTCGGTCTTGCCTTTTTTGAGGATGATAACCTCATCGTTCGTCAACTCTTCTTACGCGATGCGTATCTCGAGGTGGAACTTTATCTAGCTTTTTTAGCGGAAGTCAAAGGAAAAACACACTTTGTCTCTTATAACGGAAAGGCATTTGATTGGCCGCAGGTCGTCTCTCGCCACACGTTATTGCGCGCATCGCTGCCTCCCTTGCCAACTTTTACACATATCGATTTGCTTCATGCAGCCAGACGTCTCTGGAAGGATGATCTACCGAGTTGCCGTCTGGCTTTGGTCGAGCCAGAGAAACTGGGCGTTTTTCGCGAAAAGGACGTCGCGGGTGACATGGCGCCTACGCTGTATTATGAATATTTACGCCATAAAGATTTCTCCATCATCGAACCGATCTTCCATCATAATGCGGTAGATTTGTTGTCACTCGTTACGCTTTATACGCACATCGCCAATCGTGTCTTCGCCTTTTCTTCCAACGTAACGCCGACTCATGAAGAGCGCCTACGGATCGGTTTATGGTACAAAGCACTTTCTCTTCCTAAACAAGCGATAGGGATGTGGGAAGGTATAGGCAAAAACGAGACGTTCTATGCCAAAGCACAACTGGAGATCGGGTGTGCTTTGCATCAGCTCGGTCATCCGCAAGACAAGGTGCTTTCTTGCTTTGGCGAGGCACAACGGGTTCAACACACAGCAAAAGATAGTTTGTTGCTTTTCACCACCCTTGCAAAAATCTACGAACATGAACGAAAAGAGCCCGATCGCGCATTATATTACGCCCATTTGGCCATGAAAAGCGCACTAAAGCCAAAAGAAAATGAAGCGACACAAAAACGCATTCATCGATTGACCAAAAAAGTACGACCTTAGCGAGTCGGCATGATCAGTGATTTTTTAGCATGGACACGAAGGGTTTCATTTTCGTGTTCAAAATAGGTCATCGCATCCACCTGAAACACTTCTTGCAGCATGACTGGATCGATCACGTCTTGCGCCACCCCTTCGCGAACGATCTTTCCATGATGAACGACGTACATCTTACTGGCATACCGTGCTGCTAATTCTAAATCGTGAATGGAAATTACCACGAGATGCCCTTTCTTTGCCAAGTTCGTGAGGATCTCCATCGTATCGAGTTGATGGGCGATATCGAGGTTGGCGATCGGTTCATCCAGTAAGATATTATCACTTCCCTGAGCAAGGCATCGTGCAATCGCGACACGCTGTCGTTCTCCTCCTGACAATTGATGCAAGACGACATCAGCATAACGTTCTAATGCCAACGAATGCATGACTTCATCGACGCGTGAGCGAAGTAAAGGTGACAATCCACCAAGCGGATTACGATGCGCATAGAGACCCATCGCGATAAATTCGCGCACGGTAAATGTGATTTCTTCTGCGATTTGTTGCGGCATAAAAGCGATACGCTTGGCTCGTTCCCGCCGATGTAATGCATTGATTTTTTTCCCATCCAGCGAGATCGCACCACTTGTCGGTCGTAAGACACCTGCCATCATGCGTAAAATGGTCGATTTACCTGCACCATTGGGACCGATCAAGGCGACCAGTTCACCTGGTAAAAAAGTCGCCTGAACGTTTTGAATGATATGATGAAACGAAGTAGCTTGTAGGGTAATGGCCATATTCAACCCCATCCTAACGAAGACGTGACGTTTTTTGCTGGTGTCGTAAAAGCATAAGAAAAAATGGCACCCCTAACACTGATGTGACGATACCGATATTGATTTCGCTGGGCATCAGCACAGTCCTTGCGAGGATATCCGAGAAGATAAGGAGGATCGCGCCACCGAGCGCAGAGGTCAACAGCAAAAAACGATGCGACGGACCGATAAGCAACCGCATGACATGTGGAACGATCAAACCAACAAACCCGATCGCGCCACTGACACTGATACAACTGCCGACGACCAACGCACTGAAAACTAAAACTAAACGTTTATGCGCTTCGACATGAACGCCGACACTGATCGCTTGCTCATCACCTAAGGAAAGCAGATCAAGTGTAGGTGCCTCCATCATGAAAAACAATAATCCTAGCGTGCTAAAGCCCGCGACAATGCCTGCCGAACTCCATGTGCTACCATCAAGTCCACCCATCAACCAAAAAAGTGCTTGTTGCATCGTTTGCAGTGGCTCTAAAGATAGCAACAAATCGACGACCGCACCGGCCAACGAACCGATCGCAACGCCCGATAACAGTAAGGCGTAGATCGACGTATATCCACGATACGTCGCTAAAGCATAGATGACAAAAACAGTGATCAATCCTGTCGTAAAAGCAGCAAGTGGCACAACCCAGATCGAAAGCCCCGATAATCCCATGGCGATAACAAGCACCGCGCCAAGCGATCCTCCACTCGATACACCAATAACCCCTGGGTCTGCCATCGGATTACGAAAGACAGCCTGTAAAGCAACACCTGCACTCGCTAAACCTACACCCACAAACGCTGCGACGACGACGCGAGGGAGCCTCACGGCCCCCATCACGACAGCATCGACACTCGTTGTACCACGAAAATACGCGATGGCATCAGGCAGGATTTTGGTGATGGCGATACCAAGAGGTCCCACAGCGATTTCAACGACTGTGACGACAAGAAGCAGCACCACCAAAATCATCACAAGCCAAAGTACAGACATTCTTCTCATTCGAGCGTTGAATCAGCAGGGAGTTGTACGTTAGGATACAAAACATGTTCCACGTCGCGCACGCCGCGCACCACATATTGCGAGACGGAAGTTAAATTAGCGCCACTTAACAGGTAAATGCGATGGTGTTTAACCGCAGATAAAACGGACAAGGCCGGGTTGCTCATCAGTTTTTTCACCATTAAGGCGTCATCTTTCGTTCCGATAATCACATCAGGGTTAAGTTTGATCAACTCTTCATCGGTAATCGTCTGCCAACCTTCAATACCACTCGCTACATTGATGCCATTGGCATCCTTAATTATACTGTTCACCGTCGTATCACGGCCTGCCACATAGCTATCAGAACTATAATTAAGCACCGTGATTTTAGATTTTGTTTTGGTTAACGAAGAGAGATGGGCAATTTGTTGTTTCATGGCAACGACGACATTCTTGGCCTTTTGTTGTGCACCAAGCAAGCGTCCTACAAGCGTGATGTTCTGTTCAATTTGTGTAATTGAATTAAAATTGGCAAATTCAAAAACCGGTGTCCCTGTCGTCTCAATTTGTTTGACGATGGCAGGCGTATTATAGGATGCCATCAAGACCAGATCGGGTTTCACCGCGAGCACTTGCTCTGCGTTTACTTCATTAATCGCAGGGATACCTTTGACATAAGAAACGATATTGGAATAGTTCGGTTGACTAGCAAACGTCGTTACCATAACCAGCCGTTTTTTGGGTACCAACGCAGACACGATTTCATCGGTGCCCTCGGTCGTTGAAGCGATCCGCAACGGTTGCTTTTTAATGACCACATGATGCCCTGCTTCGTCCGTGATCGAAAGTGGAAAGCCTGTCGATGTGATGTTTTTGGTTGCTGTCGTCTTACCGTGTTTGACAGCAGCGAACGAGACGGACGACGATACGCCCGTCATGATCGTCATAAGAAGCGCGATCATCGTAACTTTCTGCATGGTTTTACTCGGCATAAAATGAACCCCTTTCATTTTTACCGCGTACAAGTATCAACAACGCAAAAAACCGAATTCCTGGCTCTTGGCAGAAATCCGGCTGATCGAACGAAGTCAAGACATCAAAGATGTCGTTAATTCTCTCGAAAATCGCACGGTTGAACCTTTCCGCGAAGGTTGACCACTACACTTTTAGGCAGGTCTCCTGGCTTTCAGCAC
>JABEUY010000077.1 GCA_013044175.1 Bacilli bacterium
AATCTAAAAATTACGTAAATACTATGTAAGCGCTTTAACTTTGTGAAAGAAACGACAAATAGTCTTTATTTACCATGTTATAGTAGCTAAACTTTTCGAAAGTAGTTATAATAGACTACATTGAGATAAACGTCACATACTTATGGACGATGTAGAGATTTCATAAACCATGATTTTGCGGATCATGGTTGGAGAAGGGAGAGAGTTCGATGTCTCATCCGATCAATCACACGAACGTTTTGTTAATCGGTGCAGGTATTATGAGCGCCACCCTAGGGACACTCTTGCATGAAGTAGATCCATCCCTTTCGATTACTGTATTTGAATCGCTATCAGGTCCTGCCATTGAAAGTTCAAACGAATGGAATAATGCAGGGACTGGTCATTCTGCTTTATGTGAATTAAATTACACAACTGAAAATCCTGATGGCTCAATCGATATCGAGAAAGCGGTCAAAGTGAATGAGCAGTTTCAACTCTCGCGTCAATTTTGGTCATTTCTTGTTGCGAATCAACGATTGCATGATCCTGCTGCGTTTATTCGAGCCATTGCGCATATGAGTTTTGTTGAAGGCGCTGATAATGTCCATTTTCTCAAGAAGCGGTTTGAAACGTTAGCGAAGCATCCGCTTTTTCAAGGTATGGAATATGCGGACGATCCACAGCAATTAGCCTCTTGGATTCCATTAATGATGAAAGACCGCACGGTGAAAGAACCAATTGCTGCAACAAAAATTGAAACAGGAACGGATGTCAACTTTGGCGCGTTGACGCGCATGCTGTTTGCACATCTGCAACGTGAAGGTGTGCAAGTCTATTATCACCACCGTGTGGAAGACCTCACTCGTCACGAAGATGGGAAATGGGCCGTGAAAGTGGCTGCTACTGAGCAAGGTGTCGTTAAAAATTACACCGCCGATTTCGTCTTTATCGGTGGTGGGGGTGGTAGTTTGCCACTCCTGCAAAAGACGGGGATTCCAGAATCCAAGCATTATGGTGGCTTTCCGGTCAGTGGATTATTTATGGTCTGCAAGAATAAAGAAGTGATTGCCCAGCACCATGCCAAAGTGTATGGGAAAGCTAAAGTTGGCGCACCACCGATGTCCGTTCCTCATCTTGATACACGATTTATCGATGGAGAAGAAGCGCTTTTATTTGGACCATTCGCCGGCTTTTCGCCAAAGTTTTTGAAGAACGGCTCTTATCTCGATCTGATCGGCTCGGTGAAACCGGACAATGTGCTCACGATGCTTGCAGCCGGTATGAAAGAGATGGCGTTGACGAAGTATCTTATTTCCCAAGTGCTGTTATCGAATGAAAAGCGCTTAGAAGAATTGCGCGAATTTATTCCGAGCGCACAAGCACAGGACTGGGATATCGTCGTGGCGGGCCAGCGGGTGCAAGTGATTAAGGATACCAAAGAAGGCGGAAAAGGTACCTTACAGTTTGGTACCGAAGTCGTATGCGCTGGTGATGGATCGGTAGCTGCTTTACTTGGTGCTTCGCCAGGTGCTTCGACGGCTGTTTATGTGATGCTTGAGATTCTGGAAAAATGTTTTGCTGATCGCATGCCGATGTGGCAAGATAAAATCATTGCGATGATTCCTTCGTATGGACAAGCTTTAGCTGATCACCCCGACTTATTGCAAGAAGTGATACGAACGACATCCGAAACACTACAACTTAAGCAAAAAGAACTCGTATACAGCTGATCGATTTTTCGATCAGCTTGTTCTTTTTTTTCCTACGCTCTACACTGGTCGTAAAGGATGGGGATCGTGATGGCAATGACGAAGCGAATTGCAATCGTCACGGGTGTCAGTCGAGAAGTTGGTCTCGGTGCTGCGATTTGTCGCTCCTTAGCACACCGCGGGTATTCCATTTACTTTACGTATGATCAGGCTTATGATGCGTTGATGCCGTGGGGAAAAGACGAGGATTTTCCCGCTCGTTTTGCTCACTATTTTGATGAACTCGGTACGATTTATGCGCATCGTGCGTTCGATCTTGCAGATCCAAAAGCGATCACGCTCCTTTATGATGACGTTGAAAAAACGCTCGGTAAGCCTTCTGTGCTGATCAATAATGCGTCGTACTCAACCCAGGATGGTTACCAGGCACTCGATGCGGTGACGCTTGATCGGCATTATGCGGTGAACGTGCGAGCGACATGTCTACTCGCGGTGGAATTTGCTAGGCGTTGGAACGCATCACGTCAGCATGGGCGTGTTATTACTATTATTTCTGGTCAGGATAAAGGTCCGATGGTCGGGGAAATCGCCTATGCGACAACGAAAGGTGCAATCACAGCGTTTACCCAAACATTCGCGGCCGAAGTGGCGCATCTTGGCATCACCGTCAATGCGGTCGATCCAGGACCGACCGATACCGGCTGGATGACGCAAGAGGTAAAGCGAGATTTAGCGGCGCGATCGCCGTTAGGTCGTGTTGGGCAACCAGAGGATGTTACTGGATTGATCAATTTTCTGGCAAGTGAAGACGCTTACTTTGTAACGGGACAGATTATACATTCGGATGGCGGTTTTTGGTGAAAGGTTGGGGTGACGATGGCAGGTTTAGAACGGCATGAAGCGTTGCAAGAATTGTCGAGGCATCATCATCGTGCGTTAGTGCTCGCCTTACAGTTGCGACGTGCTACACAAGAAAATGAGGCAGATGTCAAAGAGGCTTGGCTTGATTTTTGGAAAAATGGTGGTCACGAACACTTTATCGAGGAAGAAACATTATTATTACCTTTGTATGCGAAAGTGAATGAGATCAAGCAAAATCCCGATGTGATGCGCATGTTGCTCGATCATGTTTCGATTCGTCAACTGGCTTTGATGATCGAATGCGATGAAGCGAAACTTGAGGATCTGCATCAACTTGGTGAACTCCTCAAGGAGCATGTGCACTTTGAAGAGCATGAACTTTTTCCTGTGATGCAATCGACGATTTACGAGGAAGATCTTGCGTTTATGAAGCCACGCTTTCATGAGATGATCGATGCATGTCAAAAGCCGCTTTAGGTGAATGGGTAAAAAAAGGGGACGTCCGTTGACGTCCCCCTTCGCTGATTTAGTTTTGTGCGTACATCTCTTTAAAACTGACAAGACGATGCTGGTCTTCATCCCAAAGACGAAAGCGTAAGAAGCGTAAACTTGCCGATAAAGTGATGACAGGGACGTTTTTGAAGATATCGGTGTGTTCATGCGCTTGTTGCAAATAATAATTGGGCACTTTTGAGCCTAAATGATGCACATGGTGATACCCGATATTGCCCGTAATCCACTGTAAAGGCTGAGGTAACTTGTAAAAGGAACTACCTTCGAGAGCAGCACGGAAAAAATCCCATTTGTTGTTTTTTTCAAAATAAGATTGGTCGAATTGATGTTGGACATAAAAAAGCCAGATTCCAGCAGCGGCGGCGACATACAGAATAATTCCCTCGATGAGAAGCGCTTTTTGCCAGGAAAAAACAACACTGAGTAAAACAAAAAGGGCAAGTCGGGAGAAAGTGGTTACGTGCGTATTGATACGTTCTTTGCGGCTTGCTTTCTTTCGGTTTCTGCGATTTTTAAGCACAAAGAGATAAAGCGGTCCTATGCCAAGCATGACAAAGGGATTGCGATAGATGCGATAGATCCGTTGCTGGCTTGGCGATAACTGGTTGAATTCTTGCACGGTTAGCATCCACATGTCACCGACGCCACGTTTGTCTAAATTGCCACTGGTTGCATGGTGAACAGCATGTTCATATTTCCACTGATCATAAGGAAAAAACGTGAAAATCCCGGTAATGATGCCTACAATGTCATTCGCTTGATGCGTTTGAAAAAAAGATTGGTGCGTACAATCGTGAAAAATGATGAAGAGGCGGATGAGAAATCCAGCGGCGATCACGGCGATCGGTATGGCCAACCAAATGGATAAGGATAGACTGAGATAAGCCAGTGCCCAGAGGGAGAGAAAGGGAAAAAATGTATTGATCAGCTGCATGATGCTCTTTTTGGTATCAGCATGCTGATAAGGGACCAGTTGATCCTGCCAATCTGCCTGTAATTTCAACGTAGATGGAATCACAATCATCCTTTCACGATACGTCGAACATGTCAGTGCCTGCATTTAGACGCAAGCGTTCGAGTTATCTTGAGTATACCATGATAAACCATGTGTATGTTACGATGAAGCTTAGTCGACAAAATCGTTTTTGACGGGAGTTGTCCTAATTGAAGCCTACTGAGGGTAAACCAAATCGTTTACATAACGAGAAATCGCCTTACCTGTTACAGCATGCCTACAACCCTGTCGATTGGTATGCATGGTCAGACGAGGCTTTTGCAAAAGCCAAGTCGGAAAATAAGCCGATCTTTTTATCGATCGGTTATTCGACTTGTCACTGACGGCGAGACCGCCAAGTACTCCGTGGTACCAACTGTGCAGAAGGGTCATCAAAATTGACGTGTGGGAAAGAGAGAAGCCATGTACGTATCGCCCATGCGTGGAGACTAGGTCTGCGACTTGTGGTAAGGAGCTTAAGTCAATACTTGCTTTGTCTTTGTTTTGCAAATCACATAGGCCTTTTTAATATATCCACAAGATCTTATCGCATGAAAGTACGCGACTACGCTTGCTTATCAAATGCTATGGGATCCGAGAATTCACAACGTGCAGTGTCGGAGGCTATCTACATAAAACCTGCTGTAACAATAACCTACCTTTCTGGCATGATGTAAGTAACTGTTGTTTCATGTTTTGGGTTGGCGGTTTTATCAAATATGATTTCAGAAAAATCAGTACAATTGAGACTATACTTGCTACTTAGGGACTGCTGAACGGGTACTAAACGGCTAACCCGGGGTCCTCTTAAAAGATCAGAAAAAGCGGGCAGAATTTGCGACAAAAAAGAAGCCGCAATCT
>JABEUY010000078.1 GCA_013044175.1 Bacilli bacterium
ATCATCCCATTACTTCTCTTTATCAGTGGCGTTCTACTTTTGACTGCATTATTTGCTTATGAATGGTATCAATTGCTTCGAAAACCTCCTAAAACGAGCAAAAGCAAAGCTCGTTCATCCAGAGAAATCCCTGCATTAAGTCCGTTTTGGATCCATCGATTAGCCAACGCCACATCGAGTGTTCGTGCTTTATGGCTGATGCACCGACATCGAGATCGCTTTATAGGAAAAAGCATTCCACTTTGGCGTCCCCTGCTTCTTGCTGTACTTTGTCTTGCGGGCATTTTATCAGGTCTGATCTTTCATACACAACCAAACCTATTCATTTTCCCCATCCTCATGACAGTTGTTGCTTGTTATTGCCTTATGCTTTTTTCCGGATTACAAATTTTAAGGAATATCATCCAACTGATTGCATTGTTTCCTGTACAACGTTCTTCTTTACTATGGATGATGGTCGTCAATGCTTGGCTACGATTAGTAGTTCTTTTCATCGTACCCCTTCTTTGCTATATTGGCAGTTTGTGGTTAGGTGCCTTATTCCATCATACTGCGCAAGATACGCTGATCCTTACTTTAGTCACGATCCTACGCGAAGGGATACTCTTGCTATTTCTCGCTTGGCTCTATCTTTGTCTTTATCAATGGTCTTACTTTGCCTTAGAATGGCTTTTTGTTGTTGTTTCTATACTTCCTGGTGTTATCTTTACAGGCTATCTCATTTTGAATAAAACGCTCAATTTTCATGATGTGATTCATCTTTTCTTCCCTGCTACCTGGGCGTCATTCCAATCGACCTGGCCATTATGGTCCTATCTTTTCATCGGTACTATCGTAATTTGCGTCACACTCTTACCGATCCTATTATCGAAAGGTGCCCAAAACTTTCACAAGAAACTGATGCCTTCCCAAGTAGCCAACCGTCAACTCAAATTGGGGTTAGGCTCAAAGAGTGGATACAACGAATCAAGAATGTAAGAATAAGGTGATTTCAATTCGAGGTGTGTAGAATGGCTCAACAGAAGCAATAGGATAAGGAATTCAAAGTAAATACCGTGCGGTTGATTTTGGCGTCGGGAAAGTCCATTACCCAAATCGCTCGTGAGTTGAGTATTTCTTCGAACACATGATACGGGTGGGTAGCGCAGGATAAGGACGACCTGAAGCATGCTTTCATCGGTAGCACAAACCAACAGGGCCAGTGCATCACCCTTCAGATCGCGTGGTAGTCAGTACGCCTCCCGCGAATAGCAGACGTTTGGAATCTTATGAGATGCAAGGCAGTATGAGCCGCAAAGGCAATGGTTATGATAACGCCTGCATCGAATCGTTTCCTAGCATCATCAAGCGTGAACTGGTGTATCTAGCGAAGGTTGAAACACGGGAAGAAGCGCATTTTTGAGTACCTTGAATCCTAGTATAACGGGGAACGTATTCACTCGTCGATTGAATACATGGCGCCAGTAGAATGCGAACGTAGATAGTACCCATTAAATATAAATAAAGCAAGTTGAGTAGAATGACGAGTTTATCAAGGTAGGCTTTCGAGCCTTGACAATCGGAACCCGAGATCCACACGGGTTTCGGTGTCGAAGCCACAGACCTTGAGGATTCGACCTAGCTAAGCTACACATGGGTGAAATTCTCAATTCGATGTGTCCACGCTATTGACATAGCACCAATACACGCGTTATCGAAGGAGTTGCCTTTGCGACTCATGCTCCCGACCATCTCGTATTCTTGCATCTTGTTCTGGTAGTCATGAGTGGCGTATTGGCTCCCACGGTCTGAATGATGCAACACAGAGCCTATGGGGCTTTAACGCTTAAAAGCTTTTTCCAGCGCCGTGATGCACAATTCTTTCTTCATTTGTGCATCGGCATGCCATCCCACGATTTTTCGGCTGTACAAGTCCATTAAGCTGGCCAAGTAGACCCAGCCCTCATCCGTCGGAATGTAGGTAATGTCCGCCATGTACACCTGGTTTGGTCGCTCTGCGACACCCGCTCAAGGTACTGCAGAGCCTTTGCGTCCGGCTTGAGGTTCACGCTGCCAACGAACGGAGTAGACGGATCCTCCTTATACCTCGACATCCAGCCATACAACGTCTTTTGGGATACGCCCAGTTCACGCGCTACCTGGCTCGCTGGCTTCCCACATTCCGAAACTAATTGAACAGCATGAAGTTTGAATTCCTTGTCATATTGCTTCATCACGTGGTCACCTCAAATCGCCTTATTCTTACATTCTCGACTCGTTGTATCCACCTTTATAACCTAACACCCTATCTATCCGCGATATAAGAAACCCCAGGCTGTCAACTCACCGAAACAGCTTGGGGTTTATCGATCATCCTTTCAATTCATTCACCGCATAAGGAAGAAGAAAGGCTAGCCCTTTCTCAACATTTTCTTGAAAAGATTCTCCGCCATGATGTAAAGCTTGTAGCCAACCCATAGCTTCCTCATGGTACCAACCTATTCTTTCGAAGAATTTAGCAATCCGACAATCTTCAAAAGCGGTGACTGTGATATGCGTTTTTTGCGAATATAATAACCAAACGATCGCAAGAGCACCCGTAAACGTATGAATCTCAGCATCCCAAGGTTCAATTTCTCGGTTTCTTATATACCCTGTGATCTCGGTTAGCGACATCGGTCGAGCTAAATAATAGCCTTGACACATCGTAGCGTTTAATACTTTCATCGCTTCTAATACCCCGAGATATTCAACACCTTCGACAACCACTTCTTTGCCCAGAGAATGCCCAAGCTGGATTAAACCATATAACAACCCCATCGTCGAGATCGGATGTTCCCGAAAATCGCGAAGTAATTTCTGATCGATTTTAATCACATCAAAAGGAAGTCGACTTAGTCGCAAGATACTACTATAACCTGAGCCCAAATCATCAATCGCTACTTTTACGCCTAAATTTTTGATTTTAAGAAATAAAAGTTCCATGACATCTTCTTGAATTGATTGTGTTTCTAACAACTCCAAGGTTAGCTGTTGCGCGGAGATTCGATGGTATCTCAATAATTCTTCAATCCATAAAGAACAATTAGGATGTGCTAAAGTAATCGGAGCAAGATTAACCGTGACATTGACGGATAGGCTTTCCTTTTCCCAAGCTTTAATTGTCGTCATCGCTCGATCAAGCGTCATCTGAAAAAGCTTGTCCATTTCTTCATTCGTCAAAAGTGGTAAAAACCGATTCGGCATAATCCATTGGCCATCCGGTAATTGAAGTCGAGCCAAAAGTTCAACTTTTTCTACTCTCCCCGTTTGACAAGAAACGATCGGCTGCCCTACCATAACCAACCCATCGGTAAACAAAAGATTTCGATAATAATCGGCTTGCACAGGTTCTATAACAAACTTTGAAGTTACATACTGATACTGCGACCATTTTTCTTCCCATTTCGTCTGAACCACTTCAGCAAATTCCGTCATCCAAGGACTTTCAAATTGATTTTCGTACATGCCAAAAAGAACGATGACAAGTCGATCAGCATTCGTATTCAACCGTACAGGAATCGCAAGCGCAGAGACTAGCCCCCATCGTTTTGCCTTTTCTGACCAAATTCGCGAGCCTGGTCGCGTCTGAAAATCTGGTGTACTCACAATTTGATAATCGCGTAAAGCCTGCGCAACCAGCGCTTGACCAGTAATCATCGAATTCTTGACATTCGGTAGTACTTCACTATTTGGTTCTTCGATCGATTCGGTTGACAAGTAACCCGCTCGAAGTTCAAACATCAATTCGCCTTCTTCATTTAAGCGCATGACAAATGCCATACGAACGCCTGACAACGATGCGAGATGATCGAGTTCATCTTGTCGCCACTCCAACCAGGTCATCGGCTTTTTGTTTTTTAAGATAGCCTGTTGGAAATACCGATCCTTAATCGATTCCATAGTACGAAACATGGCAACCTGATCTTCATAGAAACACATCTCAAGAAATGAAGATACTGTCTTATAAAAGTCATGCTGATCGATATCGGCAACTAAAAGATCGATTTTTTCTTCCCAAAAACGGTAAAAGAAATGACTTATACGAAGAATATCGACGGACGAATACCCCGAAAGAATAAGAAGTGAGGCTAACGAGCACTCATTATTCCCATCTCGTTCTTTGCCAACTGTAGGATTCAATAAGTGCGTGTAATGAGAGGCTGCCCTAGATCGCAATAAATCCAACGTATCGGATGAAATCGCTTGCCTACCAGCAGGCAATAGTATATTTTGCTTCACATGAAGCATCCACATATCGAGATACTCGTCAAAATATCGTTGTATGAATAGTTGCCATTTTGATAAAAAATCACTATACGCGAAAATATTAGAAGAATTCTGATATTTCATGCTATCACCGCCCGGCTACAATCTTACCCCAAGACTTAACAAGATGATGATAGCATGAATAGAAAAAAAGGCATACTCCCTTTTTACCAAAAGTTTCACGATCGAGGCAATCATAGTATTTACAAAATCGCCTCGATCTTCGCTTAAATTCCCCTTAAAAAAGCTAATTGCTTACTTACCTGCGCGTTGATTGACGATAAGCGCAAGGCCGCCCTTCAACCCAGCATCCGAGCCAAGACCTGGTGCCACGATCAAGTCATGCATGTTTTCAGTAATCGCTTTTTTATCGATGTAGCCATTAAGCAGGCGAGTCACTTCATGTCGAATCTTCGGAAACAGCGTCTTTTGCCCCATCACGCCACCACCGAGAATCACCTTTTGCGTGGAAAGCACCAAAAGAAGATTCGCGATTACCTGCGCGAGATAAAACGCCTCAAGATCCCACACCGCTTCCTCATGGGTAAGTTCAATCCCCGGCTTTCCCCAGCGTTTGGCAATCGCAGGCCCTGCCGCTATGCCTTCTGCACAGTCGTGATGGTACGGACAGTTCCCGATAAAGGAATCGTCCGGATGGCGTCGAATCAACATATGCCCAACTTCAGGGTGCAATAGTCCATGCACTAAGCGCCCTTGTGCTAAAATCCCAGCACCAATCCCTGTCCCCACGGTGATATAGACACTATTATCAAGACCTTTCGCCGCACCCCAACGTGCTTCTGCCAAAACGGCCGCATTCACATCCGTATCGAGTACCATCGGCACATCGATCTGTGCTTTCAAAGCGCCCAACAGATCAAAATTACGCCAGCCATCTTTAGGTGTCGAGGTGATCATGCCATACTGCGGGCTTGCCGGATCGATTTCCACTGGACCAAACGTACCAATCCCAAGCGCTTCGATATGATTACTGGCAAAGAAATTGAGAATCTCCGGTATCGTATCACGTGGATGCAACGTGGGAATTATCGCTTTTTTTCCTATCTGACCGTTCTCATCACCGATACCACAAATAATTTTCATGCCACCCGCTTCAATCGTACCTAGACGCATCGCTACCCAGACCCCTTTTCACAACCTATCGTATCGAAAGCCCGACTGCTCACCAAGAAGCAAGACGGGCTTTGCCATCATTTTTATTGTACAAAAAATTCGTCTTATTCGATATCCACCAAAAGGGTAATAATCTCATAAGGCTTGATCGTCATCGAGATCGGTCCAGATTGCCATGGTCCTACAGGCTGTTCAAGTAAATTAGCCAGACACCATTGCGTGACATTTGGAATGATTTCTACTTCAAGAGCATGGCGTGCACCCTTGAACTCATGGAATCGAAGAACGATACAATCAAGATCCTCCGCTGATTTCACCGCATCGATCATTACTGCATCCGTCGATAGCTTGCAAAGACGATCTATGCCATGACTACGAAGCCCAGGTTCAACTCGCAAAGGACTATTAAGATCCCATGCTTCTTGCACGACACGCCCATCACGCCAATTTCCTTCATGCATCAGCAAAGAATACGTAAATTCATGGTCGCCTTGATCCGCTTGAGGATCGGGATACACCGAAGATTTAATCAAAGATAATCCAAGTACATGATCTTTAATGTTATAACCATATTTACAATCGTTAAGCAAAGCCACACCGTAACCTGCTTCAGAAACATCCGCCCATTGATGGCCAACCGATTCAAAACGAGCTTGATCCCAACTCGTATTCCAATGTGTTGGACGTGTCACATTGCCAAACTGTATATCATAGGTTGCTTCGGTAAATCGCAAATCTACTGGAAAGACGACTTTAAGTAATTGTTGATGCTCATGCCAAGAGACATTCGTCTTAAAATCAATACGCAACGAATTGGCATATACGATCAAATCTTGCGTGATCGTTGAAGAAGCATATCGATAACTGAAACGAACGATCGCACAAACTTCTCCAAGTGCACGAATCTCGATATTTTCACATTGCTGAATTTCTTGACGCTTCTCTTGATAAAACATATCAATATCCCAAGCATCATGAGCCAATGGCTTATCCTCATAGACCAGAAAAACATTCGCCTTCTCACCTTCAGGAAGAACCTCTCGTTGTTTTACACGATCGTAGATGCGAACCAATTGACCCGAATCATTCCATGCCAGTTCATAAAATGGTGTCCGTAATCCTTTTTCTTTTATAACAAAAGGCGCGCAAGCATCGTTTTCTATCAGGTTCGTCAATCCTTGATCAGACAATGCACGAATAGATTTCATACCCATCGCCGGAATCTGATGAACAACAATATAATCTCGTCCGTCAATGATTTGATGAGGTAAGGAACGATTCTCTTCATCAACAAACCGTACCGGTTGCTGACTTTGTCGATCGATGATAGCGATACCCGTTCGATCGAAACTCGCCGAGTTTATCACCGTATACTCATCTGATTTTGGTTCGAGAAGTTGTTGCACAGTATGATGCCATGTACCCTTGACGATATCTTGTGCTTCTTCATATTCTTTTCGACTATCTTCGTAAACTTCATGAATCGAAGAACCAGGGATGATGTCATGAAATTGGTTGCGCAAAACAATTTTCCAGCCTTCATAAAGTGCTGGCTGAACCGACTTAGCAAAGGATCCACCCGCCATCACAGACAACCATTCTGTTTCTCGATACGCTAACTCAAGTTTACGATTCATACGCTTATTGTAAGCCTGACTCGTGTAAGTTCCACGATGATATTCAAGGTACAATTCACCATCCCAGGTGTGTACATACCCTTTTGTTTTTTCAATTCGTTCTTGCAATCCTTCGAAATACTCATCCGCTCTTCCTGGTTGCACATGAGGAATACCTGGCATTACATCAAGTCGCCGAATCATCTCCAACATATCGCGATTGACTCCGCCACCACCATCACCAAACCCATAAGCGACAAGTAATTCTCTATTGATCTCTTTGTCTTGGTACCCTTTCCAAGCGCCAGCAATCGTATCGGCTGTAATTTGACCATTGTACGTATAAAACCAACCACTTCGAGATCCAGGATCTGGTGTTGTAATAAAGTGGGACATTACCGAAGAACCGTCGATTCCGCGCCACATAAACGTATCGTGCGGCATACGATTATACGTATTCCAACTGATTTTCGTCGTCATAAACGTATCGATATTTGACTTTTTTAAGATTTGCGGCAATGCCCAGCTATAACCAAAAACATCGGGCAGCCACAAGTATTTACACGATACGCCAAACTCTTTTTTAAAAAATTGGGTGCCATAGAGAATTTGTCGTACCAAAGATTCGCCAGAAGTGAGATTACAATCCGCCTCAAGCCACATCGCACCGTCTGCTTCCCATCTTTTTTCCTCGATTTTTTCCTTCACCTTTTCATACATATCAGGATAATCCATCTTGAGATACTCATAGAGTTGAGGTTGCGTTTGTAAAAATACATATTCAGGATATAGTTCCATCAAACGCAACACAGTAGAGAATGAACGTGCAGCTTTCTCACGAGTATGTTTTAGACGCCACAACCATGCGACATCGATATGCGTATGACCAATACAATGGGCGATCACCGCTTCATGCTTTTGCATCTTCGCTAACGACAAGGCTAATGCATCGCGCGCTCGTTCGATAGAGTCATAAAACCGTGATGAACCAGGTTGCGCCCAATCGACGAGCAAGAACGCTTGATTGAGTTCGTGCAACAACGAAACACGTCGTTCATCATTTTTATCGAGCCAATCGATCGTTTGAAGGGCAGCCGTGGCCGTGTAGTACAGATCATCACAAGCACCATCTAACCAACCGATTTTGGCCGCAGCAAATTGATATTCTTGTAATCGTGGTTGTCCACCACCTTCAAGCCCTGACCACAAACGAAATTGTAATCGATAGGTTTTTCCTGCAGCATCCTTGGGAAAAATCACTTCCTGATGATTCATATCAACACCTTGATAAGGTTCTCCCTCGATGTACAAAAGGGATTCAAAACCAGAATTATTTCCCCCACCTGATCGACCAAAATCGAAATAACCGATCACCGTTCGATCAAACCAACTTTCAGGAATTTCAATCTGTCGTGAAAACCAGCAATATCGATCCCTACCTTGCCAGCGCTCCCCTATCTGTACTGGTTTCCCTTCAATAATTGGAGCAGGTCGGGTTCCGTTTGCGCCATCTTCATCTTCTTTTAAGAACCAATCCTCTACCATTCGTATATCGCGATAACGTAAGTAGGCAAGGTCATGAATACGTGCTTGTAATTTCTGCTCGGTTAAAAACATGGATTTACCTTCTTTCTTTTCTTATCATCCAAAATCTTTAGCAATGATCGTTCTCGACGTTGCCTCATGACAAGCGACTTGATGCTTTTTCTTGCAATCTAAAGAATGAAAAACAGGCCTCTCAAGTTCACAAATAGGTTTGACAAATGGACAGCGTGGTGCAAAAGCACAGCCAACTGGATCTTGACCTACTTGCAATTCATAACTCCTTGGCCAAACCTGTTCAACCTGACGCTCTTTCCCTCGCAAAATCGGGACAGCAGTGATCAAAGCTTGCGTATACGGATGTTGCGGATGTTGCAAAATCTCCTCCGTTGGACCGATTTCAATTAAGCGACCAAGATACATCACCGCGATCCATCCCCCTTGGGCAATGTAACGAGCAACGCGAAAATCATGCGTGATAAACATCAATCCCAATCGGCGATTTCGAGAGATTTCTTTCATTTCATCAAGAATGGATAAGCGCAAAGAGACATCGACCATTGACACCGATTCATCAGCAATCAAATAATGCGGATCAAGTGTCAAAGCACGCGCAATCACGATGCGCTGTCTTTGACCTCCTGATAACTGATGAGGGTATTTATCCAATACAAGCTCGGCTTTTAACCCAACCAATTCGAGTAATTCAGTCATCTTATCGGTTATTTCGTGTCGAAAAACCATTCTGTGATACCGCAATGGATCAGATAGCATGGACCGAATCGTTCGTACAGGATTGAGTGCAGCATAAGGATCTTGAGGAATTAATTGCACAAGACGTGCCATCCTCTTTCGATGAAAGAGGATATCCTTCTCTTCACTTGCTTCAGAAATCTGCAGGTGCCCACTGGTCGGTTGAATAATTCCAGCGATCATTCGACCTAATGTACTTTTTCCACACCCGCTCTCACCGACAATCGCGATACTCTCGTCCTGGTTCCAAGACAAATCGATATCAAGTACCGCGGAGAATACACTGCGCTTCGTTCGCCAACCATATTTTTCTTTTCTGATAAACTGCTTTGTTAGTTTCGTCACCTCAATCATGCGCTATCACTTCTCCCCTCTTCATAGAGGTAACAAGCGACCTCACTCTGATGATCTATCTGAATTGTAGGCGGTTGCTTTTCATGGCACCGTGCCAAAACATGACGGCATCGGCTAGCAAAAGCACATCCTTGTGGAAGATGAAGCGTATCTGCCGGTTGTCCTTGTAATCCATGCGTGCTTTGCAAGTCACCGACTAATGGTGGAATAGAAGCGATTAAACCCTGTGTATACGGATGAGACGGGTTCGTAATAATTTTTTGAACTGGACCTGTTTCAACGATTTTGCCTGCATACATAACAATCACTCGATCCACAATCTCCGCAATAACCGAAATATCATGTGTAATAAAAACCAGAGAAATACCTTTCTCTTTGCGCACACGATCTAAGATCTGAAGAACGGCAGCTTGACTAATTACATCCAATGCAGTGGTGGGTTCATCCAAAACGACGAGTTTCGGCTCTAACAATAAAGCAAGTGCAATGCTCACGCGTTGCTTCATGCCACCAGAAAGTTCATGAGGGTATGCCTTAAGAACACGTTTTGCGTCAAGGTACATTGTTTCAAACAATTCAATAGCTTTTTGCACCGCTTTTTTCTTATCCATACGATGCGCTTTGGCGATATCTTCGATTTGATTTTGAATTCGTAGAATCGGATTTAACGTATTTTGAGCAGCTTGAAAAACCATCGAAATCTTCGACCAATAAAACTGACGTTTCTTTTCCTCCTCCAAATCGCGAATTGATAAATTTCCGTTATACGTGATTTCTCCCGATTCTATTTTTCCTGGACTAGGCACGCTATCAAAAAGACCAAATGCAATCGTACTTTTGCCACTACCGCTTTCTCCGACGATGCCGACACTCTCTCCTTGATTCACACAAAAATCGACATGATTAACTGCTGGTACTACTCCTTTTTCCGTTTGAAAGACGATGGATAGATCCTTCACATCAACAATGGTTGCCATACTATGTGACTCCTTATCCTGCCGTTCTCAGCCGCGGATCAACAATCTCATTTACCGCATCCGATGTAAGCACAATACCTGTTTGCAAAAGAACAATCGCAAGAATAGGGGAAAGTAAAAACATGATCGATTGCGTACTATACATGGCTCCCGATCCACCAGTAGCATAATTAAGCATGACACCCCAATTATCTGCCTTAAATGGAACTACGCCCAAGTAGAACAAGCCAACTTCCGCATAAACGGTACTTGTCAAAGCCAACATAAGATGGACGATGATATACGGGAGCAAATTCGGTAACACATCGAGCATCAGAATTCTCGCTCTACTTAGACCTAACCCTAATGAAACTTCAACAAAAGATCGCTCACGTACGCTCATCACCATGGAACGAATCGCACGTGCTAATCCTCCCCAACTTGCAAAACTCAAAATAGCTGCCATCACAAAATAATTCGTCAAACCAATCGTCACAGCGAGAATGATGGTCAAAGTAATTGAAGGAACCGTTAGAAAAATATCGGTAATTCGCATCAAGATACTATCGACAATTGAACCAAGGTAACCAGCAGCCAATCCAACCACCGTGCCAATCACAATCGTAAAAAGCGCGCCAAGAGCAGCTACAAACATAACGTTTTGAGCACCTTGCACAATTTGTACCCAAATATCACGACCTGCATAATCTGTCCCAAGCAAATGATGGATCGAAGGAGCTGCATAAATTTGCTGAGAATTAACAGCCGTCATGTTCGGATAGAGAAGCGGCCCAAAAATCGCCATTAGAGTGAAAAATATTAGTAAAATCAACCCTACAATTCGAGATGGTCGACGCCTAAGAATCTTCCAAGTCGTTTTCATGCCTTATCCTCCTTTCAATCAACAATGCGTGGATCAAGCTTGGTATAAAACATATCCGCAATAACGTTAGCCAATATAATCGTCGTGGTGGTCAGCAAAAAACATCCCTCCATCACGGGGTAATCTCGACTTCCAATCGACGTAGCAAACAGTGCTCCAATACCAGGAAATGAGTATGTTCCCTCAATAAATATCGAGCCACCAAACATCCCACCAAGCGACAACATAAACCCAGTAAATAAGGGGAGAATAGAATTCCAACCAAGATAGCGCATTTGCGTTTGTCGCGTTAATCCTCGTAATCTTGCTGCCATCATAAAGTCGTCATTAATCACGGTTATCGTCGTCGATTTCATCGCAAGTTCCCAACTTCCAAATCCGGTCAATACATACGTGCTTACAGGAAGCGCCATGTGATATAAAAAACTACTGATAAACGACCAATTAAGTCCAGGTGTATCCATAATGCCATAGGCACCTGAAGAAGGGAAAATATGCCAAACCACATTGAATAAATACAACAAAGCAACGGCCGTTACGTAAGCAGGAACAGCATGAGCAATCGAACCGATATTATCGATCATGCCACTGAGCCAGGAATTTCGTTTCGTTGCACTAATCACACCAAGCACGATTCCGATCACAAAACTCAGTAGTAAACCGATAGAAACTGTTACAAGCGTCCAAGGAAGGGCATTAAATATGAGTTCAGTAACAGGTACACCAGTTTCTTGGATAGAAGTTCCTAAACTTCCGTGTAAAAGATCAGTAAACCATTGTATAAACTGTTGCCAGACAGGTTGATTGGGCGAAACATTTAAGATTGACCTCACTTGATCTTGAGCTTGTTGCGCATTCATTCCTTGCATCAAAAATTGGTGATACATCACCTGATAGGGATTGCCAGGCATTAATCGAATTAAAAAGAAAGTCATCGTCGTAACAATAACAATGATAAGAAACGAAGACCCCAAGCGCTTAACTAGCTTGTTCATCGCGAAACCGATACCTCCTCGTCGACGGCATGCGTCATGTCATGTCTTCGACTATCTTGCTTAATGAAGCGAATGGCCCATTTCACCCCGATCGTACTGACCAGTAACAACAATAGCGTTACCATCATCGCTATCTGATCCAATGTTTTCGACATCGCTTGAGTAATTCCGAAATAACAAAGACTTTCTAAGCCTAAGAGAAACACCGCCCAATACATCATTAGCTTAGCGCCGATGGTCAACCATAAAATAACATCTGCTTTTTTTGAGAAAGATTTTCTTTTTCTCATACTCTTGCCCCCCCTATAAAAGTAATCATAATATTGACATACTATCATGCACTTTCATTAGGAAGGGCATGGCTATGATTTTAGCTTATTTCGGTTGCATCAATCCTAGCGATTGAAAGACAACGACAGGATTTTGGTAGGTAAACATATTAAGTAATGATGGATCATTTTTGAAATTCGGCCAACTCCAGTTTTGTGAAGAATACGTTCTGCCTGCAAGTTGATTCCAAATTGGAAGAGCGGGCAACCAGTAGTTATAACCTTTCGCCAGCTGATAAATTGCCTGATTCTGTGCGCGAGCGCTTAGATTACCTTCGATTGCTACGGTAAGTTTTTGTGGGTATACCCAACCAAATTTCGGAACAAGTATGGCCGTCGGCATATTAAGAGCGTTTGGTCCCGTCTGCTTTTGAATTTGTCCAGAGTTAGATACCGAATAATTGTTATCGATAAAAAATATTTGATTGTACGTGTTGGAGGGATACACATTCCAGCCACCCCACCAACGGGTCGCCACGGGAAATTTCCCCGATCCAGCTCCATTCGTCGAATAAAAAATCGTTGAATCCATGACATCTGCATTCGTTTTAATCCCTTGTTGTGTGAGTTCAGAAGCAATCGCTTGAATACCAGCATCCCAATCTGAGAATGTTGGTGCAGCAATGTTCATTGTAAACGGATTACCATTGGGCATTACCCATCCATTCGCTGTTTTTTTGAAGCCAACAGATAGTAGAAGTTTTGTCCCCTTTTGAGGATTATACGTATAAGGATTCAATGAAGATCTTTGTGTTGATGATAGCCATTGTTGATTTGCAACCTCTGTCATACCGTCAGGAATTTTCACTGATGGCGTTTCAATCGGTTCGCCGATTTTGGTTACAGAAGGTCGATCGATCATATACGCCAACGCCTGTCTTACTTGTACCATCGTAAATGGGTACGTATTTTCGTTAAATAACAAACTCATTCCTGTACTTTGAGGAGCGGCTACAAAATGATTTTGATGTACGCTCATCACAGTTTTAAACACAGGAGGGGAAAAAGATACAGCAGCATAATCCACTTGCCCATTTTCTAACGCACGCCATGTTACATCATTACTTGTCTGATTAAGTTTCATGACTTGTTGCGCTTTAATATTATTGGCATAAACGTAATACGAATTTTTCTGATAAAGTTCCTCAGCCGATGTGCTGCGCACGAATGACCACGGACCATCATAAAGTAATACACTTGTATCCTGAAAATTATAGCCATCTAATTTCTTTTGCCATTGTGTCAAAACATTATTAGCTGTTATCGTCGCTTTTGCTTTAGGATTGCCGTTACTGGCCTTCACTGTTTTAAAGATCAACGAAGCTGACGGCAAAAGAGAGGCATAGTTTTTAGCCGGTAAAATAATGTTGTTATTTAAAATCTGTTGTAGCAACATTGATTTGTTGTAAAGAAATTGCGGATCTTTATAAAAAACGATCGTCATAGGATTGATGATTCTCATTCCTGTCAATCCCCATGATTCTGCATTGCCATCAATAAACTGCATTTCAAACGTCGTATACACATCTTGAGCCGTAACGGACGAACCATTAGACCATTTCGCTTTCGGGTTGATTGTAACAGTGACGGTGTTACCATCACGAGAAATTTTCCAACTCTTTGCAAGAACCGGCCAAAAATCATAGTTTCCAGTATATTTATACCAAGCAAGAGGCGCATACGATAACCCTGTATCTATAATGTTTCCATTTGCTTGAGGTAAAGGATTATTAATACCGTTCGTTTGCCAACCTCCTGCTATGCTGATCGTTGTACTTTGCGCTGATGCTTGAGGAGCGAAAAGTAGCAACGTACTTCCAGCTAAACTAGCAGCAAGTAAGATTTTCGAAACTTGATTGGACAAAACCATTTATAAATCCCCCTTATTCAATATTTGATGCCGCTTTCAAATTACATGATATTATGTAATTCGTTTTTTATGTTATCATATAAAATAAAAATGCGTCAATGACTTTTATCATCGCTATGCATCTAAATTTTTCAGCAAGGAGATTGAAATATGAAAAGTTCTTTACTTCCTCTACCGATCACGACTTATGCACCACGCCATTATTTCTGCAAACGAACATCAATGCCATTAGACATTGATGGTAATCTCGATAAGCCTTTTTGGCACAATGCTCCTTTTACCGACGATTTTGTTGATATTGAAGGAGATTGCAGGCCTATCCCCCAAAAACGAACGCGCGTAAAAATGCTTTGGGATGATCAATTCCTCTATATAGGAGCATATATGGAAGAAAATCAAATATTCGCTACATTGACAGAAAGAGATTCTGTGATTTTTCAAGATAACGATTTTGAGGTCTTTATCGATCCTGACGGTGATACGCACGCTTACTATGAACTTGAAATCAACGCACTAAACACCGTATGGGATTTACTATTAATCAAACCCTATCGGGATGGCGGTCCACCGGTGAATGGCTGGGATATCCGCGGGCTAAAAACAGCCGTCCATCTCAACGGGAAACTTAATGATCCTCAAGCTGAAAATAGGGGATGGAGCGTCGAAATCGCTTTACCCTTTGCTTCTCTAAGAGAATGTGATCGAAATCACAGCAATCCTCGACCCGGAGACATTTGGCGTATCAATTTTTCGCGTGTTAATTGGCAACTAGAAAGTACCGAATCCGGCTACCAAAAAAAAATCGACCCTTCCACCAACCAACCATTCCCGGAAGATAATTATGTTTGGTCTCCAATGGGAATCATAAACATGCACTATCCAGAGTTGTGGGGATATTTAATCTATGTCGATTCCTTTACCCCCTCGAATTTCTCGCTATCTATCGATGAGAAGGTAAAGTGGGAACTTCGCAAATGGTACTATGCTTTGCGTAATTTCTACGCAATTCATGGCTACTACTTCTCACATCCATCTTCATACGCAAAACAAACCCACTCAGAGATTGAGCCAAGAATTGAAATCACGACAAAGACTTTTTTACTCTCCTATCCAATATCTAATCACTATATGATTTACCTTAACGAGGAGGGGCGTGTATGGTTCGAATGATCTACCCTTTGTAAAAGTCATAATATCATGCTATTATCTTTTGCGTGATAAAGGAGTGATCATGTTGTCTACCCGCTCAATTTTATATGAAAAAATCTATGATCATCTTAAACAACAAATCACAGATGGCCATTTTCAACCCGGCGATTTACTGCCTACTGAACAAGAGCTAATGAGTCAATTTCGCGTCAGTCGCATGACAACCAATCGTGCATTACAATTGCTTACGAATGAAGGACTTATTGTTCGCAAAGCAGGTATTGGAACTTTTGTTGCACAGAGTGAATCGCTCTTACCACTCTCAGCAGAAGACAATCCTTTTCAATCTTCTGCGTTCGATTCTATATTATCAACAGAAATTACCCGCGGAATTACTCAAATTGGCTTTGTCATTCCATTTCTTGATCAGTCCTTTGGCCCAGCCTTACTCGCAGAAGTCGAACGCCAGTTACATGCAGAACCCTTTGTACTGAATGTCGGTTGTTCCTATGGTTCTCAGCAAGTAGAGCAGGAAATCATCGATCGTCTCGTCTCATCTGGTGTACAAGGTTTAATTGTTATGCCAGTAAATGGTGAATACTACAATCCAGCTATTTTAAAACTACACGTCGAACAATTTCCAATCGTTTTAGTTGATAAACAATTGTCGGGCATACCAGTCTCATACATTACAACGGACAACACGTTAGCTGCGAGAACATTAACCGAGCATTTGCTCGCGCTAGATCACTCTTCTATCGCCTATTTCTCACCAGATTGGCAAGGCACTTCGACACTGGCCGATCGTCGAAAGGGATTCGAAGAGGCAATCGCCAACGCAAAAGATGATTCCCTTACCATCATCGACGTTCCTGTAGTTACTTGGGAAAAAATGATTGATCACTTTGATGAAAGGCAACTTGACATCGTCACTAATACTCTTGTCGATCATCCAAAAATTACTGCTGTTTTTGCTACCGATGATAAACTAGCTGATTATTGGCTTGAAGCAGCGCGTCGTCTCAACATTCGTGTACCAGAAGATTTTTCAATCGTCTGTTTTGACGGACCTTTACCCAAACCACCCCATTTCTCGATGACATGTGCATTACAAGATCAAGAATTCATGGCTAAAGAAGCCGTCAGAATCGTTTTACAGCAGTTGCGAGACACTCAACCATATACACCAGAAATGATCATTGTACCTGCCTCTATCCATATTGGTAATTCAACTTCGCGTTGTCATCATGGTTAAAAGGGTGACGCCAATGCGTCACCCTTTATTCATCGATTTCACGAGTTTTTCATAAGCCTTAGAATGAAGTGATACCGCCCAATCGGTCGTATCTGGTGGATACCAAGCGATACCGATCGTGTTCGCTGAAAGGACTACATCAGTTGCTGGCACTGGTTGCCCATCAACAACTAACTGTACTGAGGAAGATTGAGGCACAAGAAACGTCACGCCACGTAATTGCTTCCAAGAGGGTACAAAGTTCCCGTCGACCGGATCGATGATTTTGGTGATATCGATCACAGTCTTTTGGTTTTGTGCATCTTTATACACACGATACCGCAGTCCTTGATGAATGAGGTTGTAAAAAAGCAGACGCGATGTTCGTGCGACTAGAATCTTTCCTTGATCTTGAAGATGCGCGAGATGGACGAGCGCCTCGACATCGGAAGAGTTTAGCGGTGTATAATCTTCATTACCCTCTAAATGATTGGCGACGATCGCATAACCACCGCGCGAGATGAGCCGCTGTAACGAAGAAGGTAGAAGCTCTTCCCACAAACCATCGGGCGTCCAAACGAGTCGCCAATGATCCATGCGATATCCTTTTGGTGTTCGCCATGTCCGCACATAACCTGTAAAGCGATGAAAACCCCAAATCATCGAGCCGTCCGCTAAGCGAATCGGATAGATTTCCGTAGATCGACGATATTTCGAATCAAAACGATCTGGCCAAAGGAAATGAACGCCTTCGTGTTGGTAGAGATCAGCCACGTAGTAGGGCGACGTTGGCACTTCGCCTTGTTGATACGCGTAAAATCCTTGGGAGTGATAGCTCCCGAAGTTACCGACATTGTATTGATTACCATGATCCGTAAGATCAGCAATAGCAGGCGCATGATGTTTGGCAAGCCATGCAAGAGCTTGCACGACAAGTTGTCGCGAGAAATGTTGTTTCGAACCAGGTAATCGCGAAAAATCCCCCGAAGAATGAAAGGTATCGATCCAGCCATGACGCATATAATCTAAGAGAATTGGTGCATAGACGCTCGGTTGATCACTGATACCTTTAAACAATGTCATCTCATTGGCTACGGTTTTTGATCCGACAACATCAATCGGGCCAGGAAGATTAGAGTCATCGTAAAGAAAAAACGAATCGGATACATCTAAACCCAATCCTTGCCCGAGAGGTGTTTCTGCTTTGGAATTGATAAATGCATGAACGATATTAAATTTTCTTAGATCAACATGATCCGCATCCGAATCGATAGAAAGCATCGCCCGATAAGGATAAGGAAAAGCTCGCAGATGGATATTTACTTGCTTCGAGATAGACACTGTTGTTGCTGTCGATAAGGTGGAAGCGTATGTTATGGATGGTGTAACCAAAATGAACAGACTCAAAAGACTGCCCATGATAATACCTTTTCGCAAAAGAATTCTCCTTTAAAAATTACAATTCGATTACTCTTGCGAAAGGTTAGCACAAAGTATTTTAGTATGCAATGTCTATCTTAATATCATCTTAAAAGAGAGCGCTTTCCTCGAAAATTATTTATTTTCGCTCCTCGAAGAGAGACTGACTGTCATTGCCCGTCCCTTGACGATAGGCCTCTACTCCCGTGTACATTTTGTTCTTCCATTGAAAAATCCACGTTGAAAGCGGATCAGGGCTTTGGTATATATTACCATTCACAACGTTGTCCGTGTTTTGCTTATAAGGATTGAGCAGCACGGGATCGTTCGCGCGAGCAATGATCGTATTATGTTCAAATTGTACGTGGCGTACATCAAACGCGAAAAGGATCTGCCCATCACCTGACAATAGACTATCATTGTTTTTGATGAGATTATTACGAATCGTGCAATACGCCGTATAACCTCTTTTACGATCGTATCCGCCTAATGATAGGCCAACATCGAAATTATCGATCATGAGGTTATTGAACATCGTGATATACGATGTGTTACCATCGTGATGTTCACTAGCCAGCTCAATCCCGATATCATTACCACTTACCCGATTCCCTACAATAAGAATATGCGTACCGCCATCCACGTAAATGCCATCGGCAGCATATTGGTTACCGTAAGCAGGATTCCCATAAGAAGAAATGGCATACACCAGATTGTCCAGAATCTCACCATCGCGCGCGCGATCAAGTTGGCGATTCGGTGCCGTTCCTTCAAAACCAATCACGTCAATGCCAATATTATTATTGTTGTGTATAACGTTATTTTTAACGAGAAAACCCATTACATTACCATTTAACGCCAAAGATTCGCTCGATCCCAAGGTCAAATCGTACAAGGAATTGTTTTCAATGCGAAGATGCTGAATCGGCCTCACTTCATCACCGTAGACGCCGATGCCATGAGCATTGCCCGCTGCGGAGCGTACTCGCGTTGCGATATTGCGAATCGTATTGTTTTGCAACGTCACCTGATCGTCATAACCGCTCACTTCGATGCCCATTGGCGTTTCTATAGGAGAATCTGTACTATCTTGCTGCAGAACAAACCCCGCTACGGTGATCCGATCGCTATTGTGAATGGTGATCAATCCACCATCATGCGCTTGTAGTCCCCTCCCATCGATGATCGCAACACGAGGCGAGGAAGCTTGTAACGTAAGCGTCGTCTTCGGATAAGAAAAATGGTCGATATCGACGCGTTCATGATACACACCAGGTTCAACCACGATCGTTATTTGGCGTTCACCTTGCTGTGCCTCTTTTCGGGCAAGCATAATCGCATCATGGATCGTTTTCAAAGGATACTGCTTACCACCAGAATCGCGGTCATCACCAAGCGGTGATACATAAATCACATCATGAGAGACTACTTTTGCGTGCCTCTGTGCACTACCTAGTCCCATCCAACTTACAAGCATTACACAAAAGAGCACATTTCGCACTTTCACACTTTCACTCCTTGATCATCATCCATGGTAAATTCGTCGCTAAAGTGTGCACAGGTATCTGATCCCGATCATACGCAATCCCCTGCCATGTCGAACCTTCTTCTTGATAAATTGCATACTCATCATCCTTTAACTGCGGCGCACTCGCGCTGATCGATCGCCAAAAATAGCGATACGGGATCGACCTGCAAAGATCATCTTGATCGAGCCGTGATTGTGCACCTACATAAATGCCCGGATGATATCCCCAAGCTCGTACCCTCTTCGCCCATGCGACCGTATAGGCGACCACATCTTGCTTTGAAACCTTTTTGTCAACACCTTCAAGATCAAGCCACACGGTACAATGGGGCAAAAATCCGCATAAAAACGCTTGTACCCGCGCTACGTTACCATCGCGCAACCCTAATGCCGCTGTCGGAATCCACCCTGGTTCGCGTACGTGCTGCACGGGCATGAGTCCCAATCCTGCCTCCAAAATGGCATCCACTTCTTCTTTCGTTAAATCACCTTGTGTCTCCTTCTCACGTAACGACAAATAGCGCAAGACAAAATGAAACCCCTGCAAAGCAAACTCATTCGCTGCCTCAGTAATTTTCGTATCCGTATCAAACCCGATCATGCCTTGACTTGCGCGTACGATCTGATAGCTTTCCTTTCTTGTTACTTTCTTTTCGTTCATCCTATCTCGCTCCTGTCTACATGTACTTTCCATATCGAAAGTACGCTTCACGAGATGATCTAGGGACAACAGAATCCTCTATGCACATTTTCATTTAATTTTAAGTTGTGAATAATTTATGGCGAAGATCACTTCATGATTGCTTGACTTTGCGCTTGCTGTTATGATGATCCTATCATCTGATGATAAGATCACATCATGATATCAGGGCTTTGAAAGCGTTTACTGACGCGATTGAACTAGTCTATATGACTCGCCGCCCTGTATACCATCCAGGAGGGATGCCCATGGTTTGGCAACAACTTTACGCGCCGATCGCTAACAATGTCGGCTGGTCTGCGCTCATCGCTGTAATTCCGATTCTCTACTTCTTTATCGCACTTCTCGTTTTTCGCATGAAAGGTCACGTCGCTACAGTCACGACGATCGTTCTCGTTATCCTTGATGCGATCATCGGCTTTCACTTCCCTGTTGAACAAGCGCTTTCAAGTGCTATTTACGGTGTTTTCGTCGGTCTATGGCCGATTGGTTGGATCGTGATCGGTTCTGTTTTCCTCTTTAAAATCACTGTAAAAACCGGTCATTTCGATGTCATTCGCCATTCGATCTCATCCATTAGCCAAGATCGCCGTATTCAGACGTTACTCATCGCACTTTGCCTTGGCGCTTTTCTTGAAGGAACAGCAGGGTTTGGCGCACCGGTCGCCATCGCCGGCTCGATGTTACTGGGTCTTGGCTTTTCCCCTTTGTATGCTGCAGGCCTCGTACTGCTTGCCGACACAGCGCCTGTCGCCTTTGGAGGCATCGGTATTCCGATTACGGCCGTGGCGAGCGTTACCCATCTAAGTCCACTACTGCTTAGCCTTTCTGTCGGACGACAATTGTTTCTCGTATCGTTGATTCTCCCCTTTTGGTTAGTTACTGTCATGTCAGGTTTCAAAGGATTAAAAGGCGTATGGCCAGCCTGCCTAACCGTCGGACTCGTCAGTTCTTTATCACAATTGCTCGTCGCAGCTTATCTTGGCCCACAACTACCCAATATCGTATCTTCTCTTTTATCGATGCTTAGCCTGATCATACTTTTGCGTTTCTGGCAACCCAACGAAATTTTTCGTTTTAAAAACGAATCCGCACCACAATCGTTCGATAAGAAACATAGCTTTTCGCGCAAAGAAGTATTTATCGCATGGGGACCCTATCTATCCTTAACCTTTTTTATCGTACTATGGACTATACCTGCCGTCAAAGAACTTCTCGCTCATGCCACGTTTGTTTTTTCATGGCCCGGCTTGAATGATCTTGTCGCCAAAGTCGCACCGATCGCAACGCATACCACCACACTCGAAGCCAAATTCACCTGGGATCTCCTTGGCGCGACAGGTTCTGCTTTATTCATTGCCGGTATCGCAGCCAAATTTATCTGTAACCTTTCATGGCGTGGGTTCGGAAGTACCTTTAAAGAAACGCTCTATGAACTGCGGTTCCCTTTGGTTACGATCGCTTGTGTCGTCGCCTTTGGGCAATTGATGAATTACTCCGGGATGTCTGGTACCCTAGCACTCGCCTTAGCCAAAACCGGTGTATTGTTCCCGCTTTTCGCTCCCATACTCGGTTGGATCGGTGTCTTTCTCACGGGTAGTGACACTTCTTCGAACCTACTCTTTGGCTCATTGCAACAACTTACCGCGCAACAACTCCACTTAAATCCCTACTTGACGGTAGGCGCGAACTCTGCCGGTGGTGTTATGGGCAAAATGATCTCGCCTCAATCGATCGCCGTCGGTACATCCTCAACGGGGATGGTGGGTAAAGAAGGCGAAGTCTATCGCTTCACACTACGACACAGCATCGCATTTTTACTGATCGTCAGCGTGATCGTACTTACCTTTGCTTACGTCGTACCTAGTCTCATCCCCGCCTAAATAACAAAAACCTCTCGCCGTTACCTTCTAGGCGAGAGGTTTTGCTTTACCACAATTACCCCATTTGATACACGCTATTGGTCATCACATTGAACATGTAGCTCAAGTGAAGTTGACGAACCTGCCCAGATCGATCGGCTGAACCCATCGCATAAAACAACGGAACGAAATGTTCATTCCCGTGTACTGGTACGGCAAGTCGTGCATGAGGTGCTTTTTGTTCATAGGAAAAAAGAGAATCGATATCCCAAGTCTCAAGATGTTCTGCCAACCACGTTTCAAATTCGCGTACAGCCTGATGAACGCGCTGATCTTGTTGAGCATGAAACAATTGAAAATTGTGTACCGTCACACCACTTCCGATAATCAGCACACCTTCTTCACGAAGGGATGCTAGTGCTTTGCCAATCGCATACTGTTCACGCGCAGGAGCATCAGGGTTAACCGACATCGCGATCACCGGTACATTGGCTTTTGGATAGATGCGCTTTAAGATCGTCCAAGCACCATGATCCAGACCGCGTTGACGCTCAACTTCATACGCAATGCCCGCTTCACCTAACAGAGACTGTACCTTCTTGGATAGTTCGAGATCACCACGAGCCGGATACTTTACCTGATACAACGCTTCTGGAAACCCACCAAAATCATAAATCAGCGAATAATTTTCTATCTCGCTGACTTTTTGAACGCGGCTTTCCCAGTGTGCCGAAAAGAGGAGAATCGCTTTAGGTTCCGTTACTTGTGTCGCCAATTGATCCAAAAAAGCACCATATTCACTGTCTTCAATCGCTACCATGGGTGAACCATGCGCGATAAACATCGCTGGTATGACATTGTTCATCTTTTTCCCACCTTACCTGCAGTACTTCTATGGTCTATCTATCGTTGCCTATATTGCGCTCATAATCACAATATAGCACTTACTTTAATTTTGTCAATAGGTGATCAAAATATAGCTTCAAGGCCTAGAGCGTGGTCACCATCATATACAAACCAAATGCCATGACGATACCCGATAGGCTCCAAACAAGATATTTACGCATTCCTTTCATACGCCATTTTTGCGGTAACGCTTTTGCTTCAAGAGCAAGTAAAAACCCCAAGACAATAGGAAGTAGCATCGCATTCATGACCTGAACATCCACATTGAGTTGAATCAGATTCACACTAAAAATAACGAGCAATGCCCCACCTACATGCGCTAACGTAAAGATCAGATAAAAACTTTTTGCCTCTTTCGGTTTATGGTTAAGACTATGATTGAATCCAAAAGCTTCACCAATTCCCCATGCACCAGCAATGGATACGACAAGTGCAGCGATAAAACTCGCCCCCACCATACCAAGTCCAAAAATCACTTTACCACCCATCGAACCCAGAAATGGCGTCAAAGCTTGCGCGATTTGCGCGATATCATTCAAAGGTTGGTTAGGATGCGTTTGTCCAATCGTCGCAGCTGTCACGATCACGATTGCCACCATAACGAATTGGGTAAGAATCGAACCTACTAAAGTATCTCGTCTCGCCGCCTTCAAATGGCTTGGCTTTAGCCCTTTGTCGATGACCGCACCTTGTTGATAAAAAACCATCCAGGGCATAATGACCGCACCCACATTAGCTGCAAGCAAGAAGAGATACTGATGATTCTGCACGGGCATCGAGAGAAAGCCATGCGCCATTTGCCCGATATGCGGTTTGGCCATGAACATCGCGATGAAGAAAAAAAGTTGAAATAAGCCAAATACAATGCCGATCACTTCAACGCGCCGATAACTCCCAGATAGTCCAATAACGATCAAAAGTATCGTAGCGACGACCACACTGATCCAACCAGGAACGCCAAACAGTTCGCTGACACCCGCAATTCCTGCAAATTCCGTCACTAATGCGCCAATCGAAGCTAAAAATAAGGTCGAAACGGACAAAAACGCCCACTTCATGCCAAACCGCTCCCGAATAAGTTCACCATGCCCTTTACCCGTGACGATCCCGAGGCGAACGGTAACTTCTTGAATGAGATATAACATTGGCATCAGCAATATCTGTGGCAGAATCATGCGGTAACCCCAGACTGCTCCCGATTGCGCTGCTGTGATGATACTCCCTGCATCCGTATCCGCCAGCATGACCATAAGTCCAGGCCCGAAGACCGCTAAGTATACTAATATTCTCCTAATGCGTGAGGTTGACAATCTTACTACCATAGAATCCGTTGCCATGTAAACGTCCTCCCTACTGCCTTACCCAATCGATTTTCTATGCCATTTCTTATAATTAGCTTTACCTAATTAATTAAATTTGTTAATCCTAATAGTAATATATCTCTAAGAAATCATCATGCTTTTGCTTTGCAAAAGCATGCACGCAGTTATGGTAAGATAGAGATACGTTGCAAAGTACATGCATGACAAGGAGCTTTTTATGGCAAAAACGCACGGAATGGAAGCCTACTTGACGGCGATCTACACGCTCGAAGCGGAAGACGGTGTCGTATTAGCCTCATCCGTCGCCGATTATCTTCATGTATCTCGCCCAACAGTCACACAGACGATTCATCGATTAACCGCTTTAGAACTGGTTCAATCAGGCTTGAGTAAGGAAATTATGCTTACCGCTACCGGTCGTGAAAAAGCGGAACAAGTCGTTCGCCGTCATCGCTTGCTGGAACGATGGTTAAGCGATGATCTTGGCAT
>JABEUY010000079.1 GCA_013044175.1 Bacilli bacterium
CATGCTCGATTATAGCCGTGGTAATATCAATCAACTTTTACACATGATCGGAATCGGTGCTGTGCCTTGGCTCATTGATCCCTTCTGGGCAAAAGTAGCGATTTTGCTAGTCAACATGTGGCTCGGGTATCCGTATATGATGAATGTTTGTATCGGTGGTTTACAAGCTGTTCCCGCTGAACTGTATGAAGCGGCAGCCATCGACGGCGCTGGTCCATTTCAACAATTTTTCACCATTACACTGCCTTCGCTATGGCGAATCAGCTTACCTTTGATTATTCCGACCATCGCTTTTAACTTTAACAACTTTGGCGCTGTCTACCTATTAACGGGTGGGAATCCTGCAAGTACAACCAATCCATTCGCCGGATCGACCGATATTTTAATCAGTGCCATTTATAAGATGATCAGTCAATTAGCGATTTCCCCTTATGGTCTTGTCAGCAGTCTGGCAGTCCTCGCCTTTATCGTTGTTGCAGCGTTCAGTTATTTAAATATGCGCTTAACGCATGCTTTTGAGGAGGTCGACTAATCCATGGCAAAAACCAAACGAACAATGGCTCCAGGCGAACGCATCGGCCTCTATCTTTCACGGATTATCGTGATCATTGGCATGTTGTTTGCCATTATCCCTATGTACTTTGTACTTCGTGCTTCCTTCTCACCAGGCACTTCCTTTTACTCGACCAATCCTTTTAATTGGTCAAATATCACGTTAGCCAACTACACTTCCTTGTTTCACCCTTTTGCATCAGGATATTCATTTGCACAGTGGTTAGCCAATACGTTTTTTGTAACCATTATCGTCTCTGTTATTCAAGTCGTGATTACCATTTCTGCCGCCTTCGCGTTTAGTCGCATGAAGTTCTGGGGTCGCCGTTATGGCTTAATGACACTATTATTATTGCAAATGTTCCCGTCTTTAATGTCGGCTGCGGCTTTTTACATCGTTTTGTCCGACATTCATGGTCTCGACAATCTTTGGTGGTATATCGCCATTCTTTGTGGTGGTAGTGCATACAATATATGGCTGATGAAAGGTTACATGGATACGGTTCCACGTGATCTTGATGAAGCTGCAGTTGTCGATGGGGCATCGAATTTCCGGATTTTCTGGCAAATTATTTTACCTTTAACTTTGCCGATGATCGTGGTTATCTTCATTTTCTCCTTCATCGGCAATTTTACAGAATACCCACTTGCCAACTTGCTGTTAACGTCACCGAATCACTATACAGTCGGTCTTGGTCTTTACTGGCTGTTAAACCCTGCTTCACACGCTCAAAACTTCACACAATTTAGTGCTGCAGCGTTGATCATCGCTGTTCCGATCACCGTTGTGTATATGATTTTTCAAAAATGGATTGTCAGTGGTCTTACTGCCGGTGCTGTTAAAGGGTAATGTATCGTGTTAAACAAGGAGGCACCGACCCGTGTCAACCAAAGAATTGATTTCCTTATCGATCTACCATGAATCCACGGAACCGTATGCCTATGCACACCAAGGCGATCTCTATGTTCGCTTACGTCTTGGCAATCGACTCGCTGATCGGATCGATGTGATTCATTTTGATAAATTTAAAGTAAACGAAACGCGCGTCACAACACCAGCTGAACGTTACGCTAAGCTTGGTCACGATCATGAGATTTTTCAAGCTCGTTTGCTACGCGATACGAAACGGTTCAAATATTTTTTTGCTATCCACTTGGCTGACCAGACGTACTATTATTCAAGACTTGGCATTACGGATCAACCGCCTGCTGATCATAACGACACCTTTGAAGTGCCGTATCTTGGCGAACGAGATACGTATGCACCACCTGCGTGGATGCAAGGTACAACGTATTATCAAATTTTCCCTGAACGCTTTTACCGTCATAAAAAAGCGAAGAAACATAGTAAAAAACTCGCTCTATGGCATGCAGAACCAAAGCGTGATAATTTCTTTGGTGGCACGATTAAAGGGGTAATGGAAAAACTCGATTATATCGAACAACTTGGCGCAGAAGTTATCTATTTTACCCCATTGTTTTATGCGCCATCGAATCATAAATACGACACGATCGATTATTTTAAAGTCGATCCTGATTTTGGAACCGAAGAAGAACTGAAAGAATTGATCGATGCGTGTCACCAACGTAATATACGCGTGGTATTCGATGCCGTTTTTAATCATATGGGTATGGAAAACCCGATCTTCAAAGATCTTTTACTACAAGGTGAAAAATCGCAATATGCCGATTGGATCTATCCCAAATCATGGCCGCTTTCCATTGAAGAACGCAATTATGAAACGTTTGATTATGTCCCCCATATGCCTAAGTGGCGGACAGCTACGCCCGAAGTCGAAGATTATCTCTGTCAAGTCGGTGAATATTGGATTGATCGCGTCGGCATCGATGGCTGGCGACTCGATGTATCGGATGAAGTGGAACATGCTTTTTGGAAACACTTTCGAGAACGGATTAAAAAGAAGAAGCCAGACGCTTTGATTTGTGGCGAGATATGGCAAGTCGCGACACCATGGCTACGTGGCGACGAATTCGATACGGTAATGAATTATCCACTCGGTTTTGCTATCTTGGATTGGCTAGCGAAAGGAACAATCGATGCCAAAGAATTCTATTTGCGCATCGAAAGAATTCGCGCCTTGTATCCTGAACCTGTGCTATCATCACTATGGAATTTACTTGATTCTCATGATACGCCTCGGCTATTAACCCTTTGTGAAGACGATAAGACACAAGCGAAACTTGCGGCTTTTTGCCAGTTTGCTACAATCGGTTCTCCTGTGCTATATTATGGGGATGAGATCGGAATGTCTGGTGGTGCCGATCCATTATGTCGTGGCGGCATGCAGTGGGATGAAAATCTGCAAGATCATGCGTTAAAAGCCTACTATCAGCAACTTTTTGCCTTACGTAAAACGTACCCTGCCCTTGCGAAAGGAAGTTTCCGCCCAGTCTTGCAAGGCTTATCCGATGCTTGCTATGCCTTTGTTCGATCGTTACACGATTCTGCCAGCGATGCAAGGCAATCTACGATCCTATGCTTTGTGCATAATGGCGATGATCCTCTAACGTTACATCCCAAAGCGGAGGGAATCCCATCAGGTACGTATACATGTATTATGGGATCGTTACTCGGGCAAACCATGAGCACGAAAACGTTGCTCACACTGCCTGAGAAAGATGCGTCGATGTGGCTATTGGTTGGTGAATAACATGGGCTTCAATATCAAAGACGTTGCCTCGCTCGCCGGTGTCAGTCCTTCTACCGTGTCGCGCGTCGTAGCCAATCATCCGAGAATCAGCGAAGAAACACGTGAACGTGTTCGTGCTGCGATGAAAGAACTGGATTATCATCCGAATGCCATCGCACGCAGTCTTGTCAAAAAAACATCAGAAACGATCGGATTGTTAATTCCCAATCCGATCGATCAGTTCTTTCTTAATCCCTTTTTTACCGAATGTTTGCGCGGTATCACTTCGGTCACCGAACAAGAAGGGTACGACGTGCTTCTTTCCACGTCCAATGGCACAGGCTTTACCGACGAAATGCGCTTGCAACACATGATCGGAAGCAAACGTGTAGATGGGATTATTTTACTTAATTCCAAAATGCACGACCCGTTGATCTCGATCCTTGAGGAAAATCATGTGCCCTGTGTACTCATCGGTCGTCCTTCCACCACAACTTCGATCAGTTGGGTGAATAATGATAACGTGAAAGCGGCCTACGATGCAACGAAACACCTTATCGAGCACGGTCATACGCGCATCGGATTTCTCAGTGGTTCCCAGGAACTGGTCGTCAGTGTGGATCGGTTAAGCGGTTACCACGCTGCTTTACGAGATCGCAATCTTCCTTTTGATCCGAACCTGATCGTCACCGCTGAGTTTCTTGAACAAGGTGGCTACTCAGGTATGATGCGTCTGCTCGCTTTACCTGATCGACCGACGGCGATCGTCGCGTCTGACGATGTCTTGGCTTTTGGCGCGATGCGAGCGGCTGGCGAACTGGGATATCATATTCCGGACGATCTTGCGATCATCGGCTTTAATGATATGCATTTAGCCAAAATGGCCAATCCACCCATGACGTCCATGAATGTTCATATCGACGAACTTGGCAAAGTCGCTGCTGAAATGTTACTCGATCAAATTACGAAAGCGAATCGTGGAAAGCGAACGGTCATCATCCAACATAACTTAGTAATTCGCCGCTCGTGTGGATCGCAAGTACAGCCAACCTATGAAGCTTTTTAGACGATCCCACCTTGCGGATCGTTTTTTTTCTGTTCAGAACCAGGCAAAGATACTTCATCAAAAAGCTGGAGAAAGGCTTGCGCTGTCGCACAAAGATAGCGATCACGTCGATAAGCAAAAACGAGTGTTCGTGTTGGTTGACTGGCCATTGCCACATAAGATGGTGCAAAAGCATCATTTTGCATCACCATCTGCGGAACGATCGTGATACCAAGTCCATTCGCTGCCATCGCTTGCGCTGTCTCCACACTACTCGTTTCAAAAGCTATTTTGGGCGAAAAGCCACTTTTGGCGCAAAGCTCAAGGACGGTATGGCGAAACCCGTACCCTTTTTTAAGTAAAATAAAAGGTGCTTCTGCAAGGTCATGCAAAGCAATCATTGCCGAACTTCTATCTTTCGGTACAAAAGAAACTGCTTCACGTGGTAAAGCAAGATAGAGAGGTTCGCGCAAAATAAAGCGCGTCTTAAGATGATCGACGTCAATCGGTAAGGCTAAGACGCAAAGATCAATCTCCCCTCGTAACGTCATCGCTTCAAGCTCATCGGTGGATTCTTCGACAAGTGTAATGGCGACATCCGGATATTTCGTCGCGTAATGACGTAAAAGCGGTGGCAACACATGGCCTCCTGTGATCGCTGGTGCCCCGATGCGTAAATTCCCTCCCCTGCCCGTTCGCCGCTCATTCATCTCCATGACAAGGTCTTCACTTAATAAAACGATTTGTCTAGCCTGTTCAATAAAGCGCATGCCATCTTGCGTCGTTGACAAGGGACCATGCCCACGATGAAACAGACGAATACCGAGTTCTTGTTCGAGTTTCTGTATCTGTTGACTTAACGAAGGTTGCGTTATCGACAAAGCGTGCGCAGCTTTCGTAAAACTTTTGTATCGATCTACTTCCAGCGCGTACTGTAACCAGCGCAACTCCATCCCTATCACTCCTATAGGTAAAAACAATCAGGTTAATAAATTGTATAGTATAGACGAATGAAAAGCGATCAGGTACGCTATAAAGGTGAATGTTAGATTGAGGAGGGTTTTTATGAGTTCAAAAAAAACGTTGATCGATAAGATTTGGGAAGCGCACGTCGTCCGTGAAAAAGACGGTGAACCATCCCTGATCTACATTGACTTACATCTGATACACGAAGTCACTTCCCCACAAGCGTTCGAAGGCCTTCGAATCAGTCAACGCAAAGTCCGTCGTCCTGATCTGACTTTTGCTACGGTTGACCACAATGTACCGACGACCGATCGCAGTCTGCCGATCGCTGACCCGATCTCCAAACAACAAATCGATACCCTGCGTGAGAACTGCCACATGTTCGGCGTTCCATTTGCTGACATCACCAGTGCCGATCAAGGCATTGTCCACGTCATCGGCCCTGAACTCGGTCTTACCTTGCCTGGGAAAACGATCGTCTGTGGTGATAGCCATACTTCAACACACGGCGCATTTGGCGCACTTGCCTTCGGTATCGGAACAAGCGAAGTGGAGCACGTGCTCGCCACACAATGTTTGCAACAATCCCGTCCAAAAACGATGCAGATTATCGTCAAAGGGAAACTCGCCAAGGGCATCCGTGCCAAAGACTTAATTCTAGGCATTATCGCGAAGTATGGCACCGCCTTTGGCACTGGTTATGTCATCGAATATCGCGGCGAAGCGATCCAAGCGTTATCAATGGAAGAGCGCATGACCGTCTGTAACATGTCGATCGAAGCGGGCGCCCGCGCCGGATTGATCGCACCGGATGAGACGACGTTTGCCTATCTGCGAAACCGCCGTTATGCGCCCGCGGGCGAAGAGTTTGAAAGCGCCGTGGTTGCGTGGAAAGAACTTTGCACAGATGAGGGCGCTTCTTTTGATAAGACACTCGAATTTGATGCCGATTCCCTCATCCCGCAAGTAACATGGGGTACAAGTCCTGGCATGGGGGCGAGCATTACGGATACCGTCCCTAATCCAGCTGATATTTCCGATCCCGTCGAACGACGCTCTGTTGAACTCGCGTTACAATACATGGGACTCACACCAGGCACACCGATGACAGAAATCAAGATCGATCGCGTTTTTATCGGATCTTGCACAAATGGTCGCATCGAAGACCTGCGTAGCGCTGCTGATGTCGTTAAAGGTAAAAAAGTCTCTTCGCATGTTCATGCCATGGTCGTACCTGGCTCTTACGAAGTAAAAAATCAAGCGGAACGTGAAGGATTGCATACGATCTTTGTCGATGCAGGTTTTGAATGGCGTGAACCAGGATGTAGCATGTGCCTTGCCATGAATCCAGACGTACTTGCACCCGGAGAACGCTGCGCTTCGACTTCCAACCGCAACTTTGAAGGACGCCAAGGACGCGATGGCCGCACGCATCTCGTCAGTCCTGCGATGGCCGCCGCCGCCGCAGTCGCTGGTCACTTCGTCGATATTCGCACGTTCGCATAATCAAGCGTTTTCTACGTTAAAGGAGGCAATATCATGGACGCTTTTCACAAACATGTCGGCATCGCCGCACCACTTGATCGTGCTAACATCGATACCGATGCGATCATTCCCAAACAATTTTTAAAAAGGATCGAACGAACAGGTTTCGGCCAGTTTTTATTCTTCGAATGGCGTTTCACGCCTGATCAACAACCTCACACAGAATTTGTCTTAAACACAGCTCCCTATGATAAAGCGACGATCCTTGTTGCAGGTCCGAACTTTGGTTGTGGATCATCACGCGAACACGCTCCTTGGGCTCTTCTCGACTTCGGGTTTAAAGCGATTATTGCGCCATCGTTTGCCGATATTTTTTATAACAATTGCTTTAAAAACGGCATTCTTCCTATCGTGCTCGCCGACGACATCGTCGCTTCGTTAACCGAGCTTGCTAAAACTAAGCCAGGTACTGAACTGACTATCGATCTTGAACAGCAACAAGTTATTGTCGATGACAAGACAGTCTATACCTTCGAAGTCGATGCCTATCGCAAAATGTTATTACTCGAAGGACTTGATGATATCGGATTAAGTCTTCAACACGAAGCATTAATCACCAAGTACGAACAAGATGCACCTTTTGCTCGACCGATTGCTTAATGATCAACCTATGCTGAACGCACACTTTTTCATGCTTTGAAAAGGTTGCTTGCGTTCAGCTTTTTTTCAAGCATCAAGAAAAATGTTCTTTCGCTATAGCCTGCGGCGAAACTTAAAATGGCTAAGAAAAAAAGATTATGCACTTGTCCGCCCGTCAGACCAGCCTCCACACTAAGCCATACGATCACACCGGCCATCGCTCCCGTAAGTGGCTTTAGCAAACTATCAAGCACAAAAGATAGGGGTAGTACTTGTCGTACTCGATTGGAAAAAAACAGCATCGCACAACCCTGAGAGACTGATCCGATCATAGACCACCAAAGACAAAAATACAGCGACGCGTGCATAACTTGTAACGGCATACGCACATAGATCACACAGGCAAACAGCATAAGCACACTAAACCATACGAATTGATAACCAGCGAGGATCAAGAATTGTCGCCGACATGATCGATCTGCCTGTTTCAAAGCCTGAAAAGATTGTTTGCACTTCAAATACGCATAATGAAAATCGGTAGGATTCTTCTCAGTATCTTGTTGCCATTGCGAACGAAGCGTCATAAGTTCACGAAGTAAATTTTCATAATCAAGCGCATTTTGATGTGTAATCGTTTCAGCTATTGTCTGGGCTAGTTCATCCACTTCACGGCACACTTGATCAAACTCCATCTTGTTCACTCTCCCTTTCCTATCTTTCAAAGTGCATGATAGAATGGAAAGGTTAGGACAACCGCTTCACCAGACTTTCGCCAGTTTACTGTGGTACAAATGGACTGGTTTTGAACTTGATAAATAGTTATGGAGGATCTCGATACATGATTGCGCAAGCGCAAAGTTTACTTTATTCTTTATTCCCTGCAACGATTCATCCGATGGTTGTACACTTTACGATATCGATCATTTATCTTGCCGGACTTGCCGAATTGATCGCTTTTATTTGGAAGGATAAATTTTTTGAGAAAGCTGGATTTATTCTTTTAGGACTTGGTGTATTAGCAACGATCGCTGCAGGTGTTGCAGGTAACATTAGCGAATATTACGACAACATCACGCCTGCTGTTTCTTCAATTTTGCACCAACACGTACTTTTTGGCGAATTAACTGGTGTTTTGATCTTAGCTTCATGGTTTTTTCGCCTTATTACACGCTACCGTAATGGTCGCAAAGTCGCATGGTACACGATCGTACTTACGCTAGCTGCTGTCATCTGTGTCTCTTATGTCGGTCACCTTGGTGGCACGATGGTCTATTCCCACGGTCTTGGCGTTACCGCAACAGGATTGGGAAACAGCCGTCCCTAGTTGACATTCCTCAAAGCCTAAAGCAAGCCAGTTCCCTTGCTTCAGGCTTTTCTCATTTTTTCTCGATAATTGCTCTATTATCTTCCCGCCACAGCGAATCTATTGTATAGTCTAGCTACTTGAATGAAAAAAATGAAAGTGAAAGGTGAACCATGCGCAAACGTTATTTTCAAGTAACCATGATTTTGGCACTACTGACCACCATGATTGGGGGTGTTTTTAGTACAGGGTATGCCAAAACGACGAAACCGATCGGTATTACATTTCCTTCCATGGCGCCCGTTAAGGAAACAGAGAAGCCTTTCATTCTAGCGCGAGACCATGCGCAACGGTTTAAGCAAGCTCCTAAAGTAACTATCTCAAACAAAAAAACGTATATCGCTGATGTCTACACGACAGCAGGGACGTTTTCGATCGAACTTTTTAATCGAATTGCCCCCATCGCGAGTAACAATTTTGTTTTTCTGTCCAATCATCATTTTTATGATGGCGATCTTTTCTTTCGCACAATCAAAAATTACATTGTACAAACAGGAGACCCTTTGCAAAATGGCACGGGGGGTCCAGGTTATACATGGCCAGATGAATTGCCTCCCCATTACGCTTATACTGCCGGTATCGTTGCCATGGCGAATAGCGGTCCAAACACGAACGGTAGTCAATTCTTCATCGTGACCGCCCATGATGCGCAAGTCTTGAATCAAAATCCTTACTACACGCAATTCGAACGCGTCATTCACGGTCTGTCTGTCGTCGACAAAATCGCGAATGCGCCCGTTACGTACAATCCGATGATGAATGAAAACAGCAAACCACGCAAGCCCATTCAAATCGTCATTCGCACCTTAGCGTAACACTACTTGAAAAGGAAGATGCCCATGAAACGATTTGGACTTTCTCTCGCTTACCAGATTATGATTCTCGTTATCGTACTCTCTTTTTTACCCGCGATTCTTGGCAATTTGTACACCAACTATCGCGTACAAAATGATTTAAATGGCGTCAATCAAGCGCAGGTCATGAGTTCCGATCAAGCAAGCCATCAACTTTTATTACAGATGGCAAATAGTTTCGCTGGCGTTGCTAATTCCGACGGCGAATGGACACAAGGGATGCAGGCGATTCAAAAGAAAAATATCCCCTTTATCAAAAGTAATATCCTTAATGCAGTTGGCTCAGGCGGTGTCACATTTACCATCGTCACCGATGCTAACGGTAATGTATTAGGCGAATCTGGTGACCAACCTAATCTCGCTACTTCTTCCGTTTTCGCCTCTCTCATTAAAGCGATGCAAGGAAAAAGCAGTACGACGATGATGAGCGGTGTGATCAATACACCAACTGGCTTTGCCGTCCTTACGATTACTCCTTCTAGCAATAATGCTGGCACTGCACCTGCTGCTGGTTACTTAGCTTTTGGCGCTACGGTGTCAACGGAAACGCTACAAACTGTCAAACAAGTTACAGGATCTGATCTCGCCTTACAAGCGCAATCCGGTCAATTGGTAAGTTCTACTTCAGCGATCCAGTCCTCTACACTTGCGCCATTTGCTTCAGTTCTTAACGGTAAACAATCTTCACAATTTTCCACGTCAACGACAAATGGCATGCTAAACGCATCGTATGCGACGCCACTGACCAATCTTCTCGGGCAACCGATTGGTTTGTTGTACACGCTTAAACCGCTTGTGGCAAGTTCCAAAATCAATAGCGACCTTGCCTCGATGAACGATATTCTTTTCGTAATTCATATTGCCTTGTTGATCGTTTTATTGCTCATTCTCGCCTCGCGTCTGCAACCATTACGTCGCGTCTCCAAGATACTGCTCACCGTCTCAGAAGGATCACTCAAAGAAACTGTACCTACACGATTTTTACGTCGAACGGATGAAGTGGGTGTCATCGCCACAGCGACCTCACAGATGATCGAACAGTTGCGTAACACGATCTCGTCGATGGTCACGGAAATCATGGGTGTTTCGGATAATGTCGCAACATCCTCAAAAGATCTGGCTATAACTTCTGAACAAAATCTTGAAACGGTCACTTCGATCTCACAATCAGCAGAAGTGATGGCAGAACGCGCACAAGATCAAGCTGACAAGATCGGAGTAATCGCCATCACGATGCAAGAAATGGAGAAAGCACTCCATCAAATGGTGCAAAGTTCCGAAAAAGCTTCGGAAATGGCGGATGATGCATCCACTTCAGCCAAATATGGTGTAACCACGATCGAACAACTCGAAACAAAAATTGCAGACATCGCTAAGGATTCTAATATCTTAAGTGATGGTATCGATCAATTAGGTAAACGTTCGCAAGAAATCCGCAAGATCGTCGATGCCATCACCGAAATCGCGGAACAAACGCATCTGTTGTCACTCAATGCAGCCATTGAAGCTGCACGCGCTGGCGATTCTGGCAAAGGCTTTGCTGTCGTCGCTGTTGAAGTGCAAAAACTCGCCGATCAATCGGCAACATCTGCCGGCAAAATTCAAGAACTCGTCACCGCCATTCAACAAGACGTCGCCAAAGTTGTGGTTACGGCAACGTCCACAGATCGGTCTGTCAAAGAAGGTCTAACTGCCGTATCAGGGGCACGAACTGCATTTACCGACATCGGACAATCTGTTCAACATGTTGCTGATCAATTGATGAGTATGCTTAGCGCGATCGAAGAAATCTCTTCATCAAGCGATGATGTCGCTAAAACGATGGATGCTGTTTCAGATATTTCGAAAGGTAATGCGTTTGAATCTCGCCTCGTGTCCAATATGACACAAAAGCAGTTAACCTCAACGCAAGGGTTACGTGATGCTGCCGACGCCCTGACGGAGATGGCTAACCAACTCGAAATCGCGATTAAACGTTTCGAAGTATAACGCTGATCTTCACATAAAAGTCCATCGCAACTTGCTCTTCATGCTTTTCGTCACTATACTTGGTAAGACGAAAGCACACAGTGCAAAGTATGCGATGGACTTTTCTTTTCATGGGGGCGGATGGGGAACTGGTGTCCTTCCCGGTCTTCAAAACCGAGTGGGCGGCATGGTGTGTCGCCGGTGGGTTCGATTCCCACACGCCCTCGCCACATTTCCATCATGCTAGTATCATTAAAAACGAAAAAGCTATTATTAGTAATATAGTAATCACAATAATCATCAAGCATGTCACCTAATAATCCTTTCTATATTCCGATAAAAGTATATAATCGTAGTAACATCGTTTGAAAGGGTGTTGCCAATGTACCAAGTAGAAATACTCGACCAAGATAAAGGCATCATCAGTCTACACTGGGAAGGCAAAGTCACTCCAGACGAAGTCGACAGTGCCAATGAAGCTCTAAAAAACGCCAAAACAAAAATCAATCAACCTTTTGACCTTCTTGTGCTTTTCAATGAAGGCATGGTGTTTCTTCAGGAAACGCAGAAAAAAATCGTCGATCACCAAAAATTACTGATCGATCTAGGCATGAAACGTGCTGCTGTCGTTACGGGGAATAACTCATTGATCAAAATGCAATTGAATCGCACGGCCAAACAATCAGGCAATCAAGTCGAGTTTCAATTTGACACGTTCGAAGAGGCCTTGGAATTCCTTTCACAATAAACGATGAAAAGGATGATCCGGTACAGGATTTCTATACCGGTTTGCGCTATCAAAATGCGAGGTGATTTTATGAATGAAAATTCATTCATTTTTGAATTTCTTGACCATACCCGTACAACGTTGTACTCATGGTTTCCTGAAGATAACGCCAAAGGCATCCTTTTGATTGTACATGGTATGGTAGAACATGCTCTTCGCTATCAGTCCTTTGCAAAAGCGCTGACTGCTCAAGGCTGGATCGTCTTTGCTTTTGATCTTCGCGGTCACGGTCCCTATGCTGCGAAAACAGGTACGCTTGGTGATAGTGGCGTCGATGGATTTACCAGCATGGCAAACGATATCGACGAAGTAAGCGATTACATCAATCACCAGTATCCTTCCCTACCCTGCTATCTTTTCGGGCATAGTATGGGATCCTTCCTGGTACAACATCATCTGATTCACGCCTCTCATCCGTCCTATCAAGGTGTTATTTTATCCGGTTCTGGTGCTCCGATCGATACGCTAACTTTTGCCTTTGGATCATGGATGGCAAAGCGAGAAATCAAAAAAATCGGGGAAACCAGTAAAAGCGACCGACTGCATCAGTTGTTTTTTCGTTCCTATAACCGACGCATCACGCAACCGACGACAGAATACGATTGGTTAAGTTCCAATCCTGCTTCCGTAAAAGCTTACCGTGATGATCCATACTGTGGCTTTACATGCAGTGCACGATTTTATCGTGATTTTTTGATGGGTTTGCGAACCCTAGCACAACATCAGCCTTTAACGAATTTAGCAAAAAATACGCCGATTTTATTGCTATCTGGAAAAGAAGATCCTGTCGGAAAGTACGGGAAGGGTATCACCTCGTTATTTCATCGAATTCAACAAGCTGGGTTTCAAAAAGTATCAATTACGCTTTATGAACAGGCTCGGCACGAACTTTTGCACGAAATGATCGTTGATCAAGTTACGCTTGATGTAATCAATTGGTTGGGGCAAACGTCAACAGCCCCTTAACAACTATACCCTACCTAGTATTGTATATAGGCAAAAAGGATCATGCATAAAATGTCATGATCCTGTACGATAAGTATGTGCAAGAAATCACATTCACAAAGGAGTTTGAGAGAGATGGCGACACAACGATTTCGTTCAACTATTACTTGGGATGCAGAAGGAACTCGTCAACGTGCCCGTTCACGCAATCA
>JABEUY010000080.1 GCA_013044175.1 Bacilli bacterium
GTATTAAATGATAGATACGCGACAAGATAGAAGGTGTTGTGGTATGACGATCCCCTACTTTGATCACTCACCTGAAGAATTTCGACTATATGATCAGCTTTTCTCCTCGTATTTTTATCATATTCTTGAACTTGAATCACCATTACGCGATGAGCAACAACTTCGCAATTTGCTTTCGCCTGATTTTTTGATCGATGAAGAAGCATTGAATGAGCGATATTATTATGGCATTCCACGCCATGTGAATCATTTTTCTGATGAAGCCAATCTCGGCTTGGATCGATTTATCGTCTTACCCTGTCATCATCCGCTTTGGCAAATGCAGTTACAGACGTATATCGATGAATCATGGCAGAACAATGATCGTTTAGCCTCGACCTCACCACCTCGCGTGGTCTTGCATGGTGTGCAATTTTGGTCGTCGATCGATCTCTCTTCTGTTGCTCCGATTGCCAAAGTGACTTGGTTACCCGATCCTAGTCGTCCTCGATTAACCCTCGCGGAAGCGCTTCAACTTATCGCGATGACAAGACGTTTTTTTGATAAAAAATTGGCACCTGAGTCCCAAATGGAACTGTTTAAAACGCCACTGCGCAAAACTTTGCATTATCGACGGGAACTGCATGAGGGCGATGCAGAGTTTCATTCTTTACGCCATTACGCTAAACATCTTTCTTTTCTCGTTATCGATACTAAATACATGACGGATCCTGTCGATTTACTTCCGTGGATGCGAGCAGCTGCACGCGCAAAAACGGATATCTATTACGATGATCTCGCTATTAACCCTGTGTTTGAACCGAGCGTGGATTTTGCGAAAGGTGATGCTTTTTTTCAACAGTGGGGAAGTACCAAGTATTATTTCGAACCTTTTGGTGCAGCGATTTTTTCCCTTTCTCACAATCAGCAAATCCCTGTGCAATCGGTTATACAAAAACATGCGATGATGAACTGGGTTGAATTTCGTCATCTGCCAATCCTTGTTTTTGTCGAGTTTCAGCGTGTCTATCTTTTAGGGATCTCGCATAAAATCGCGAAAACAGGGCAGGTAGAAAAGGCAACCATGCTCAATTTTCGCAGTCGAGTCTGGTATTACAGTATGACGAATGATTTTCAAGATGAGCGCATTTGGTCAGAAGCAAAGCGCGTTCTTGGATTGCATGACGTATTTGATGCGATAAACAAACAGATCGAAGATCAATTTCAATACCAACTCAATCTAATCTTGAGAACATTAACTTTCGCTGGCGTATTTATAGGTATGGCGCAAATTTTCACATCGATCGGTTTTAATTTGCATATTAAAAATTTGCTTTTTACGATGTTTGTATTTCCAATCGTCATCCCTTTTACGTTCACATGGTTAGGAAGCTTTTATTTTCGGACAACGCCGATTCATTCTTGGTTTGAACGTTTTCGTAGAAAGTAAACAAATACTAGGGGAAAAATGCTTTTTGTCAAGCTAAGGCTATTGTATACTTTATAAATACTTCGTGTGAAGAAGGAAGGCGTAGCTGTTGAAAAGGAATTTGAGAGTAACCTTAACTTCTCTTAGTGCCATTGCGATCATACTGACACCCTTTGTATCCCAAACGGCTTTCGCTAAAGCGTATCATGAAATCACCAAGGCACATCATGAAATTCCCAAGGTTCGATCGAGAAAACCAGCTCATCTCGCTAACGATGGTACTCTTGATCCAAGTGTGTATCAAGTGACCAACGGTTATATGATCGACAGTCAGTATGTCCCACAAATGACCTTTCAAAATCAGGCAACGAATGATAGCGCAATGTGGCAAAGAGCGTCCCATAGTCTTTATGTAACTGCACAAACGTTTAATCCATCTTCTTCATCGAATGGAACCTCTTTATTAACGGTTAAGCCAGGGCAACCGCTCTATTTGTTTGCTTATCGCGATACCGCTAATGTCTCTTACAAGATGACCACTTGGCAAGTCAATAGTCCGGATGCGACCTTGACGAAAGGAACGAATGGTTGGGTTTATGGCAAGTACAACACGGCGGAAGCTACTTTCGTGGCTACGAAACCAGGGATCTATACCGTACAAGCCAATGATGGTACAGCGTATAGTGTTCCGATGGTGATCTTTGTGGGCCTTTCCCAGCTTGTTTCGGTACCATCCTATGTGTCGTCTACGTGGAGTGGCGTAGCGCCGTTTTCCCTTAGTACGATGAATACGACGCAAGTGGTGTCACATGGTGGTGTGACCTATACACCATTCCCTGCTATTGCAGGTTGGATACCAGTGCAAGGAACGACTTCAACCAAGCTGACGAGCATCTCGATCGTTTTACAACCGAGTTCTTCAAGTAGTAAAAGTTGGGATTATCGTATTCCCGTCGTCGATGGACACTTCAGCGCTGACCTTCGTTCTCCATTTATGGGCAAAGTCGTCGTTAATTTATGGCCGAATTATCTCAAGGAAATGACGCGTGTCACGGATAAGAATCTTTCAAGTTACCCAATGCCGTTAAGTTATTATAATGTCACCGTCAATACAGAGGCGCCAGATGTATTGCAAACCTCGCTTTTGGCTTCTTCGCAAGGCGATTTCAACATGAGTCCGCAGTTTGTGCAAGTCGGCGAGACGTTGTTGGAAAATTCACCAAGCATCCAAACTGCGATTGCTGCCGTCAATAATTATGTGACGGAGTCGTTAATCTATAACCAGCAAGAAGCGACGGTAAATGCCAAAGGGCAATCGCCTTACTATCTATACGAGGACAATCTCGCATCTTGGAAAAGCGGTACGGGTATTTGTGAAGATTACGCAACGCTCGCCGGTTCCATCTTGCAATCGATCGGCATACCAGTGACCTCTCTTGGAGGCTTTGCGAATAGTGGTTGGACCAAACCACCGAAGAAAGATCCTAATGCATCGGCTGATGCGCATGCTTGGTTAGAAGCTTATACGGGTTCAAGCTGGATGGTCGTCGATCCAACTTGGAATAATGAAGCGCAAGGCACGGTCAATTCGATGATCACCAATGAATTCATGACCGCAACAGATAGTTTGCTTGCCACCCATTTGAATGATCCAACGCAGACGAACGCGCCGATTACGCGCCATTAAGCATCTGGGGAATGACAGGGGGAATTGCCGTGGCTTATAGCCGACAAGAAGATGAGATTCAACTGATCGCTATCGGGGCATCGACGGGGGGAACAGATGCGATCTATCAAGTCTTACATCGCTTGCCAGAGAGTCTACCCGGCATTGTCATTGTACAGCATATTCCTGAAGGGTTTTCGAAACGATTTGCGGATCGGCTTGATGCCCAGACGAAGATAAAAACAAAAGAAGCTGAGCATGGTGATGTGGTTGAACCTGGTCATGCCTATGTGGCACCAGGTGATCATCACATCATTGTGCAACGCTATGGCAAAAAAATCTGGCTTGAACGCGTCGATCAAGAGCGTGTGAATGGTCATCGACCTTCTGTCGATGTGCTGTTTCATTCCGTAGCACAACACTTTGGTCAAGATGCGCTCGGCGTACTTCTTACAGGTATGGGTAGTGATGGGGCTAAAGGGTTGCTTTCTATGCGTCTTGCTGGGTCATATACGATTGGACAGGATGAACATTCAAGCGTCGTATACGGTATGCCAAAAGTCGCTTACGAAATTGGTGGGGTTGTTAAACAACATCCATTAAACGATATCGCTGAGGCGATCTTGAAGCAAGTCGGATTCACAAAAAACGAAAAGCGCCTATAAAAGGCGCTTTAGTGAATTGATATGCTCAAAATGATTATCGTAGTAGAGAAATAGTAGTCCGATAAAAATGCCGAGCCAAAAATATTTATTCAAGAGAATTTTTAAATTCCAAGCAAAAGGTTCCTTACGCAACTTCGAAAAGAAAATGCTCGTTAACAAGCCACAAAACAGGATCAGAAGTAAAGCTAAGGCGTACCCAAGAGAGTGATGCAATTCGTATTCGCACCTTTCGACATTTTCGCTATTCTGTGTACAACATCATCATAGTATAAATTCGTGACAAAAAGATTACAAAGGGGAATCTGTGTATGCAATATCGTAGCACAAGAGGACAAAGAACGTGTTCCTTTTTGGAATCATTTCTTGAGGGATTGGCGAAAGACGGAGGTCTGTTTTTGCCCGTTTCATTGCCTGTTTTTGATGAAACGAGAATTCGATCCTTCGCAAAAATGGAATTTACTGAATTGGCTTTTGAATTGCTAAAAGTATTTGTTGACGGAGAAATTCCTGACGAAGATTTGCTAGCGATCGTCACGCGTAGTTTTGCTACCTTTCAACATGAGGAAGTTACACCGACACAGCATGTCAGCCATGATCTTTCCATTCTTGAATTGTTCTATGGTCCTACGTTAGCTTTTAAGGATGTTGCTTTGCAACTGATTGGTAATCTTTATGAATATGTCGCACAAAAGCAGCAGGTCGCGATCAACATCTTAGCCGCTACGTCAGGCGATACGGGTGCTGCAGCGATCTATGGTGTTCGAGGTAAAAAGGGTATCTCGATCTGTGTCTTATACCCTTATGGCAAGATCAGTCCGATTCAAGAGCGACAAATGCTTGCTGTAACGGATGAGAATGTGAAGACGCTAGCGATCGAAGGCAATTTTGATGATTGTCAGCGGATGGTCAAACAACTATTTACCGATGAAAAAGCGCGCGACCAACTTTCTTTACGAGCGGTTAACTCGATCAATTTTGTGCGGATTATTGTGCAGATGGTTTACTATTTTTATGCGTATGGACACTCGAAACAGAGTGATACGCTTTCAGGCTTGTCCTTTAGCGTACCGACGGGTAATTTCGGTAATATATTTTCTGCCTACCTTGCTAAACGCATGGGCTTGCCGATTGATCGTTTGATTATAGCGACGAATGCTAATGACATCTTGGCTCGCTTTGTCGCGACAGGAATCTATCAACCTCATAACTTTAAAACCACCTATAGTCCTGCCATGGATATTCAAGTGGCAAGTAATTTTGAACGTTACTTGTTCTACCTCTATGGCGAAGATTCGCAACGTCTTACTACGCTTATGGATGATTTTGCTCGTACTGGAAAATTGGCGGTAGACGCGGATGCGTTACGTCAAGTGCAACAGGATTTTATCGCGTATAGTGTTGACGATGCGACCTGTTTGCAGACGATTCAACATGTACAAAAAGAACATGATTATCTTTTAGATCCGCATACAGCATGCGCAGTTGCCGCGTTTGAAAAGGCGCGACAACATGATCAGGTGGTGACACCAATTTTATGCCTTGCCACAGCACATCCGATCAAATTTCCTGATGCAATGCAAAAAGTTGGCGCGCAGGCAAAAGAACCTGATGCGATTGCTCATTTGCACAATCTAAGCTATCACGTTGAGCCGATGGCACAGGATCTTGCTGTGCTACAAGACAAGTTGCAATCGTTTTTTGCTTAATAACTATCGTGAAAGTAGGTATTGATCTTGAATATGCGAAAGAAAAGTGTCTTTGCGCTGACAAGTATCGTTCTCGCTTCGCTTTCTTTGGTTTCACCTGCGTGGGCAAAATCGATGACGGGTCACAGTCAGACAGCCAACGTCGCCTATGCGGGTTCTTTGCAACTCGTCATGGATCAACAAGTAGGTCCTTCATTCGCTAAGAAAACAGGAGACACGTACCAAGGGCGTGGTGGAGGCTCCTTTGGCGTCGCTCATCTAATCGCTTCAAAAGAAATTACGCCTAATGTGATGATCAGCATGGGGTATGCTCCGATTCAATCGCTTGAACCTAAGTTTACGTCGTATGGCATTGGTTTTGCGAGTTCCCCTTTGGTAATCGCCTACTCTGCGTCGAGTCCCTTTGCGAAATCTTTGAATTTGATCAAGGAGCATAAAAAGCCACTGAGTGCACTTTTTACGTTGATGGAAAAAACGAATTTCCATCTCGGCAGGACAAATCCAGTCACTGATCCCCAAGGGCAAGCGTTTTTGTGGATGGTACAGCTAGCGACAAAAGTCTGGCATCTTCCAGCCAATACCGTGACGAAAATCACGGGTTCCGTTGAAAATCCGAAACAAATTTTTTCTGAAGAGAGCATTCTCTCTTTGTTGCAAGCAGGCCAACTCGATGCATCATCCGCGTTTTTATCGGAAGCGATTGCTCGCCATTTTAACTATATCGCGCTTCCTGGATCGATCAATATGGGTGATCCCACTTTTCAAAAGCAGTATGAAACAGCAACGGTGAAACTGCCTTCGGGTAAAGTTGTCCACGGAACATCGTTAAATCTTGTCATCACGGCATTACATGGTGAACCCGATCCCTCTGCTGGTGTCGCTTTTATGAACGACGTGTTATCGCCTTTGGGAAAAGCGGCTTTTGCCAAAGAAGGTTTTCGTTTGATTAAACCGATTATCTATGGGAACCGCACAGCGATTCCAACGTCAACGCGATCACTCTTAGCCAGATGAGACGTTTTGCGATCGGTTCATGGGTTGCGACAAGCTTGTCCTTATGCACGCTTGTTATCGTCAGTTTACCTATGATCACCTTATTGGCTCACGTACCTCAGAACGGTTGGCTGACGACCGATTCTGGGGTTTTTTCCGCGCTGATCACGTCCTTACAAAGTACTGCCGTCACGATGGTATTCATTATCGTCCTGGGCTTGCCATTGGCTTATCAGATGGCACGAAAGCGGTCACTTTGGTTTCGCATCGTCAACAAAATCATCTATGTGCCGCTCGTCATGCCACCGCTTGTCATCGGACTATTGCTCATGTACATCTTTGGTCCGTACACGTGGATCGGACAAGCTGTGTCAGGCTTATCAGGCAGTCTGGTCAATACGCTGGTCGCTGTGATCATCGCGCAGTTTTATGAAGCGGTACCTTACTTTGTCCTCGCAGCTGAAGCAGCGTTTTCAGATGTATTGATCAACTATGAAAAAACAGCCTATGCGCTCGGAAAATCGCCCTGGCAAACGTTCTTCCATATTACGTTACCGCTTGCCTTACCGGGACTTCTAAACGGTGTTGCGATGGCTTTTACACGATCGATCGGTGCTTTTGGCGCTGTTATCGTCATTGCTTATTATCCACATACTTTGCCAGTAGCTATGTGGATCGCGCTTCAAGAACAAGGGCTGCCTGCTGCTTTACCGCTTGCGCTCATCCTGATCTTGCTTTCACTGCCGTTAACACTTTTGATCTTACTTGGGAGACGCAGAACACATGCTTGACTGTACTTTACGTATCGATTATCCGAAATTTCAGCTCGATGTCGCTTTTGTTGTCCCAAGACATAGTGTGTATTGCCTCTATGGACCGTCAGGTTCGGGTAAATCGACGATTCTTGCTGCCTTGATCGGACTTATTAAGCCCACGAAGAGCCGCATCGTCTATGATGGGGTTTTGCTTCAGGATGATCATGGGCAAAAAATAGCTCCGTGGCGTCGTTCGTTTTCGATGATCGAGCAAGTTCCAAAGTTGTTTCCCCATATGACGCTTGCGCAAAATATCGCTTTTGCTGCTGGCAAGCGTACCTTAGGTGATGAGGAGCAAAAGCTCATCGCCCAGTTTGATTTATCTGATCGATTACGCTATAAGCCGCATCAACTGTCAGGTGGCTTCCAACAACAAGGTGCATTTGTCCGCGCACTGGCAACAAAACCGAAACTGCTCTTGCTTGATGAACCTTTTTTTGCGCTTGATTGGCAATTTAAAGAACAGATGATCCGTTTGTTTGCGGCGTATCGAGAACAAAATCCTGTGACGACCATTTTCGTGACGCATGACTTACGCGAAGCACAACGACTTGCTGATCGAATCGGCATCTTGCAAGATGGACGCATCCTTCGCGATGATCGGATGGATGCTGTTTTTTCACAACCGCAAACGATGTCCATCGCAAAGCAGATGGGGTATACCTCTTTTTTGTCGGCAGAGAAATATCAGCATCCTGGTCAACAATATCTAGCGATTCATCCGGATCGTCTTATCGTGAGAAAAAAAGGCATTGAGGAAAATGGCATTCTTCTAGGCGGAACGATTGTCGCGATGACGCCGCGTGAAGGTTTTTACCGGATTGAAATTCAACTCGAACTCGGTGATCATGTCCAAGCTACAGTTCGTCATGAGCATACTTATAGGGTTGGGGAAAAAGTTGTTGTCGATCTGGGTAAGGCAGTTTATGTGGTGTGAAGGTGTAACGATCGATTTGACCAAACCTAACGTTTTCGTTAACATGATGTACGTACTTCTGTAGAGAGGGGATTCTTATGCATCGTCGATCGGCGCATTATAAATGGATAGCTTTATCCAATACGACACTTGGCGTATTGATGGCTGCGATCAACGGTACGATTTTAATTATCGCATTGCCGGTCATTTTCTCAGGCATTCAAGTCAATCCCTTGGCACCAGGACAATCTAGCCTTTTGCTTTGGGTAATGCTTGGTTTTAACGTCGCAACGACCGTCTTATTGGTGATGTTCGGTCGGATGTCCGATATCTTTGGACGCGTGCGATTGTATAATATCGGGTTTGCGATCTTTACGATCGGATCGATTTTATGTTCGGTGACATGGAGTAAGGGCATGGCGGGCGAAATTGAGTTGATTCTATTTCGCGTTATTCAAGGTATTGGTGGTGCATTCTTATTTTCCAATAGTTCGGCGATTTTAACCGATGCTTTTCCGAAAGATCAACGTGGACTTGCGTTAGGACTTAATCAAATCGCAGCGATCGGGGGTAGTGTGATCGGCCTTGTACTTGGCGGTTTGCTGGCGGCGACAGGTCAGTGGCGCATGATTTTTCTCGTGAATGTTCCGATCGGCATCATCGGAACGATTTGGGCTTATGTTGCATTAAAAGAAGTTGGGCAAAGGGTTACGGACGCGCGAATCGATTATATCGGCAATATCGCCCTTGGCGTCGGGATTACGGGCATTATGCTCGGTCTTACTTATGGCATCATGCCCTATGGACACAGTGCGATGGGCTGGGGAAGTCCGTTTGTGATCATTTCCCTCATCGCAGGTTTTCTAGCGCTTGTCGTGTTTGTGATCGTTGAGAATAAAGTGCAAAGCCCTATGTTCTCTATGCACCTTTTTACGATTCGCGCTTTTTCGGCGGGTAACTTTAGTGCATTTCTCGCCTCGTTAGCGCGTGGTGGTCTACAGTTTATGTTAATTATCTGGTTACAAGGAATCTGGTTACCACTGCACGGAGTATCCTATGCGAATACACCACTTCAAGCAGGAATTGATACGTTACCGCAAACATTTGGCTTTTTACTCGCGGGACCTTTAAGTGGTTATCTCTCCGACCGTTATGGGGTCAGAATGTTCGCAACGATCGGCATGGTGATTACCGCGATCGGTTTTTGGCTGTTGGGCACGCTGCCTGTCGATTTTTCTTTTTGGCCGTTTGCGATCGATCTTTTGATCGTCGGCTTTGGGCTTGGTCTATTTGCCTCGCCGAACAGTGCAGGCGTTATGAATTCCGTGCCGTCTCGCTTTCGCGGTGTGGCTTCTGGGATGTTATCCACGTTTAACAATGCAGGGATGATGATGAGTCTCGGTGTCTTTTTCTCGATCGTGATCGCTGTCTTATCGCAGACCTTGCCACAAGCGATCACCAAGGGATTGCTCCTGCAACATCTACCTGCTGCGGTCGTGGCAAAAGTGGCAGCTTTACCACCGACAAGTTCGTTATTTGCCGCTTTACTCGGCTTTAATCCGCTTTCGCAATTATTACCGGCTCCTGTGCTTGCCGCGTTACCAAAACATAATCGCGCGGTGATCCTATCGCAACATTTTTTCCCTTCGTTGATCGGCACGCCTTTTATGCATGGCTTGTCCATAGCTTTTATGATCTCATTGCTTCTTTCGGCGATTGCCGCCGTCTCTTCGTGGCTTCGCGGTAAATCTCAGTCGATCGTAGAGTGAGGATCTTTGGGATTTTTCCATGGCTGTGGTATTCGTTTGATCAGGCCAGCTTTTCCGAAAACGGGCTTATCTCGTAAGATAAACCATAACAGGATCGGCGAGAGAGCATTCATTACAAAAATAATGAAGACGAATGACCAGATGAGCCAATACGTGTTGATAATGTTTTGATACATCCAAGATGTAGATAGCAAGTGATCGCCCCTTTTCCTTTCATAGAATGGTCGTTATCCGGTCATTCTATGAAAGGAAAAGGGGCGATTTTTGCATGGATACGTTAACAGCTATGCGTTATCAGACGGCTATATCGTCGGTACTGGCTTATAATGTTTTTTTGATTAAAGAGATTTTGGTGGATAACAGTGATTTGATCGAGCGACCATTTACGGTGACGCTCGATCATGAACTGGATGGTGTGATTTTTTATATTGACGGTTTATCGAATAATCAACTGATCAGCCAAGCTCTGCTCGATCCACTTATTCATAAAAGTTTGGAGCAAGAATTACTGGGGGGATCACGGCAGCAGTCCATTGGTACGATTGAAAAGATCCTGGTGACAAATCCGGAAGTTAAAATTGTAAAAACCGTGGGGGAAGCCATCGATAATCTATTAACCGGCGAAAGTATTGTGGTGGTTGAAGGTTTGTCAAAAGCGTTTACGATGGGGACAAAAGGTTGGGAGGCGAGAATGCCTTCAGAACCGGCTACAGAATTGGTCGTGCGCGGACCGCGCGATAGTTTTACTGAAAATATGCGTACGAACACGAGTCTTTTACGACGACGTATCAAAGATCCGATGTTGCGATTGAAAACGCAAAAGATCGGCACGCGTACGAAGACGGCCGTGACGATCGCGTATCTTGAAGATGTCGCGAATCAGCGAATTGTCATGGATGTGCAAGAACGTCTGCAAAGCATCAAGATCGACGCAGTACTCGAAAGTGGCTATCTGGAAGAAATGATTACGGACGCTCGTCATTCGCCATTTGTGACGATGAAAACGACAGAACGACCTGATGCTGCTGCCGCCGCGATCTTAGAAGGGCGTGTTGTCATCATCAGTGATAATACACCATTTTCTCTGATCGTCCCAAGTTATTTTTGGGATGGATTTATGGCAAGTGATGACTACTATGCGAGTTATTTTTTGGGTACGTTTTCACGAATCATCCGCCTGATTGCCCTCGTGATCAGCTTAACTTTGCCTTCTTTGTATGTGCTCTTGGTGAGTTTTCATCAGGAGATGATTCCAACGCAATTGGCATTGAGTATGGCAGCAGGGCGGGAAAGTGTCCCTTTTCCCGTGCTTGTCGAAGTGCTTTTAATGGAAATTGCTTTTGAGTTGATGCGAGAAGCGGGATTACGTATGCCAAGACCAGTCGGCCAAGCGGTCAGTATCGTGGGTTCGCTTATTATCGGACAAGCAGCCGTTCAAGCTGGATTGGTCTCGCCGATTATGGTGATCATCATCGCGGTTACTGGAATCGCTTCTTTTGCGATCCCAAGCTACGCTACTTCGTTTACCATTCGCTTTCTACGCTTTCCCTTATTGCTAGCCTCAGGGATGCTAGGGTTGCTCGGGTTTACAGCAGTACTATATGTTCTCACCGTTCATGCGCTTTCGCTGCAGTCGTTCGGGGAACCTTATGTAGCGCCAATTATTCCTTTTCGCCCCTCCGAGCAAAAAGATTCCTTGCTACGAGTTCCCTGGTGGAAAATGAACACGCGACCAACGTTTGCAAAAGAAAAAACAAGGCAGCCTGATCCCTTGGATGAACAACGTAAGGGGCAAAAAAGTGGATGAAAAGACAAGTTGTTTCTTGGCTTGTGTTGCTCATCATCAGCCTCGTCACGGTAACCGGTTGTACCGATTCGATCGATATTAATGATTTGGCGCTCGTCATGGCAATCGGTGTGGATACGAAGGGGACGAGTCATCAAGTGGAGGTGACGGCGCAAATCGCACGGCCAGCCGATGCGGTGGGACAAACGGGAGCCCCGACTGGCGGTACGGGAGAGCCGACATGGACAGCCAAAGCGCAAGGTCGTTCGTTATTTGAAGCGATGCGTAACCTTATGCGCTATGCATCACGGCGTATCTATTTTGCGCACAATAAGGTGATCGTTTTTAGTGAAGCTTACGCGAGGCAAGGATTAGCTGACGCGATCGATTTTTTTTCTCGTAATCATGAACTTCGAATGCGTACCTGGGTTGCCATTACGCCGAAGAAAGCGAGTGATCTCGTGGCGACAAAAACGGGTATGCAGGTGATTCCTGCCGATTCGATCGAGAAAATGTTTCGCTACAGTGGTTTTGCGGCGAAAGCACCTCGGATCAATCTGATGCAACTTGAGGCTGATCTGTTGAGTCCTACGAGCGACCCTGTATTACCGAAAGTCGATCTTTTGCAAAATGGCCTGGCTATGTCGTCAACAGATAAGAAAAAAAGTGAGACGCAAGTCGAACTTGCAGGCGCTGGCATTTTCGAACGTGATCGCTTTCGAGGTTGGTTGACGAATCGTGAGACGCAAGGACTTTTGTGGTTTATATCACCGCCGCATTCGCGTGTCTATGTTTTTGGCTGTCCAACCAGCGATCAAAAAGTATCTGTCGAAATCAAGAAGTATCATTTTACACTTATGCCAAAATGGCTAAAAAACCGCTTGTCGTACGACGTGTCGTTGGATGATGATGCACAGTTGGTCGAAGTGGGGTGTCGATATTCTTTGTTTGATCCAGGGAACAAAAAAGCGGTGGAACAGCAGGTTAATCAGCGTATGGAAACAGAGATTCGACAAGTATGGCGCCGTATGCAAAAAGAAAAACTCGATTTCTTACGCCTTGGTGACCATCTCAAAGCGATGTACCCATGGCGTACTGAAAGTCATCGGGATGATTTCGATCAACTTTTGCCATCGATTCAGTTGACGCTTCATATTCACACGCAGTTGCGAAGTGCCGCTTTATTGCAACAACCGATGACACCGGGAAATCCGTGAGAAGAGGTTCTCCATGGTAACAGAGATGACGACACCCATTTTAATCGCATTGATTATCAACCTGATCTATGCCAAGGCGATCGGTTTGACTGAAGGTATTGCAGCGAGGGAAGTTGGCAATGATTTTTGGATGGCCACGTTGATGGCGATTTTGCAAGGCGCCGTGATGATGGTCATCACCGTACTCCTCATTAAGCAAAATGCAAAAGAAGATCTTGTACAAAGAGCCAAATCGATCGTTGGCCCCATCCTTGGTGGGTTGATCGGTCTTTTGTTCGTGCTTTATTTTGCCGGAGCGTATGCGGTTGTTATGATCACCTTCGTCGATCATTTGCGTGATTATTTCCTCCCTGAATTGCCGACGATCGTGTTTGTCATCGTGGCGAGTCTTGTGGCGTTGTATGCGATGCAAAAAGGCATCGTGGTAACGGGTCGCATCGCTGTGGTCGGTGTGTTCTCCATCATCTTGCTTAATATCTTACTGATGATCGGCACGATCGAAGATTTTAACATTGAGCGGTTATTTCCTGTTTTTCGAACAGGCATCATGGCGACATTTTTGGCGAGTCGTCATGCAGATACTGATTTTGCGATGGCTTCCATGATGACCGGCATGATCCTCCCTTACATCGCGCAAAAGGATAAATGGATTAAAGCTACGTTAACGGGTGTGTTTTATGGCGGTGTTCTCGTCATGCTTTGGCCCATTCTCGAATGTGGCGTGTTAACGGCGCCTGAGACGGGCCATTATATCGTCGCTTGTATGCAGATGGCTCGCAGTGCGGAGATCGGTTGGTTTGTACACCGCTATGAAATGATCATGGTAGCTTTCTTTGCAATTTCCTTACTCGTGCAGTTGATGATGCTATTGTATTGTGGTGTGGAAGCGATCGCGCATACTTTTACACAAAAATCATCACGATTATGGTTGCCGATTACCGCTTTATTTTCGATGACAAGTTATTTGATTGTCATCGATCATCGACGAACGATGCAATTTCTTTCGGTTATCTGGCCACCGTTTTCGTTAGCGATCGCTTTTCTCGTGATTGCACTCTTACTGGTCATCGGATATGTTCAAAAATTCATCAAACAAAGACAAAGATTTGCTTCGATGAAAAAGTCGTGATTTAATGATACCAATACGCTTATAGGCAATGTTATCAAAGGATGATTACCATGGATGAACAGCATGTAAGTTCCAATTTTATACGAACCATCATTCAGGACGATCTTGCAAATGGGCGCGTACAAGATGTCTATACGCGCTTTCCACCTGAGCCAAATGGCTATCTTCATATTGGTCATGCGAAAGCGGTTTGCTTGAATTTTGAGATCGCTGATGAATTTGGCGGAAAAACGAATCTACGCTTTGATGATACGAATCCGACGAAAGAAGAGGACGAGTATGTCAATGCGATACAAGAAGATGTACGATGGCTTGGGTTTTCATGGGACAAACTTTGTTTTGCATCCGATTATTTTGCGACGATGTATGATAAGGCAGTTCTTTTAATTCAAAAAGGTCTTGCCTATGTCTGCGATTTAACGGCAGAGCAAATTCGGCAAGGGCGAGGATCTTTAACGACGCCAGGTGTCGATAGTCCTTATCGAAATCGTACTGTCGAAGAAAATCTCGACCTTTTTGCCCGCATGAAAAATGGTGAATTTGCTGATGGCAGTAAAGTTCTTCGGGCAAAAATCGATATGGCGTCCCCCAATATCAACCTGCGTGATCCTGTGTTGTATCGCATCGCGCATGCAGCACATCATCGTACAGGTACGACTTGGTCAATCTATCCCATGTATGATTATGCGCATCCGCTTGAAGATGCTTTAGAGGGTATTTCGCATTCTCTTTGCACGCTTGAGTTTGAAGATCATCGTCCTTTGTACGATTGGGTGATTGAAGCTTGTGAGATGGTTTCGCGCCCTCGTCAATATGAATTTGCGCGTCTGAATATCACGCATACGATCATGAGCAAGCGCAATCTGAAACAACTCGTCGATGAAGGCGTCGTCGAAAGTTGGGATGATCCACGAATGCCAACGCTATCGGGTCTTCGCCGACGTGGTTATACGCCTGAATCGATTCGTCAGTTTGCTAAGGCGATCGGTATCGCAAAGAGCAATAGCACCGTGGATCATCAAATGCTCGAATATTTTGTTCGTGAAGATTTAAAGTTGAAAGCGCTGCGTACGATGGCGATCGTACGCCCACTTAAAGTCGTGATCACCAATTGGGAAGAGGGAAGTATCGAATGGTTGGATGCAGAAAATAATGCGGAAAACGAAGCGTTAGGTATGCGCAAGATTCCATTCGGACGGGAAATCTACATCGAACAAGATGATTTCATGGAAAATCCACCACCGAAGTACTTTCGTTTGACAAAAGGTGCTGAAGTACGTCTAAAGCATGCCTACTTTATCCGTTGTGAAGACGTCATTAAAAATGAAGCGGGCGAAGTCGTCGAGCTTCACTGCACGTATGATCCTTTAACGAAAAGTGGTTCTGGGTTTTCAGCGCGAAAAGTGAAAGGGACGCTGCATTTTGTCAGTTGTGAATATGCTGTTCCTGCCGAATTTCGTATGTTTGAATCCCTTTTACTCGAAGAATCCCCTGCGGGGAGCACGTTATTAGAACAAGTCAATCCGCATTCGATGGAAGTTTTATCGGGGTATGTCGAACCAGGGTTACAACACGTACAACCGTATGATAAGTTTCAATTTTTTCGCCATGGCTATTTCAGTGTCGATCCAAAGTGGTCGACGAACGATCGCGCGGTCTTTAATCTTGTCGTCTCCTTGAAGAGTTCCTTTCAACTATAATAAAAATCACGCGACCAAGAATCTTGGCGCGTGATTTTTTGATGAAACTTGCTTACGAGTGGCGTAAAGAGCGACGATAGCGGTATTGGCTCCATTGAAAGCGCAGGAAACATCCGATGCAAAAACCGAGAATTGCGATGAAGGCAGCGAGTGCAACGAGAAGACTAAAGACGATGCCGATGATAGCGAAGTGTGTCATATACCCGAGCAAGCTAAGTGACAAACACACCACGGCGATGATCTGATTAAAATTTTGTTGTTCTCGATCTTCTAAAGCATATTCCGAAAGAGGCTTGTGTAAGAACAGCTTAGCAAAGCGCATAATCGGATTAAAGCCAGTGAACAGCCCGAGCACTCCTGCGATTAGAGGGATCAAGAGCAAAAGTGGTTGGTGAGTCACGAACGATAAGAGCACAGTAGTCACGATTACCCATTGATTGGTGCGAACAAGTGGGCGGGGAATAGCATTGGGACGTGTCATTTTAATTCCACCTTTACTAATCGGATTTAAGTAGATTAAATTTAGTATGCACGCTCTATGTGCTTACGTCAAGTTGTTTGTGCAAAAAAGGAGTCATTTTGTCGTGCGAGTTCTACAACAACTAGGTCAACCTAAATGGTTGATTCCGCTACTGTTTGTGATACTTGTGAACTTCGTCTTATTTTGGCCACCACATGTCGGCTTAGCGAACAATGGTGATTTTGATCGACTGATGGCATTAGTTGGACTCCATTATCCGTCTCAGGATGTGTATTATTATGAGCGGTATGATCATTATTTTGTGAGTGCTTTTAGGATGGGATGGTTTGGACACAGCTTTTATCCGTCTTCAGCGCTTGTTACGATCGTCGTTGCTTATCTGATTAATGCCATTTTACATTTTGGTGTTTTTTCAACAGCTGTACAAGCGTATGTCTATATCGCGTTACTTGCGTACGGTCTCCATGTGTTGTTGAGAAGTTTACACGCGCTGTTTTCCATCTATGTGGCTTATGGTATTGGCATCTTAAGTTTGTTTATGCTTACAGAAATCGGTTATGCAGCTTACTTACCGACGCTGTATAGCGAACCAGCTTCTCTCGTCTTCTATCTCTTATTGATCGCTTTTTTGTTTGCGTTGATCGTGGATGAGAAGAATCGGTTTTACCGTCGAGCAATCTGGATTGTAACTGGGTTGTTTCTGACTTCTAAAGTGCAAAATACCGTCTTGCTGCCTTTTGCGCTTCTCACTTTGTATGGCGTAACACAACGTGTAATAGGTCTTTATTCTTTTAGAAAATTTCTAAAATATAGCGCAATTCTTAGTCTGGTGGTTATCGCAGTCTATTTTGCGAATCCTCCAAGCTTTGTCACTCAAAATACGTATGATAGTTTTTTTACTGGCTTGATGATGGTAGCAACACCAACGGATCATTTGTTAGCATGGTTTCATTTAAATGGCCGCTTGGCCGTCTTGCGAGCTGGTTCCTATTTTTCTTATTATGGCATTAAATGGCAATCTCGTGTTGTGGCTGATCAATTTTATCAGAAAGTCTCTTTGTTCAAAATCGTGTTGTTTTATCTCGTCCATCCTCACGATTGGATAAAAGCACTTCAGATCAGTCAAAATGCGGCATTTACACTGCGGCCAAGCTATCTAGGCAATTTCACGTTTCAGGCACATAGGGGTGCAGGAACGCTAAGTCAACGCTTTGATTTTTGGCGGATCGTACGCGCCAAACTTCCTCATTCGCTGTATTTTTGGCTGCTTGAGATGGTAGGGATCGTTGGTGTCACGATTGCTATACTTCGCTTTCGACGAAATAAGAAGGCGGTTTTGACGGCTTGGGTTGTTTTGATGATGGCGTGTTTTGCCCTAGCACAGTGGTCGATTCCTTTTATGGGCGAAGGCGAAAATGAACTCGTAAAGCATCTTTTCTTATATGACGTGCTATTTGACGCATTACTCGTTACTGTCGTGGGATATGGAATTTGGCAAATCGAAAGGTTGGTGCGCGCATGGATGCGTTTACGACATTACTCGAATGGGTAAAGAAAAGTGAAAAAATCACGATATTGACAGGCGCAGGGATGAGTACCGATTCAGGTATACCTGATTTTCGTTCCGAGGATGGAGTATGGCAAGATAAAGTGCTATTTTCAGCCATGAATGCATCGTACTTACGACAGAATCCAGAACCATTCTGGCCACGATTCAAACGAGCTTTTATGAGTGAACGCTATTTGAAGGCAAAACCGAATGTGGGCCATGAGATACTTGCTTGGCTGGAAACAGCAGGGAAAAATATCACCGTGATCACTCAAAATGTCGATGGTTTGCACCAACAAGCGGGAAGTACACGCGTCTTTGAAGTGCATGGCACGACGCGGACAGCAACGTGTCCAAGTTGCCATACGACGTATGACCAGAACTACGTCTTAGCGCATGATATTCCACGTTGTCAAGCTAAAACACCCGTCGGACCCTGTGATACTGTTTTATGGCCCGACGTGGTGTTGTTTGATCAGCCTGTGCGTTCTTTTGGTGATGCTCTTGATGCGGTCATCCATGCGGATTTGATGATTGTACTTGGCACATCGCTTGAGGTACATCCTGTTGCCGATTTGCCAACGTATCGGCCACTTTCGACCAAACTTGTGATCATTAATCTCGATGAAACCGCTTTAGATGCCCTTGCGGATTTGGTGATTCACGCCCCCATCTCGGAAGTGCTTTTAACGCTTTCACGTTGTTTTGGTAAAGAGGATGAACTTCGATAATGCAATTCGATCGGTAGGGTGATCGTGCGTATCGGTGATTCCGGGTGCATTAAACGATCAAACAAGGTCGAAACAGCAAGTTTACCGAGTTGATAGGCTGGTTGCGCCGCACATGTTAAGCTCGGTTCCAAGATGCCGTGCGGATCGATTTCTTCAAAGCAGACGAGCGCTACATCTTCCTCACAACGTAAATGCAAAGCTTTTAACTGCTGTAAGACGGCAATGGCTACCATATTATTGGCAGCGATAATCGCCGTAGGTCGATCGGCAGAACTCATCCATGTGGCAATCGTCGCAAACAGATGCGGTTGGTCATCTTTTTTCTTGTGATAGGGTTCGAACGAAGTTTGCGTAATCAATTGGGGTAATATGGGTAGATAATTCGAGCCGAGTGCTTCGAGATAGCCATTGAAACGTTCTCGGGCCGTATAGATATCTTGGGGGCCGATAATAATCGCAATTTTGCGATGACCTTGGTCAATCAAATGTTGTGTCAGCCGAAATGCCGCCTCACGATTATTACCGATGATCGTATCAGCTTCGATATTGTCGACGAGGCGATCGAGCAGGACGAAAGGAATCTTGTGACAGTCTAATTTCGATAAGGTGCTTTTTGAAGAATCATTGGCTGGTACGATAACCATGCCGTCGACTCTCGCAGAGATCAAAGCATCGATATACTGCTTTTCTTTGGACGGATTATCATCGTGATCGCAAAGGATTAAGCGATACCGATGGTCATGTGCTGTATCTTCGGCACCCCTTGCGATCGTCGTAAAGAAGGGATTGGTGAGGTCAGCGAGAACCAGACCGATCGTATGCGTTTTGCCGATAATCAAACTTCTTGCAACGGAATTGGGTACATAACTAAGAGACTCCATAGCATCTAAAACGCGTTGACGTGTAGCTTCACTTACCGTGGCCGTATTGTTGATGACGCGTGATACGGTCATCGCAGACACATGTGCTTTTCTGGCGACATCGGCAATGGTGATCATATATACCCGACCTTTTGTGTTTATATAGTTTCTCA
>JABEUY010000081.1 GCA_013044175.1 Bacilli bacterium
CTGCTACATTGTAAATATGCAATTTAAACAAGGAGGAACCCAAGTGGACCAGCAGGCGGTGGCTACTTTAGAGCCCGATGAAAAACGCCGCAATCAACAAGGTTCTTTAGCAGGTGGCGTAGAACCGGTGGAAATGTTAATTCAGCAAATCGAATCACAAAATAAAAATACTGCCATTACCGTGTCGAATCTCGATGCGTTTTTCGGTAAGAAGCAGGTATTAAAAAATCTTTCAATTTCCATGCAAGAAAATGAAATCACCGCTTTGATCGGTCCATCAGGGTGTGGAAAAACGACCTTTTTACGTACATTAAACCGAATGAGCGATATGGTTCCGTCATTTCGTCGTACCGGCACAATCGAAGTTTTTGGCCAAGATATCGGAAGAATACGCGATGTAGAAGGTTATCGTCGTGGGGTTGGTATGTTATTTCAACGACCTAATCCGTTTCCAATGTCGATTCTTGATAACGTTACACTTGCTCTGAAAATGTTTGGAATTAAGAAAAAGGAACGGATGGAAATCGCACAAGAGAAGTTAAATGAAGTCGGTCTATGGGAAGATCTTAAAGATCGGCTCGATCACTCACCAGCTGCTCTTTCGGGTGGTCAACAGCAACGGCTTTGCCTTGCTCGAGCATTAGCTGTCGAGCCCAAAGTGTTGCTCCTTGATGAACCAGCATCAGCTCTTGATCCGAAATCGACACGCTTACTTGAAGATCTGTTTATGCGAATCTCTTCGAGAATGACGCTCGTTATCGTTACGCATAATTTGGCGCAAGCGAAAAGGATCGCGACGCGAACTGCTTTTATGGAAGCGGGAGAACTTGTCGAATACGGGTTTACGGATGACGTATTTCATAATCCGCAAGATTCTCGAACACAGATTTATGTTGAGGAACAGAGTGGCTGATCGGCCTTAACCGTTCCTTTACAAATGCGTTACACGAACGAAACAATGTAAACACAACCCCTTTACGTTCATCTAGTAACCTAGTAACTGTAAATTGGAATGAGCGATACGTGCTCAATACAATAATGAAAACGATGGGGGTTTCCACATTGACGAAAGCTTCAAAAGGCAGTTTAGTCGCCATTGCAGCGGCATTATTAGTAAGTTATGCAGGGTATACAGGTCTTCAATCCCATGTCGCTTCGCAAGCTGCTAAACCGGCTGCAAGTACAGTTCGCTTACAAGAAACAGGTTCCACATTGCTCTTTCCTCTTTTCCAAGCATGGGTTCCTGCCTACAAAAAAGTCGCTCCAAATGTTTTGATCACACCAGCTGGTACAGGGTCTGGCGTAGGTATTCAAGATGCAACTTCTGGCGCTGTACAAATCGGTGCATCGGATGCTTTCATGAGTAATGGGCAATTGGCAAAAGCACCTGGCATCTTGAACATTCCGCTTGCAATCTCTGCACAACAAATCATGTACAACCTTCCTGGTGTCAAACAAAACGTTCATTTGAAGTTGACAGGTAACGTCATCGCTCAAATGTTTGAAGGCAAAATCAAGTACTGGAATGATCCGCAAGTTGCGAAGCTGAATAAGGGCGTAAAATTACCGCACTTGCTCGTATCGCCGATTCACCGTATCGATGGTAGTGGCGACACTTTCTTGTTCACCACATTCATGACCGATACAAATCCGGTTTGGTCACAAACCGTTAACTTGGGTACTTCTGTGACTTGGCCACAAGTTCAAACCTCGCTTGGTGCTGTGGGTAACAACGGTGTTGTCCAACAAGCACAAAAAGTAAAAGGTTCCATCGCTTATGTCGGTATCAGTTGGCTTGATAATGGTCTTAAAGCTGGTCTTGGCGAAGCATTGGTTCAAAATAAAGCAGGTAAATTCTTGTTACCGACACCGGCAACGATCTCTGCTGCTGCTGGTCAAATGATCAAACAAACACCTAAAGACGAACGCCTCTCGTTGATTTATGCACCAGGTGCTAATTCGTATCCGATCATCAACTACGAATATGCCATCGTGAATAAAAAACAAGCTAGCCCAGCAGTTGCAACAGCCGTTCGCAATCTGCTTCTCTGGGGTATCAGTCCTACCGGTGGTAATAAGCAAATGTTCATGAATAAAGTTCATTTCTTGCCACTGCCGGCCTCGATTGCTCCGCTTAGCCGTGCACAAATCAACGAAATTAAATAAAGATAGGGAGACCGACTCGTTGAAGTCATCTTCAGGATTCTCGAAATTCTTTAAAGTGGCTACCGGCATTGCTGCCGGTGGCCCTATCTTGATCGTACTTGCTATCATTATCGCTCTTCTCATTGATTCCATACCCGTATTTCGATTTCAAGGTTTTTCTTTTTTTACAGGTATGTCATGGGATATGGGAAACTCTTACTCGACAGCCCTCACGATTCATGGTGGTGAGAAGGCTGCTTTTGGTGCGTCTTTTGGTATTTTGCCATTCATCTTAGGGACTTTGCTCTCCTCTTTGATCGCGATTGTCATTGCCGTTCCTGTCGCGTTGATGACCGCGTTGATTCTCGTCTATAAAGTACCTGCGCCGTTACAGCGTATACTTTCCCCAGCCATCGAACTGTTGGCGGGCATTCCAAGTGTCGTGTATGGCATTTGGGGAATTTTGGTTGTCGCTCCTTTTGTTCAATACAATTTGGCGCCAGTATTGCTTCATCTCGGAACTATCATTCCTTTTCTAGGTGGTCCGATTCAAACAGGATTTGGTTTATTGACGGCAGGGCTTGTACTTGCGGTTATGATCATCCCGATCGTTACAGCGACGACACGCGATCTCTTAGCGCAAGTTCCTAAGCTTCCTATGGAAGGGGCTTATGCGCTTGGTCTGACGAGTCTTGAAGGCATTCGATTTATCGCATTGCCATGGATTCGACGCGGGTTGTTGGGTGCTGTTGTTCTCGGCTGGGGTCGCGCTTTAGGTGAGACGATGGCCGTGTTGATGGTCAGTGGTGGTGCTGCCAACATGCCAACCAATATTTACAGTGCGGTAACAACGATGGCTTCAGCGATCGCTGCTGACCTCGATTCTGCCATGAATGATTACACGAACATGTCAGTACATGCGATCACCGGTCTTGCGTTGACCTTACTGGTGATTACTTTAGTGACGAATATGGTGGCTCGTTTGCTCGTTCGTATCGGTCGTAAAAGCTCTGATATGGAGGTGCAGGCATGAGTATGGTATCTCCAAATCGAACGATTTTTCAAAGTGGGTTTACCGCGAACAAGAACAAGCGTCGCTCCATTTCATTGTTGTTTTGGTCAATTGCAGGAATTTTACTTATTTTGGTTTTGGGGATCGTCGTTTTAATTCTCGGCACTGTTGTGTATAAAGGCCTGCCTGGTTTAACATTAACTACGTTGATGACCGATACATCGGGTATTGCAGGAGGTCTTGAGAATGCGATCTTAGGTACTTTAGTTCTGATCGTGGCGAGTGTCGTTTTATCAGGTGTTATTGGCGTTCTAGGTGGAACGTATATCGCTGTCTTTGCGAGACCTGGAATTGCCTCTGTTTTAAGGTTTGCGACAGAGGTTCTTGCCGGAGTACCTTCGATTATTATCGGGTATTTTGGCTATACCGTCATGGTCGTTCAATGGGGTTTTGGGTATTCATTGCTTGCTGCAGCAATCAGTCTTGGCGTGCTAACGCTTCCTTATATTGTGAGAACTACGGAAGCCAGTTTACGTCAAGTCCCAAAGACTTTGTATGAAGGAGGATTAGCGCTTGGTTTAACGCAAGAAGCGACATTGCGTAAAGTGATGTTTCGCCCCGCGCTTCCAGGTATCTTTACTGGTCTGTTATTAGCGATCTCTATTGGGCTGGGTGAAACCGCTCCGCTTTTGTTTACAGCGGGATGGTCAAACTTTAATCCGACGCTTACGCTCGTTCATAATCCAATCGCTTATTTAACCTATGTTGTATGGACGTATTCACAAGAACCGTATCATGCCGCGCATCAATTGGCGTATACGGCTGGTCTGATTCTCGTCTTGTTACTCTTGATTCTAAATATCGGTGTGCGTTTTTTACAACGTGGCTCTTCACAATCATGATTCCTACCATCAAACTTAATGATCAAGATGGGTCTTTACTATCCTATGTTTCCCGTGAAGACCTCGTCTTTTTTGTATTTATGCGAGAGGAACCAGGTGGGTGAGGGGGGAGTGAAGCGGCGAGGATCGCCGTTCGTTCTCTTCGTGAAAAAGAAGTGGATTGGATTGCTACTTCATCATCAAAATTGTATCTTTCATCTCGGTTTTACAAGCTATACGGCGATTACGTCACGATATCATGGTCAAAAGGTTTTTTTACATTGACGACACCTGAAGAAATCGTCATGTTAGGTACGTTACTTTCATAGGCAAGCAAAAACCTGGTGGGTCTTCCACCAGGTTTTTGCTTTTAAAATAGATCAATGATGGATTAGCATACTTCCTAAGAACCCAAGCCCATACGTAATTGCACCTTCGATGACACCTACAACCGTCATTTCTAAACCACTTTGCCACCATGTACGAACGGTGACAAGACTTTTGCCGGCACCGACGAGAAAATGGGCGATGATACTGACGATAGCGGCCGTAATGACCGCAGGATAGCCTGATAGGAAAAAGAACGGGATAATGGGCACGATAGCTCCAATCGCTGTAGAGAGCGAGCCTGAAAGTGCGGAACGCCATGGATTGGGAAACTGTTCTTCCGAGACTCCGAGTTCTTATTGTAACATCGTTTTAAGATAGAGATCCGGATTTTGCGTAATCCGTTCCGCAACCATCTTTGCTTCTTCCTCGGTGAATCCTTTTAATTGATAAAGTAATTCGAGTTCTTCGCGCTCATGATCTGGATCAGCTTTAATTTCTTCCGTTTCATGATGAATTTCCGCTTCGGTGATCTCGCGATTCGACTTGGCAGCGAGGTAAGCACCAGCACCCATCGATAATGCGCTTGATATCATGCCAGCGAGTCCTGAGATCAAAATAAACTGTGAACTTGAAGAGAAACCAGCTACGCCAGAAATGATGCCAAAAACAGCACCAAGACCGTCATTGACGCCATATACGGCGTCACCAACCCAACCTGTACCCCCACGCTTATGCCATCTTTCTCGACTCCATAAAAGGTCAAGGGTTCGTTGTGGATCCGAACCCGAACCTGTCATCAAGGCGCGAACTGAACTGGCATGTTTACGTTCATCCGCTTCAATTTCATCAAGCAGTTCGGTCCATTCTTGATCATTAAATTTCTTTTGATTTTCGTACGCAGCAATATTACGATGTTCTTCGAGTTCCATCCGTTCTAGATTGGTGGCCAAATTACTCGAATTACGTTGCAGTTTTCTCCAAACCGTTTCTTTGACGACAGGAAGTTCATTTACACCCATCGACTTGAGTTTCGCTGCCCATTTTTCTGCATGATCCAATTCTGTTTTTGCTAACTTGTCAAGGATTGCTTTACGTTGAGGATCCTTTTCTCGATCAGCAAGATTTTGATAAGAAGCTGCGGCTTCGATTTCGCGGCGGTAGTTCGATTTTAGTGCTTCAATGGCTTCTTTACTATTTGTTGAGGAATCCATACTTTACCTTCCTTATATGAGTATCTTTTTTCTGCACATTCTACCATGCTACATAGAATAACGTGGTTTTGTAAATAAAGAATCCTAAAGATTGTGTTATTATCGTAATGAAAAGGTGAATTTTAAAAAGCTTTTTTCACCTTTGGC
>JABEUY010000082.1 GCA_013044175.1 Bacilli bacterium
GGCAAACGGGGATAGCTTGGTCATTATGCTGGCGTTTGCTGGTACGTCCCAAGAAGCCCCCACCTCTAAGCATTAGCGTAGGTGGTGGGAGTATGTCACTAGTGTATCTTGTGCTATACTAGTAGTCGTATTGGCTGGTCTTTTTGTGCTGTTGGGAGTGAACGTTATGTATACATCGGAAGAAGCGTCGTTACAGCCGTTGCACCTACAAGATATTCATCGTTATGTTGAGCGTTTGCTTTTTCATCCTGTCTTGCAAGATGAAAAGGTAACGCCAGTGGTCTCTTCGTTACAAGTGTTTTTAGGTTCGTTAGTTTTATCACAAACTGAACTTTCGATCGCCGTGAAAAAGCGAATTATCGCTGCGATGGTTCTGATGTATCATGGTCTTGATCTTCATGAATCGATTCATAATACGGAACATAAACAGACGAAACGTGGACAACTTACCATTTTAGGTGGTGCATGGTTAAGTAGTCTCTTTTATCGTCTCCTCGCAGAAGCAGAGCGAATCGATTTGATCTCGATTTTTTCTGAAGCAGTTTCCAGAATTAATGAAGCCAAATCATCACTTGTCGCACTAAGCAATGAAAGAAAATCGGATGATTCTTCTTATTTGAAGTTAAGTAAGACGATTCAAGGCGGGCTTGCCTTTGCGTTGACAAAGACGTTTGTGCAGGATCATCGTATTGTCGATTTTGTAGAACAAGCGATACTTGCTGATGTCTATGATCGGGAATTGATTGAGCTTGAATCACAACATCGGTCAGCTTCTTCATCCAAAGTATACCAAAATTTCTTTGATACAATAGCTCATCTTCAAACACTTTGTATCGACTTGTTTGATCATGAAGCATGGCGCTCGGTAAAAACGTTTTTTTTACACGCACAAGATCCGTTATTGGTTCAGCGTGTCGTAGAAGGAGGTTAAATCGATGGCTACACGTCCTGTTCCAGTTCAGACAGAATTCGTTCACGATGTTTTTTCGCATATTGCTAAGCAATACGATGTCATGAATTCCGTTCTTAGCTTTAATCAACACAAATTTTGGCGTCGTTTTGCCATGGGTAAGATGAAAGTATTTCAAGGTGCACAGTGTCTCGATGTGGCGACGGGTACTGGTGATTGGGCCATATCACTCGCGCATACTTCAGGTAAAAGTGGTCATGTAACCGGTCTTGATTTTTGCCAAGAAATGCTCGATGTCTCCTATCCCAAAATCGCAAAACATCAGGTGGATCAGCAAGTAACCATGATTCAAGGTGATGCGATGCAATTGCCTTTTGCTGATAATTCTTTTGATTTTGTCACGATAGGCTTTGGTCTTCGCAATATGCCAGACCTTCGTCAAGTGCTTCGCGAAATGCAACGCGTTGCCAAACCAGGCGCAAAGATCGTCTGTTTAGAGTTGTCAAAACCGACTTTCCCACCGTTTAAGGCATTGTATTATGCTTATTTCAATCATATCCTGCCTTTTGTGGGTAAAGTTGTTGTGCGTAAATCGGAACCCTATCGTTGGTTGCCTCAATCGCTGATCGCATTTCCTTCTCGCAAAGAACTTGCTCAAATCTTTCGTGAAACTGGTTTATTGCAAGTCGAGGACTATGCTTTAACAGGTGGAATTTGTGCGCTTCATATCGGGACGAAACCGTTAAACCAGGGTGTTTGACGTGAAGAAGGTGGCAAGGTCGTTTTGAATATCACTGATTTTTACCAAGAATTAGAATCTGATATCGCATTTGTCGAAGAGCGTTTGCATAAACAATTAAGGACATCGCATCCTGTGCTGCAAGAAGCAGCTACGCAACTTCTCAGTGCTGGTGGAAAGCGATTACGTCCTGTTTTTGTGTTGCTTTCTGGAACTTTTGGTCAATACGATTTATCCATGCTTTCCAATGTCGCTGTCGCTTTAGAACTTATTCATATGGCGAGTCTCGTTCACGATGATGTGATTGATGACTCGCCACTTCGTCGTGGTCGCCCCACCGTAAAAGCGACTTTCGGTAATAAAATGGCGATGTATAGCGGTGACTTTATCTTTGCCCGCGCTTTATCGATCTTAACTTCAATTCAAAATGTTCGTTTGCACCATACCCTTGCACTTGCGATCGAACGGATGTGTATCGGTGAAATCGAACAGATTCGAGATCAATATAAAGTAAATGGTTCATTTAAAAACTATCTACGTCGCATTCGCCGTAAAACAGCCTTTCTGATTGAGATGTCATGCGCACTTGGCGCCATGGCAGCCCAATGCACCGATCAAGAAATCGCTGGATTGCGCCGCTACGGTTACTATACGGGAATGGCATTTCAAATCACCGACGATATTCTCGATTTTACGGCAACTGCAGAAAAGCTAGGTAAACCTGTCGGCAGCGATTTGCGTCAAGGCAATATTACGCTGCCTGCTCTCCATGCTTTATCTAGCCCGCAGTACGGTGACAACATGCGGGCATTGTTGCGTGAAGGCGTTACGGATGATGAGGTAGCGAGGATGGTGGCCATGATTCATGAAAGTGGCGGCATCGAATTTGCTCAAAACATCGCTGATCGTTATTTGGAAAAAGCGAGTGAGGGACTTGCTGTTTTACCAGAAGGTAGTAACCGACTCGCTTTAGAAGCGGTTGCAGCCTTTATCGGGCAGCGGGACAATTGATTCCTGCTTGCGGGATTGCTTTCCCCTTGTTACAATACTCGCGTACATAGTACGGATTACATTTAAAAGTGAGGGAATTTCGTGGAACGTTCTTTTATTATGGTTAAACCTGATGGGGTTCAACGTGGACTCGTCGGTGATATCGTCCGTCGTTTTGAACAAAAAGGCTTTAAACTCGTTGGTGCCAAGTTGCTTAGCGTTTCGACCGAACTTGCGCAATCCCATTACGCTGAACATAAAGAGCGTCCTTTCTTCGGTGAATTGGTCAACTTTATCACTTCATCGCCAGTTTTTGCGATGGTGTGGGAAGGACCTAATGTGATTGGCGTTGCTCGCTCTATGATGGGTAAAACCAATCCTGCCGATGCGCCTGCAGGAACGATTCGTGGCGATTACGCAGTCAGTGTAGGCATGAACATTATCCATGGTAGTGATTCACCAGAAAGTGCTGCTCGTGAAATCGCGCTTTGGTTTTCGGATGCCGAACTCGTAGCTTACGATAAAACGATCGCTTCTTGGATCTAAGGAATTATCGGTTTGAGGCGGTCACCGTTTTGGAGACCGCCTTTTACTATTTTACAATTACCGAGGTGCTTCTTAATGACCCAAAACAACTTTGATTGGTTTATGGATCAATTTTATCGTTTGACAGGCGTTGATTTGCGGGAATACAAACGTCAACAGATGGAAAGACGTCTAACTTCGTTACGCGATCGACGCGGGTTTTCAACGTTTGAAGAGTATATCCACGCCGTTTCCCGTGATTCTGATCTTTTAGCTGAACTTGTCGATCGTATGACGATTAATGTCTCTGAATTTTTCCGCAATGAAGTGCGATGGGAGACACTTGTTCAACGTGTGCTTCCGAAAATCTATTCGGGATCGAGTCTTAAGATCTGGAGCGCAGCATGTAGTACAGGGCAAGAGCCTTATACGATTTTGATGGCTTTGTCTTCAAAAGTCGCCTTACCTTCAATTTCTTTACTTGCCACAGACATCGATGATCGAGCCTTATCGATTGCGACCGCAGGTGAATACCAAGCTGAGTTGGTAAAAGGAATCCCACCTGAAATTCTTTCGAAATTCTTCAAAAAAACAGATTCTGGTCAATTTCGTGTTGAAACCAATTTGCGTGAACGCATTACCTTTCGTAAGCACAATCTTTTAAGCGATACGTATCCCTCCGAGCTAGATCTGATCGTTTGTCGTAACGTGTTGATTTATTTTACCGATGAAGCCAAAGCGCAGATCTATCAAAAATTCGCCCGCTCGTTACGCAAAGGTGGCGTCCTCTTTCTTGGTAGTACAGAACAGATTTTTCACCCCGAAGAAATTGGTCTTCGCCAAATCGAACCTTTCTTTTATCAAAAAGGCTAATCGAATGGCCTAAAGTGTGACGAATAAGCAAACTGTGATCTATCTCACAAGACAATAAGCAAAGTCATGGTACTTTCCTGATGAAGAACTGAGAAATTTTCAATTCAGTACATCATCATGGAGGGATTCATTATGACTTTGCAAAAGGATACCACACAAAAACCATCATCCTCACAATGGACGATGTGGATGTCGATGATCACCATGGCTTTAGCTTTTGTGATTTGGTCGATGGTGTCACCGATTGCGCCTCAAATCCAAAAACTTTATCATCTTGCGCTTTTCGATAAAAGTTTACTCGTAGCAATACCTGTTCTTTTAGGTTCGCTCCTACGCATTCCTCTTGGTATGTTAGCCGATCGTTTTGGTGGCCGACGTGTCTATACACTCCTCATGCTTTTCATCCTGATTCCTTTAGCCGGTATGGCGACAGCGAAATCATTACCCCTTTTGCTTTTTTGGGAAGTATTACTCGGTGCAGCAGGCGCCTCTTTTGCAGTCGGCATCGCCCACGTTTCGGTATGGTTTCCCCCTGAAAAACAAGGTCTTGCCTTAGGAATTACCGCGTTTGGCAATATTGGCACCGCGATTGCCGGTTTTATTATTCCATCCCTATACTTACATGTTGGTTTTTCCAATACATTTTTTATCATGATGATTCCTGCGGTAATCGGAGCTGCCTTGATCGCATTTTTTACAAAAGATCCTGTACGAAAAGTCGAAACCAATTCCGTGCATACGCCTATCGTGCATGCTCGTGAATCTTTTTGGTCGAATCCTCAACTTTGGTTGCTTTCGTTTTACTACTTCATCACCTTTGGCGGATTTGTCGCTTTCGGTAATTATCTTCCTACGCTATTACAACAACAATTTCATCTATCTCCCGTTTCTTCCGGTATGCGGGCAGCTGGTTTTGTCGTGCTCGCTACCGTGTTACGACCCATCGGTGGTTATCTCGCTGATCGGATCGCTGCCCAAAGACTACTCCAAGTCACTTTTCTTTTTCTTGTGATCGGAAGTTTCGTCTTCGCATTCGGATTACATCAATTTACGTTATTGACGGTCGCAGCTTTATTGATCGCCGTCATGCTCGGTATCGGAAACGGAACAGTTTTCAAGCTTGTTCCTCACTATTTTCCTTCTCAAACTGGGAAAGCAACAGGGATTGTCGGTGCGATTGGCGGAATCGGTGGATTTTTCCCACCGCTTGTCATGGGAGCCATCATGCAAGCTTCAGGTAGTTTTGCTGGCGGCCTTTATCTATTAGGCATTACGTGTTTCATCGCGTTACTCATCGCGTTATTTACAAAAAAACGACAAAAGGGAGATCACTATGTCAGGACCGGCTCTACTTCAGCATGATTCTCATCAAGCCATTCACGAAGCCGCTTATGAAGAAGCGAAAGCACTTACTGAATTGTTACAAAGCCTTGATTCCGAACAGTTTTTGCAACACAAAAAGGTGATCGATCTTCTCCTTGAGCATTGGAACACAAGAGTACTCGCTCATGCAAAAGAGGAGGAGGAGGGGTTGTACTTGACATGGGGAGCAACTTCTTTTCTCGATTCATCCACGCTGCAACAATTTGTGCAAGAACATCAGCAGATGCGAGACACGTTTCAATCGATCGTGGTGATGCAGGAAGAAGGGGCGATGTTGCAACCGATCCTTGCGCAATTTCTTGCGCTGTTAGCCATGTCACAACAACATAGTTCCCACGAAGAACGGGAATTGCGAAAAGGCGGGAAATCCAATGTCTGAAAACGATTTGCTTGCTGTAGATCGTGAAGATTTGTTGGCGATTATCACGATGCGTTTTGGCGCAATCACGAAAGAATTACGAGCATTACTTCTCGCCATGGAGGAACCACCCCAAGTTGAACGCTTAATCCTCGTGGCTGCCAATGCACCATCACCCGATATTTTGCTCGATGAAATCAAGCAAGGCGATACGGCTTTTCGTATTACAGGATCGCGTTTTGATCCTTTAGCCCGCGAGATCAAGGAGGATTGCTAACCATGTCTGATTCACGACAACATTTTTGGGAAGTATTTTCTCATTTTACTCGTGGAGAACGAATCAATGCTAACTGGACGGAATTAAGTCCACGTAGCCGTGATTGGGAACAGCTCTATCGCAATCGTTGGCAGCATGATAAGGTCGTGCGATCGACGCATGGCGTCAACTGTACAGGTTCTTGTAGTTGGAAAATTCATGTGAAAAATGGCGTAATCGCTTACGAAACGCAAGCGACCGATTATCCGTCTTTAGGTGCGGATGTGCCCGAATATGAACCTCGCGGTTGCCCACGTGGCGCTAGCTTCTCTTGGTACGAATACAGTCCGCTTCGCATCAAATATCCTTATGTGCGAAAAGAGCTTTTAATGCTTTGGCGCCAAGAACTCGCCGCAGGCCATGACCCGATCACCGCGTATCATCACATTACGCAAAATCCTGACCGCGTTAAACAATATCGAGAAAAAAGAGGTAAGGGTGGATTTATCCGCGCGACATGGGATGAGGTAACGACTTTACTCGCGGCTTCTTCGATCCATACGATTCAACATTATGGTCCAGATCGCATCATTGGATTTAGTCCAATTCCCGCAATGTCTCAAGTCAGTTATACAGCAGGAGCGCGCTTCTTATCGTTACTCGGTGGTACACTGTTAAGTTTTTACGATTGGTATGCTGATCTTCCACCTGCCTCGCCACAGATTTGGGGTGATCAGACCGATGTGCCTGAAAGTGCAGATTGGTATAACGCTTCGTACATGATCATTTGGGGGACGAATCTTCCGATGACGCGTACACCAGATGCTCACTTTATGGTAGAAGCTCGGTATAACGGGACAAAAGTGACGGCGGTAAGTCCCGATTACGCCGAATACGTCAAATTTGCCGATACGTGGCTTCCGGCAAAAGCAGGAACAGACGCTGCGTTAGCCATGGCGATGACCCACGTAATCCTTAAAGAATTTTACTTTGATGAGCAGACTCCCTACTTTGAACAGTATGTAAAGCAATATACGGATCTTCCTTTTTTGATCATACTTTCACCAGGAGAACATGGGTATACAGCGACTCGCTTTTTACGAGCGAGTGATCTTGATCATGCCATCGAACATGGTGAATGGAAAACACTGATCTATGATGCGATGACAGACCACTATGCCGTCCCGAATGGCTGTCTCGGTTATCGTTATGAAGCTTCACAAAAATGGAATCTGATCGAACGCGATGAGAACGATCAACCTTTTAGCGCAACGCTTTCGCTCAAAGATCATCATGATAGTCTGCTTGCAGTGTCTTTTCCTTACTTTGCCGAACAAAGCTATGTTCGAACTCGTCATGTACCCGCAAAAAAAGTGATCAATCATGCAGGGGAGGCAGTGTGGGTTACGACCGTCTTCGATCTGCTTGCCGCTCATGTCGGTGTGTCTCATTACCATCCAACTGACGAAATTCTATCTTACGAAGATAACGCGCCGTTTACTCCCGCATGGCAAGAAGCGATCACTGGCGTGGATCGAGCTTTATGTATTCGTGTCGCACGCGAATTTGCCACGCATGCCAACATGACGAAAGGAAAAGCGCTGATCGCGCTGGGTGCTGGCACGAATCATTGGTACCATAGCGACACGGTGTATCGTGCCATCATCAATCTGGTGCTACTTTGTGGTTGTCAAGGGGTTAATGGCGGCGGATGGGCGCACTATGTCGGCCAAGAAAAAGTTCGTCCTGTCGAAGGATTCGGTACGATCGCCTTTGCAAAAGATTGGATCAGCACAGCACGCCAACAAAATGGAACTTCATTTTTCTATTTTGTCACGGAACAATTTCGTTATGAAGAATTATCGACGAAAACGGTCGGTTCACCCCTTGGCGGACGATTTACCGATAGGCATCCTGCGGACATGAATCTATTAGCAGCTCGATTAGGATGGTTACCTTCGTTTCCGCAATTCGTTGAGAATTCACTGGATACGGTGAAAAAAGCGAAGGAAAGTGGCGCACAAACAGCATTTGAAATCGCACAATCGATCGCAAAACGCTTGGTTGATGGTGATCTCACGTTTGCCATGCAGCATCCTAATCAAGAAAGCACGTATCCTCGGCTCCTGTTTGTCTGGCGATCGAACTTGCTTGGATCAAGCAGCAAAGGGCATGAATACTTTTTACAACATTTACTTGGGACAAGCGGTCATCCGCTTGCAAAACCCGATTCCCTTTGGACGCCTCAAGATATCGTCATGAATCCAGAAATCCCAAAAGGAAAACTCGATCTGCTTGTGACGATGGATTTTCGCATGACAGGTACGGCGCTTTACTCCGATATCGTTTTACCTGCTGCCACCTGGTATGAAAAACATGATATCAGCAGCACCGATATGCATCCTTTTATTCATCCCTTTCAGCCAGCCATTTCGCCACCGTATGAGACAAAAAGTGATTGGCAAGCGTTTGTTGCGATCGCAAAACGTTTCTCTGAACTAGCGGAAATCTATCTGCCTGCGACCGAGGATGTCGTCATGGCCCCATTAGCGCATGATTCAATCGATGAAATCGCACAACCTTTGGGCGAAGTTAAAGATTGGCTAACAGGTGAAGTTGAACCGATTCCCGGTAAAACAATGCCCAAATTCATCCTTGTACAACGGGATTATCCCCATCTTTATGAGCAAATGATTACCGTAGGACCACTCGCCAAAGCGGCAATCGCTGGAAAAGGCATCAAGATTTCAGGCGAAAAAGCGTATGACGAATTGATTCAACGTGTTGGTGTTCATGAAACTACCGATGCAGCTGATCTTCGTTCGGGAAAACCAAGAATCCAAGAAGAACGACAAGTGGCCGAAGCGATTCTTACGTTGTCAGGAGCAACAAACGGTCGAAGAGCGAATGAACAATGGAAAGCACTGGCTGCCATTACGGGATTACCGATCGAACATGTTGAGATCGGGAAAGAAGAAGTCGCGTATACGTTTGAAGATCTTACCGTACAACCTCGGTTGTCGTTAGCAACGCCGATCTGGAGTGGTCTTGAAAGCGAAACAAGACGGTATTCTCCCTTTACGTCAAATGTCGAATTAAAAATTCCCTGGCATACGCTAACCGGTCGTCAGCATTTTTACGTCGATCATGAAGTGATGCGCGACTTTGGCGAAGCCTTACCTACCTTTCGGCCACCATTAGGACTAGAACCTTTCATGCCCCACGATGAAAAAATCATGAATCAGGGGCAAACGGTCGTCGTCCGTTATCTAACACCGCATCAAAAATGGGGCATTCATTCAACCTATACGGATAATTTACGGATGCTGTCGCTCTTTCGAGGTGGTCAAACGATCTGGATGGCGAACGAGGATGCCAAATCGATCGGTATTGCCGATAACGATTGGGTCGAAGTGTATAACCGCAATGGCGCTATTGCAGCACGGGCGGTCGTTACGCATCGCATTCCTCAAGGGATTGCTATGATGTATCACGCACAAGATCGCACTGTCGGCGTTCCGGGATCGGCAATTACCAAAGATCGGGCAGGTACACATAACAGCGTCACACGGATCATTCCAAAACCAACTCATATGATCGGCGGTTATGCGCAACTGGGTTATGGCTTTAATTACTATGGACCGACCGGGCATCAGCGTGATGTGATGACCGTCATCCGTCCTTTAAAAGAGGTGAATTGGCTTGAAGATTAAAGCGCAAATTGCGATGGTCATGAATCTCGACAAGTGCATTGGTTGTCACACTTGTAGCGTGACGTGTAAAAATACATGGACGAATCGCCCCGGTGCAGAGTATATGTGGTTTAACAATGTTGAAACCAGACCAGGGCCAGGCTTCCCTAAAAGTTGGGAAGATCAGGAACGATTTCGCGGAGGTTGGACGTTACGCAATGGGAAGTTGCAATTAAAATCTGGCGGTGCTTGGCAAAAACTCGCTTCGATTTTTCACAATCCGGATCTTCCTACCATCCATGATTATTATGAGCCTTGGACATACGATTATGAGCATTTAATCAATAGTGATACAAAAAAGCATCAACCTATCGCACGACCGAAATCGCTCTTGACCGGTAAAACGATGGAGAAGCCTGTATGGGGTCCTAACTGGGATGACGATTTAGCAGGAGGTCCTGAAATCGCGCCGACCGACCCTAACCTTGCTCAACTTCAGGAAGAAATCGCTTTTACGTATGAGCAAGCTTTTATGATGTATCTGCCAAGAATTTGTGAACATTGTTTAAATCCGGCTTGTGTGGCGGCCTGTCCATCGGGAGCAATCTATAAGAGGGAAGAGGATGGCATCGTTCTTGTCGATCAAGAAGCATGTCGTGGCTGGCGATTTTGTGTGAGTGCTTGTCCCTATAAAAAAGTCTACTTTAATTGGAATACACACAAAGCGGAGAAATGCCATTTTTGCTATCCGCGCATTGAAGCGGGTATGCCTACCGTTTGTTCAGAAACGTGTGTTGGCCGCATTCGGTATCTCGGCCCAATTTTCTATGATGCTGATCGTGTCCGCGACATGGCGAGTGTGGTCGATGAAAAAGCGTTATATGAAGCCCAACTTTCTGTTTTTCTTGATCCTTGTGACCCTTTAGTCATCGAAGAAGCGCGAAAAGCTGGCATTCGTGAGGCATGGATCGAAGCAGCACAACGTTCACCCGTCTATCAGATGGCTGTAAAATGGAAAGTCGCCTTACCCATCCACCCAGAATATCGGACGCTGCCCATGGTTTGGTATGTACCTCCGTTAAGTCCGATGATGCAGGCGATCCACGAAGATGAAAATCTTTCGTTTTCACAACTGCGAGAGCAGATCAAAGCGATGCGCATTCCTGTTGCGTATCTTGCTTCGATCCTGAGTGCCGGTGATGAGACAGTGATCGAAAACGTGCTGATGCGATTAACAGCGATGCGACGTCAAATGCAGGCTAAGAAACTTGGCATTCCAAGTTTTTCTGCTCAGGATCTGCAATCTTTGCAATTGACGCAAGCGCAAATCGAGGAAATGGCAAGACTTTTCGCCGTCGCCAAATACCAAGATCGCTTCGTCATACCGACGGCGATTCGTGAAGACCAAGATATCGCATACCGCCAAGGGGCATGTAGCCTCGAAGGCATTGCGCCGAAAGAAGGGCAACTCTGATGCATGAAGTAGTCGATCGTCAAGAAATCTTTCTCGCTTGTTCAGCACTTTTAGCCTATCCTTCGCATCCAGCTTTTTTTAGTATGCTCGAAAAGATTATCGACATGGGTATTCCTGAATTAGCAGCGACAGCAAAAGGCTTAGTCGGCATGGACGCAATGGAACGGGAAGTGCATTATGTTACCTTGTTTGATTTTCAAGAAAAGACGGCGTTATTTCTTACGGCTCATGAATATGGAGATGACCGAGAACGGGGTCCAGCTTTACTCGTGATCAAAGAGAAAATTGAGCAAAGTGGTTGTTTCATCCCCGATGCGCAATTACCCGATTATCTTCCGCTTTTGCTCGAATGGCTCGCTTCCCATGATGATGAAGAGATTGAGCATCGTGTAGGACAGATGGCGCATTTTCTGCTTCAAGCGGTTGATCAAGAGGAAATCTATCGTCCTTTATTTTCATTCCTTCAACGACAATGCAAGATCAAGGAAGATATCGTTTCTCCGAAGCAAGAGAACCCCGACCTTGAAGAACTACCGTATCCTTGTGATTACGCAAGCGAGGAGGTATTTCGATGCTGATCTTTTTGTACGCGATTTTTCCTTATACGGCATTAACCATCATGATCGTCGGTAGCATTCTACGCTTTATTTATCAACCGTTGCGTTGGACATCGAAATCAAGTGAACTGCTGGAGAAAAAATGGTTGCGCTATGGGAGTTTATTGTTTCATTGGGGTATCCTCTTTGTCTTTGGAGGGCATGTGATGGGGTTGCTCATTCCGATTGAAGTGTATCAATTCTTCCATATCTCCACTGAGACGTATCATTTCATGGCCAATTTGTTTGGTGGTATCACAGGGTTGATGGCGTTCTCTGGTGTCGTGATTTTATTATTACGGCGAACGTTCGATCCGTTGGTACGTCGCCATTCGACGATATCCGATTATGTTGCCTTAATCGCGCTCTTTGTCATTATGGGACTTGGGCTTTTCGAGACGGTCTTCTATAATAACATCATCGGATCGTATGAATATCGTTTGACGATCAATCCCTGGATTCGAGAAATCCTCGTTTTTCATCCGAACGTCACGTTGATGGCGCATGTGCCAATCCTTTTACAGATTCACATTTTTTGTGCCTTTTTATTGTTTGCAGCAACACCATTTACGCGACTTGTTCATATCTACAGCGCGCCAGTTCGATTCCCATGGCGTGCACCTATGCAATATCGCGCGAGGAATCGTTATCGTTAAAGGAGACGTTGTCCACGATGTCCATCACAGACCTAAGAAATCGACCCTTGCGAGATCTACGGATATCGTTGACCGATCGTTGCAATTTTCGCTGTGCGTACTGCATGCCCAAAGAGGTATTTGGTGCTGATTATGCATTTTTATCCCGTCAAGCTGTTTTGAATGAACAAGAGATTCTTCGTTTAACGAAAATCTTTGCGAACCTTGGTGTCACCAAGGTTCGTCTAACTGGCGGCGAACCGTTACTACGCGCCGATCTCCTTTCCATCGTCGAGCAAATCGCGAATATCGATGGCATAGAAGATATCGCGATGACGACCAATGGTTCGCGATTAACTCCTGAACTTGCCAAAAAATTAAAACAGGCGGGTTTAAAGCGCATCACGATCAGTCTTGATTCTTTAGATGATGGCATATTTCAACGATTAAATGATGTTGGATGCTCAGTGAATACGGTGCTTACTGCGATTGATGCCGCACAGCATGCAGGACTATCCCCTGTGAAAATCAACATGGTCGTCATGAAAGGCATCAATGACCATGAGATTGAAGCGATGGCGGCATTTGGCAGGGATAAAGGCGTCATTATTCGTTTCATCGAATTTATGGATGTCGGAAATTCTAATCATTGGAATCTCGATCAAGTCGTACCTGCAAAAGAGATATTGGCGCGTGTTGGCGCACGTTTTCCTATCCAAAAAACAGCAGCACTTGAGCGTGGGGAAGTGGCGAATCGCTACCTTTATGAAGATGGTCTTGGCGAAATCGGTGTTATCGCTTCGGTGACAGCACCGTTTTGTGGAGCGTGTACAAGAGCAAGACTTTCAGCAGAGGGCAGGTTGTTTTTATGCCTTTTTGCCTCACAGGGGTTTGATCTGAAATCACCACTGCGCGAAGGCAAAGGGGATGACGATATACAAAAGATAATCGAAAATCTCTGGCATCATCGAGATGACCGTTATTCCGAATTACGAATGACACAAAAATCAGCCACACGCAAAGTTGAAATGTCCCATATCGGCGGATAAAAAAGAGCCATCACACGGGGAGTTTTCCGTTTGATGGCTCTCATTAGGATTACGCCTTAACGTAAGAAAGAACGAGTATTTATTTTTTGACGACGAATAAAGATAATCGCACCAAGTGTTCCGATTCCGATCATAGGGAGCGCACCAGCTAGAGGAACTTCAGGAAGCGTTCCAGCTATATTGCTAGCACTGCTATAGGAGTTAAGCATGCTGCGAAGATAGGGATAGCCATTATTGATGCTCGGATCGATTCCCCATGTTTTTGTGAAATCCCAACTCGGTGTAGACGTATATGAACTGGCAAGTTTCATGGCAGTATCGCTTAACGGTGTCGCTCCGCCAAAATTCGGGTTACCGATACCTACTTTTTGACCTGTGGTTGTTTGATCATAGTAGGAATTATAAATCGACCCCATATTATAATTCCCCACTAATCCACCAATATCATGGCTGTGTGTTGAAGTAACAGAACCCGTCGCGTAATCTCCACTAACTGCAAGTTGAGTAAGACCCACAAGACCTCCAACTTGATTGAGTCCGCTAACGGACGCTGTGGAATAGCTGTCGGTGATGCTTCCCCCATTCGATCCGACGAGGCCACCATCATAATACGATGCACCCGTGACAGAACCTTCTGAATAACAATCTTTAATTGTGCTCGAAGAACTACCCACTAATAAACCGACACTATCATAGTTTCCCGTCACCGAACCTTCGACACCAAGGTTCGTAATGTGCGTTCCTACGTATGTCACTCCAAAAAAACCAACACCTTCTGAGGTTCCTTTGATTGTGAAATTGGAAATCTTATAGCCTTGACCATTAAATTGACCTCGATACAGATTAGCAGCAGTCCCGAATGGATGCCATTGGTATCCATTTAGATCGATATTATTCATCAATTCAATCGAAGCACTAAGATAAACGAGCGATGAATTGGGAGAGATCTCTAAGGCTTGATGTTGATCTACGTACTCTAATTGACCTGCTGTGGAAATTTCAACAACGCCATTTACCACCGGTGGCGCTTGTAATACAGGTGCTGGCGTTGTACTGGCAAAAACTGTACCTGGTAATGCAAAAAAACTAGATCCCAGCGCTAAACTAACAGCTGCTGCGCGTGTGATCGATCGAAGATAACCCACGGTGTACACCCCATTTTGTTTTTTTCTAGTATCGCATGTTTTCCTCCCATTTTGCGTAAACTTTTCTTTAGGTTTTCACACTCTATTTCGATTAACCACTTGAATTCTTGCGTGGTGTGAGGTATCTTGTATAAAGTTAATATCATGTGCGGGTGTAGTTCAATGGCAGAACTCCAGCTTCCCAAGCTGGTAGCGTGGGTTCGATTCCCATCACCCGCTCCACAAAAAGACTTTGCTGACAAGGCTCCTCAGAAAACTCGAGGATCTTGTCTTTTGTTTAGCTATAAATTCTCCCGCTTCGAAGGCGTGAGCAGATCACGAAAAAAAGATTGTATAATTATTACTATATTTGCTGATATTATTTTCTTGAGATTAAAAGTTAGTATCAACGCACAATGCTATTCATAGCTGAACAGGAGGTTAAATAAATGAAGAAACTTCTCATTGGTTTGGTCGGAATCTTTTCGAGTGTCACTTTGTTTGGGCTTACGATGGTTTCAGTTTCTATTTATTCTTCTGTTCTGACAAAAGGCAATATAGGTTGGGATACTCAATTAGGTCCTTTTGGGACAGCCTTCAAGGAAATTGGAATCGTACCTTTCACGCTTTGTGTTTTATTTTTTATCCTTGGCGCGTATTATGTAAAGACAGGTTTAAAAGAGTAAGCATCGAATTTTGAGGTGGTTGTCATCCAGCGTATCGTCTGTTTAGCTGCTGAATTTCCTGAAGTTTTCTTTCATTTGGGAGCCTTAGATCGCATCGTCGGCATTTCGGCTTATACGACAAGGCCAACGGAAGCCCTATTGATTCCTAAAGTCAGTGGGTTTCAAAAGGGAAGTGTATCGCGCATTATGGCGTGCAACCCTGATCTCGTTATGTTAACTTCAGGGGTACAACGTGATTTAGCCAACGCGCTAGCTGAGCAAGGTGCTACATTATTGCATCTAAATCCGCATTGTTTGGAAGACATGTTCTCTACGATCGAACTGATCGGTATTCTCGTGGATGAACGACAGAAAGCCAAGCTATGGATACAAGAACTGCGCATGGAAGTAGACAAGGTTCGTGAACAGGCATCACGGCTTCCATGGCGACCAAGCGTCTATTTTGAAGAATGGATGGATCCTCTGTATTGTGGGACTGGTTGGATCAGTGATTTGATTGAAATCGCAGGCGGTGACGACGTATTTCAAGATCGATCGCGCCAGGGGAGAAACGTGGCGGACAGAACGGTCACCGTGCAAGATGTTGTAAAAGCAGCTCCGCAGATCGTCTTAGCTTCTTGGTGTGGGAAACCGTTTGATCGATCGAGTTTTACAACGCGATTTGGCGATTCTACATTACCAGCGATAACGACCGGTTCGATTTTTGCGTTGGAAGCGACGATTTTGCAGTGTGGTCCAATGCTGATCGATGTGCTTCATACGCTTTATACGATCATTTCACAATATGTAGGGAATCACGAGCCAAAATAAAAGCCACGATCAACGAATCATGGCTTTTTTCGACTTTATTAAATAATTATATTCTTATATAATCATGTAGTGATATAAAAGGAGTGAGATTCATGCATGTTACGACAACGTCTGACACGTTTGAAGAGGCGGCTGAGCGGTATAAGGCGCTTGCGGATAAAACAAGGCTTCGAATCCTTGCGATTTTATCGTATGGCGAACGATGCGTCTGTGAACTCGTCGCGATCTTAGCGATGTCACAACCAAGTATTTCGCAACATCTTCGTAAATTGCGACTAGCTGGTTTCATCAAAGAACGCAAAACAGCACAATGGGTGTATTACGCACTTGCTGATGATCAAACGCCACTGATTCAAGCGATCTTATCGGAACTTCCTGATGGTAAAGAAGAGGTGGAAAGAAGCGGAGCATTCTGTACAGATCGTTGCCTAGAAGGCGAGGCGACCTGCTCGTGACGAAGCGATTAGCTTTTTTGGACAGATACCTCACTTTATGGATTTTTCTCGCGATGGGGTTTGGCATTGCCATGGGTTATACAGCGCCGCAAGTCGTTTCCCATCTACAAGTATGGCAAATGGGTACGACCTCCCTGCCGATTGCGATCGGCTTAATGCTGATGATGTTTCCACCTCTTGCGAAAGTGCGTTATGAAGAAATGGGGCAAGTTTTTCGCCATGGTAAAATTCTCGGGCTTTCCCTCTTGCAAAACTGGGTGATCGGACCGATTCTCATGTTTTTTCTAGCTGTCTTATTTTTACGCGGGTATCCCGAGTACATGGTAGGACTAATCATGATCGGTTTGGCTCGTTGCATTGCGATGGTGATCGTCTGGAATGATCTTTCTAAAGGCAATGCTCAATACGCAGCTGGTTTGGTCGCCTTTAACTCGATTTTTCAAATCCTATTTTATTCGATATACGCCTATCTTTTTGTAACGATCATTCCGCGGTGGCTTGGTCTACCTGGTATGACGATCGCGATCACCGTACCTGAAGTCGCGCAAAGTGTTCTACTTTATCTCGGCGTCCCGTTTATCGCTGGGTTTTTAACCCGTTATTTTTTCATGAAGGTCAAAGGGCTAACCTGGTACGAAAAACACGTTGTGCCTAAAATCAGTCCAATTACCTTGATCGCTTTGCTCTTTACGATCATCGTCATGTTTTCGTTAAAAGGGAAGTTAATCGTAGACCTACCGCTTGACGTCGTTCGCATTGCGATTCCACTCTTACTTTATTTTGTTGTGATGTTCCTCATTTCTTTTTGGATGGGTCGGCGTATTGGTGCTTCGTATTCCGTCACTTGTACCCTATCCTTTACGGCAGCTAGTAATAATTTTGAGTTGGCTATTGCTGTGGCTGTGGGTGTGTTTGGCATCAATTCTGGCGCTGCTTTCGCAGCCGTTATCGGTCCGCTTGTCGAAGTTCCCGTGATGATCGGCTTAGTTAACGTTGCACTTTGGCTACAACAAACTATTTGGAGGGAAAAAAGGGCATGAAAAAAGCGAGCGTCTATTTTCTTTGCACAGGAAATTCTTGTCGCAGTCAGATGGCAGAAGGTTGGATGAAACATCGGTATAGCGATCGTTTCGAGGTCTATAGTGCAGGCATTGAGCAACACGGTCTGAATCCAAGAGCCGTTCAAGCCATGCGAGACGCCGGCGTGGATATCTCGCAACAAACATCCGACGTAATCGACGACGAACGATTACAGTCTGTCGATTATGTCATCACCTTGTGTGGCGATGCGAACGATAAATGTCCTGTTACGCCACCTCACGTTTTGCGTTTTCATTGGGGTTTAGAAGATCCTGCCAAGGCGCAAGGCACAGAAGAAGAAATCATGGAGAAGTTTTACCACGTGCGCGATACAATTCGACAGCAGATCGATGATTTTGTGCAAACGATATTTAAGGATTGACAGACAACGGACAAACAAGTAAGATCACGACAAGTAGATTCGCATGTCAACATTTTGGTGCCCCTTGATCAAGGGGAGAATAGGGAACCGGGTGAAAATCCCGGACAGCACCCACTACTGTAACCTGATAGCGATCGCCAACCAGTCAAGATGGTAGCCACTGCCGGAAATTCGGTGGGAAGGCGCGAAACAGCTTCACAGGAAGTCAGGAGACCTGCCAAGATGGGATGAGCAACTCTTCTCGGGGAACGGGGATAGAGGCATTTTTTGTGTTTCTATTTCCTCCCACAACATTTTGTGGAGGGAAAGCAAGGATGTTAATTTCGGTCATCGGGTTTCCGCGCATCGGTGCGAATCGGGAACTCAAACGCTTAGTTGAAAATTATTTGAAAGGCAGTATCACGCAAGACGACCTTCTTCAACGCGCCAGAGACTTACGCAAGACGCACTGGCGTTGGCAAAAGGAAAAGGGAATCGATTGGATACCGTCCAATGACTTTTCCTTTTATGATACGATGCTCGATACGGCATGCCTCGTTAATGCTATTCCTCTTCGCTACACGCAACTTGGTTTATGTCCTCTCGATACGTATTTTGCGATGGCAAAAGGGTACCAAGGGGAGAACGGCGACCAAAAAGCGCTACCCATGAAAAAATGGTTTACAACGAATTACCATTACATCGTTCCGGAAATCACGGATGAAACCACCTTTCGTTTAGCTGATACGAAGCTTTTTGATGAATACAAGGAAGCGCAGGAAGCCGGTTTTACCACAAAGCCCGTCTTGATCGGGCCTTTCACTTTTTTGAAATTATCCGATAATAAATCGGCAAAATCCCTGCGTGAATTGGCTAATGAGCTTATGCCCGTTTATCAAGAGATTCTTGTAAAGTTGGGCACTTGGCAAGTTGACATAATCGCGTTTGATGAACCCTCTTTCGTCACCGACATTACGCCTGAAGAAAAACGGTTGATCATCGAGATATACGAACATCTGCTCGCCATGCCCAATCGTCCTCGTCTCTTATTACAGACTTATTTTGGTGACGTTCGTGATCTTTACGATCAACTTATCCGTCTGCCTTTTGATGCATTGGGATTGGATTTTGTGGAAGGCGAGCAGACCATGGCGCTCATCTTGCAATATGGTTTTCCTCAACAGACACACCTTGTTGCAGGGATGATCCATGGTAAAAACATCTGGGCCGATGATCACCAAGTTACACGTCAAACCCTACAGTCCTTACAGGCTCAACTTGGGGATGTCACGATGGTGATATCCACTTCTTGTTCTTTGTTACACGTTCCTTATACGAAACAAGTTGAGACAACGTTACCAGAATCCGTTTTGTCCCATTTCTCTTTTGCTATGGAAAAGTTAGTCGAACTAAAAGAACTGGCTAACAGCATGGAGGTTATGCATGACGATCGTAAAGGTATAGCCTCTCTTCCAAGCAATTTTCCAAAAAGTGAACGATCGCAGCAACAGCTACCTGACGTTCGCGCTAAAATCGCTGCATTGACCGAAAGAGATTTCATCCGACTTCCTACACGCTCAAAACGAAGAGAAATACAAAAAACCACCCTTGGTCTTCCTCTACTTCCCACAACGACCATTGGATCATTTCCACAAACAGCAGAGATCAAGAAATGGCGTAAGGATCTACGTGATGGAAAATTGGATGAGGCGCAATACAATGAGGCGATTCGCACTAAGATTAAAAGTGTTATCGCCAAGCAAGAAGAACTCGGTCTTGATGTTTTCGTCCATGGCGAGTATGAACGTAATGACATGGTTGAATTTTTTGGCGAACAACTTGAAGGTTTTCTTTTTACCCAAAAAGGATGGGTCCAATCGTACGGAACGCGTTGTGTGAAACCTCCGATTATCTTTAGTGATGTCAAAAGACGAAAAGCGATGACCGTTGCCCTCACTGCTTTTGCGAATCAGTTAACCGATCATCCGGTCAAAGGCATGTTGACAGGGCCGATTACCATGTTAAATTGGTCATTTCACCGCGTAGATATTCCCAAAAGTGAAATCGCTATGCAAATTGCACTTGCGATAAAAGAAGAAGTACACGATCTAGAAAAAGCGGGTATCACGATTATTCAAATTGATGAAGCGGCTCTTCGCGAAAAACTCCCATTGCGTATGGGTGATTGGGATGCGAAGTATTTGTCTTTTGCCATCCCAGCCTTTCGTTTGGTGCATGCCAGTGTGCAACCACAGACACAAATTCATACGCATATGTGTTATAGCGAATTTCAGGATATTATCGAAGAGATCGATCAAATGGATGCCGATGTCATCACCTTTGAAGCAGCTCGCTCGGATCTCGCATTACTTCAAGTTTTACAAGATCGGCATTTTCAAACGCAAGTGGGTCCAGGTGTCTATGATATTCATTCACCTCGTATTCCACAAGTTGACGAAATCAAAGAAGTGATTACGCAAATCTCGTCGCACCTTACTATGGACTCTGTTTGGATCAATCCAGATTGTGGGCTAAAAACACGAGGTGAAAAAGAAACATGGGAAAGTTTACAGCACATGGTTCAGGCGACAATCGCTTTACGTGAAGCATTTGAATAAAAAAGAAAGGGGGCGTGCACACCAGATCATGGTTGCACGCCCCTTTGTCTTTATTGAACCGTTACAGCACGACCATCCCGACCAAACCGCCGACAATACCGACAAGAAATGTTGCAAACGCGGTAAAGAAAAGCGCTTTTTTCGGAAAAGCGTTCCAAACGATCGCGATCGAAGGAGCGCTGATCGTAGGCAAGGTTAGCAAAAGTGCTGCTGCCGGACCAAGACCTAGACCGAAATGAAGTAATGTTTGTACGATGGGGACTTCTGCGGCTGTAGGTATTACAAAAAGTGTTCCAGCAAAAGCTAACCCAATCAACCATAATAGACCAGATGCATGTGGGCCAAGAACAGGGAAAAACCATGCACGAACGCCACCCACGAGTAAAACAACGATGATATAGGCAGGCAACATCGTCACTGACATTTTTGCAACTTGGAGAAAGAATCGCATCCATATCGGTCGCTGATCCGAGAATAAATCGGTGGCATCGATCGTCTTTTCTGAAGTAAATCGCATCGACCAATTTTCACCTTGCTTATTACCAGTGAATCGATCAGCCAAGTAGCTGACGCCAAACACGAGAAATAGACCAAATACAATACGAAAAAGTGCGAAATTCCAACCTAACACAAACCCCATAAAAATTATCGTTGCAGGGTTGAGTACTGGATTACCGAGCCAAAAGGCGAGAGCAGATCCTACTGAAGCTTTTGATTCGCGAAGTCCGGCTGCAATCGGCGCTCCACAACAGGTACACATCATACCGGGTAATGCCATTACGCCAGCCTTTGCAACACTCGAAAAGGATCGTTTTGTAAAAAGACGTAAAATCCACGTCGAAGGAAGTAATACTTGTACCGCTGCCCCAACCACGATCCCGACAACAAGCGCTTGCCAAATCGCTAAAAAATAAGTGACAGCATAATGCCAGGCTGCACCGATACCGACCGCTGGTGCGATATCGGTTTTACCACTGACGATCGATGAACCAATCGAATGTTTAGCCGCGGCGACAAAAACTTTATGATAATAGGGATCCCATTTTACATAGAATTCACCAACGATCAATAAAATGAAAAAAATAATAACAGGAAAAACAAAACGATGCTTACCTGATCCCTTGAACTTCGATGACCAAGGGTTCTGAACAAGTTGGTCTGACAATAGGTAAACCTCCTTTAACGATAAAACATAGTGTTTTACTAGTATTTATTTAGAATGCTTATTCATGATAATGAACAAGCTTGAAGGTGTCAATGTGCTAATTTTACGAGAAATAGTTTAACAATATCATTGACACAAAGTGGAAGATAAATTAAAATTAAAACCATTATGATTACGGTAAGAGAGGAGAGCAATGGTTATTGTGCAGATAAAGTAAGCGTCATAAAGGAGAGGATTTTATGCGACTTGGCCTACAACAACGTCTGATTTTCTCTTTTTTACTCGTCCTTTTATTACCTACGCTAGTTATTAGTCTTGTATCCTACATGCTCACCAATAACAGTGTCCAAGCACAAATTCTCTCGAATTCAAAACAAAACGTAGCCTTGGTTGATAACAACATTATCAGGGAAATTAAACCTGAGATTCAAGACGTTAACTATTTTTCAATGCTTCTTACGCAAAAGACTTCCTCGAAATCCCGTATGGCAATGATAAATAACTATAAAAATCAACATCCTTCCATTTTAAACACGTATGAAGGTACTTCTAAGGGCTCTATGTTTTTATCGCCTGCAGCACAACTTCCAGCAGGCTATGATCCTCGCCAAAGACCATGGTACCAACTCGCGATGCAACATCCTGGACAAGCTGTGATTACAGCACCTTACATCGATGCAGGCACTGGTGATATTATCATCACGATCGCACGCACACTCAATGATCAGAGTGGTGTCTTTGCTTTGGATCTTAACTTAAAACAATTTGCGGCAAATGTAAGCAGTTTGGATCAACAAAATCAAGGTTTTTACGTTATTTATGATAATACGAAACACGTTCTCGTTGATAAAACGACAGCACCAGGTAAAAATTTACCCAGTTTTGCAACGACGATGTTTCAAAATACAACAGGGCAATATCAAACGATCGTAAATGGTCAATCTGCCTTTATCACGTATCTGACCGATGCAACGACAGGTTGGAAAATCGGTCAGGTTATTTATCAATCAACAATTCGATCAGCGCTCAAAGGAATTTTGCAAACCACGATTATCGTTATTGTCGGATCGATCCTTGTCTTTTCCTTGCTATTAATCGCGCTCTATATATCCATCATGCGACCTTTGCGACGTCTTTCCACCGCGGTCAATAAAGTCAGTGAAGGGGATTTGACGGAAGAAGTTATTGTCAATACCAAAGATATTATCGGTCACCTCAGTGAAAGTTTTAATCACATGACGCAATCGTTACGTTCTTTGATCTTAAATGTAACCGAAACATCGACACAACTTGCATCCGCTTCCGTTCAACTTGCAGCGAGTGCTGAAGAAAACAGCTATTCAACCGAACACATCGCTTTAACGATTCAAGAAGTTGCAGGAGGATCGAACCAACAATTATCGACGGTTGAAAATAGCACACATGCTGTCGATAATATTTCCTCGCAGATTCAGCAAATTTCGGAAAGAGCCAATGAAGTGACAAAAGCTTCATCACAAGCATCTACCATGGCCATTCAAGGTAAAGAAAACATGGATCTCGTATCATCAGGCATGAACCAAATTAAACAAAGTGTTCAGTCACTTGAAAAAGCGGTCAATGTACTTGGCGGTCGTTCTCAACAAATTGGTGAGATCGTTACCGTGATCACGGAAATTACGGAGCAAACGAATCTGCTTGCTTTAAATGCTGCCATTGAAGCTGCAAGAGCTGGGGAACACGGTAAAGGTTTTGCAGTCGTTGCCGATGAAGTTCGACATTTAGCAGCTCAATCCGCTTCTTCAGCAGAACAAATCGTTAAATTGGTCGGTACGATTAAATCAGATACCGAAAATGCGATCGCTTTGACCGGTCAAGCAACGCAAGTTACCGAAGATGGGACACAAGCGGTCACAAAAGCCAATCAATCGTTACTCGCGATTCAAGAAGCCATCACGAACGTTACTCAGCAAATCCACGAAGTATCATCCGGCGTGGTTGCCATGGCTGAAAATAGTGAAGGTGTTGTTCGCTCCATGAAGCAAATCCAAGAAATCGCCAATCATAATAGTTCTTCGACGCACAACATTTCAAGAGAAACGGAGGAACAACTCGCCAGTATGGAGGAGATTGCTGCTTCAGCAAGATCCTTAGAAAAACTAGCTGAACAACTTGAAACGATGGTGGAGACATTCGTTATCCAATGATATAAAGCCATCAAAACGTAAACCTCGGGTATCAAACCGAGGTTTACGTTTTGATTACATTTTTTTTCGAAACCACTTTATTGTTTTGAAAATTCATGCTAGAATCATAGTAATCGACAAGTCAAACGAGAACGGCAAACTTATCGAAAGATGAGGACGCAAAGTTACAGACCTAACGCCTTGTAGTGACAGGGTCAGGGTGGCTGAACTACCGAAAGGGCTTGATTTTTGTTTTTCGTCCTTGTCGTTATAAAAGGAGAGGAGGGGTATTTATGTGGAAGAAAACATCAGTCATGTTAACGGCTTCTACACTGTTTTTGTCAGTTGGTCTAGCTACCCCGGTTTTTGCGGATAGTGTCACACCATCAGCAACGCAAGCGATTTCCCAATCGTTTCAAGCTGTTCAAAATGCAAAACAAAGTGAATCGACCGATCAGAGCAAATGGACAAATGTCATAAACCAAGCAAAATCAGCACTTTCAACCTCTTCGACATCGGCGATTCTGCCTACTGTTGATGCGCAAGTAAGTGCTTATCTGCAAAGTGATGTAACGGCTATTTCCAAAGCGACAAGTTTAACAAGTCTTAAAAGTGCTTTGCTAAAACTTCAACAAGATACAGCCAAATTTCGTGAGGCTGCCAATAAGCTTGGTTCTACGGATAATTCACCGCAAAATGCCTTGCAAAAACTTGTTGCTTCAGGGCAAAAACAACTTACAAAAAATGCAGATAAAATCAATCAGCAGATTTTGATGATCACGTCACAAGCAAAAAGAATGCAAAGTCAGCCTAGTAATAAAGAAGCCATACATCGTCTCATGAATCTCGTCACAAAATTATCGAAAGAATCCACACAGTTTGATCAACAGACTGCAAACTGGATAAGTCGCGTCTCGCAAAAAATTGCTGCTTTACCCCAAAGTTCGACAACAAGCGGGCAAACATCGACGCAAGCATCGAGTGGAACGTCATCGACGACACCACCTGCGCCGCCTGCACCACCAACAACACCATAATCGCAAAGACATGGAGGTGTATGAAGGATGAAAATGAATCGATGGTTAGTAAGTACTGTCGTTACGACAATCGCACTTGCTTCCGTTACAGTAACACCAGCTTTGGCGGACGATGGTGGCGACGGAGGTAATTATTTTCAGTCTGGTCAAGGTCAACACAGTGGCAACGGTCTAAGCAGTGGAACGATTTCTCAATGGTTATCCAATTTTATGAATGGTGGATCGAGTTCCAATTCGGGATCTTCTTTCGGTAATCCACCGCAACTTCCTGCGCAAACTTCTGTCACGCTTTCGGCCGGTTGGAATTTGGTAGATCAAAATGTCGTTGATGCTTTACAAACTTCAGGTTCTCAAGTCTATAGTTATTTTTGGAACGGACACAGTTATCAATCGACATCACAAAGTCAAGGAGATGGCATTTGGGTCTATCTATCTGCGCCAAGTACCGTTCAAGTGAATTCTCCGAGTTCAGCCAGCGAAGTTGTCAACATTGGGGCGATGACATGGGGTATGGTTGGCAATCCGTATCAAACGGCCATGTCGGTTACTTTGCAAAAGGGTGATGTCGCTTATACGTACAATCCGACGACAGGGCAATACAGTCAAGCCTTGACAGGTACAGTATCCTTACAACCCGGTCAGGGAGCCTGGCTCTTCTCCACGAGCGGTGGTTCTTATACGATCGGCATTCAACCGCCTGCTCCTCCATCGCAAACTGTAACTTCATCCGTGTACTCATCTGTATACGGTAATTAAGATTTATTTCCTAGCGATAAGACCCCATCCGCTATTTTCGCGGTAGGGGTTTTATCACTTTAAAGCGAAATTTGCCTTTCCAATCCACTTCCTCTAGGATAGAATTGTTTCTCAAAAGACTCGACAAAGAAAGGAAAAACCTTCTGATGAAATTTCATGAATTTCCTTATCAACGCCCCTCTTTGGAAACGGTAGAAAAAGATTTCTTGCAATGTGTTACCCAATTCAAAGAAGCATCTGATCTTGAAGCAGCCATTGAAGTCATGCAACAAATTAATGCCATCCGTACGGAATTTGAAACACAACGAGAAATTGCGATGATTCGGATGACAATTGATACAACCGATGAATTTTATCAAGCAGAACAAGATTATTTTGATGAAGTTTCACCCATCTATGAAAA
>JABEUY010000083.1 GCA_013044175.1 Bacilli bacterium
AACAGAGGCGCCTGATCTCTATGATTTTGAGCAAGGGCATCTTTCTCGTTGTTTTTTGAATGAGACAAAGGCGGTATGACCGATGAGCAATGTGTTACTCGATGTACAAAATATTAAAAAATATTTTCCTGTCCGCGGTGGTTTTTTAAAAACGGTACAAGGTCATGTTCGTGCAGTTGATGGTGTCTCCTTACAGGTAAACGAAGGAGAAACCTTAGGGATCGTCGGTGAATCGGGATGTGGTAAATCAACGCTCGGTCGAAGTATCCTTCGGTTGATTGAGCCGACGGATGGAAAAATTATCTTTGAAGGTAACGATATTCGAAAATATTCACATGCGCAAATGCGCGCAATGCGCAAAAAAATGCAGATCGTTTTCCAAGATCCTTATGCATCACTCAATCCTCGGTATTCGATCATGCAAACGCTTACGGAACCGATGTACGTGCATGGTCTCTATAATGGCAAAGAACGCGCAGAGCGAGTAAGAGCACTTATGCAAAAAGTTGGGTTGGATCCATCTTATGCATCCCGCTTTCCTCATGAATTTTCCGGTGGCCAACGACAACGGATCGGTATCGCGCGAGCGCTTGTGCTTAATCCGAAATTGATGATACTTGATGAACCGGTAGCTGCGCTTGATGTGTCTGTACAATCCCAGGTAATCAACTTGCTTGAAGATGTGCAAAAAGATTTTAATCTCACCTATCTTTTTGTGGCGTATGATCTTTCTGTGGTCAAGCACATCAGCAATCGGGTGCTTGTGATGTACCTCGGTAAAATGGCGGAATTGGCAACATCGGATGAATTGTTTTTTAATCCTTTACACCCTTATTCAAAAGCTTTGCTTTCAGCGGTACCGGTACCGAATCCCGAAGTTCGAAAAGAACGTGTGATATTACAAGGCGATATTCCGAGTCCAGCGAATCCGCCATCGGGATGCGTATTTCATACACGGTGTCCTATCGCGAAAGAGCAATGTAAAAAAGAAGTGCCCGAATGGCGAGAAATTCAAACCGGCCATTTCGTCGCTTGCCACTACCCTGGCGAAGGTGTATAAACGAATCGATTTACGTTGAAAGGGGTGGTGCCTGGCGATCGTGCGAAACGCTTAGGCAAAGAAGAAGAGTTTCCTAAAACAAAAGGGGGATGTACGAATGAAAAAATTGACGAAATCGGTTGCTGTTGCGATTACGATGTTAGTAGGTGCTGGTGCCATGGTTGCACCGGCGACGTTTGCTGCTACAGGTGGCGCGATTGAATTTGCAGAATCTCCACAAACGAACCTCACTTGGTTCATTCCGATGTTTGATGCTGCTAATGATAGTGTAGCGAACTCGCAACTTATCGACCAACTTTACAAACCGATGCTCTGGATTAATAACGACTATTCAATCAATTGGAAGTCTTCCATCGCGGATAAAGTTACGTATAATGCCAAAGGTACCGTTTATCATGTCTTTCTCAACAAGAAATGGAAATGGTCGAATGGTCAACCTGTCACAACCAAAGACGTGATGTTTACGTGGAATATGATTAAAGCAGCTTCGGCGAGCAATGCGCCAGCACCGTGGCCATTCGTTGGTGCAGGGACTGGTGATATCCCGAATGGTATTAAAAATGTCGTTGCGAACAACCCTTATGAACTAACGATCACCCTTGATAAACCGGCCAACCAACAATGGTTTGAATATAACGGCATTATCCAATTAACTCCGATGCCTGCAGCAGCTTGGGATAAATATTCGAACCCCACGCAAGAAGTGAAATACCTCGGTGCTAATGCTACAAAGCCAATGTTTGACACAGTAGTCGACGGACCGTTCAAAATGCAAAGCGGTATTGAAAACCAAGCTTGGACGATCGTTCCTAACCCGACGTATCCTGGTCATAAATCCACGGTGAGTAAGATCGTCTTTAACTATGAATCATCCAATACACAAGAACTTGCAGCGCTTCGTACCGGACAATTGAATGTCGGTTACTTGGATCCCTCAGAGATCGGTTCTGAAGGCGTGTTGACCAGTGTCGGCGATACGGTTAAGGCGGAATATGGATTTGGTATTTTCTGGACGGAAATGAATATGTGGCCAGGTTCGCCAACCAAATCGATCTTTGATCAATTGTATGTTCGTCAAGCTTTGCAAATGAGTCTTGATAACAATGGGATTTCGCAAGATATCTACAAAGGATATGCAGTTCCTTTGACAGGTCCAATCCCGCCGACACCAAAAACAACATTCTTGGATCCAAAATTGTCTAAACCGATTTATCCTTTTAATCTTGCTAAAGCAAAACAATTGCTTACATCACACGGCTGGAAAATGAAAAATGGTGTGATGCAAAAAGGTAATCAAAAATTGAGTTTTACCATGCTTGTTGCTTCAGGGTCAACAGCTGGTACGGACACCGCGGAATTGATGAAGCAGGACTGGGCACAAATCGGCGTTAATGTTACCATTAAATTGATTCCATTTAGCACAGAAATCGCTGTAACGAGCAATAAGAGCGACCATTCATGGGCACTTGCAACAGGTTCAGGATGGTTTTACAACGGACCTGGCTTCTATCCGACTGGTGGTCAATTGTTCGCCTCAACAGCTCCTTCAGGAACTGGATTCGCTGATCCGCATGAAGATGCCTTGATTGCTGCGACACACACACCTTATGCAAATAGTACGATTACAATGCAGCATTTCATGGCGTACGAAGATTATACAGCCAAAGTGCTACCGTTCCTTTGGGGACAAAACACGGCTACACTTCAAGTTGTTGGACCAAATGCGCACAACGTATACCAATACCTTGATTCAGCGACAGCCTTCCCACAAATGCAATATTGGACAGTCTCGTAAGGTAAAGGTAGTGTCGTAGATCGTCTTAACTTCCGGAAAAGGCTCGGGGCATCATATGCCCCGAGCGAAAGGAGAGCCTATGATTCAAGAGGCTACCGTTGTCGAAGCATCTATGCTTACGGCACATCGTGATGAGCGGCCGAAATTCCTCAAGCGCTTTTGGCGATCTGGAATGACAAAACTCGGCGGTTTTTTATTGCTTGCGCTATTATTGTTTTCTTTTGTCGGTCCTTTGCTTTATCGAAAAAGTGCTATCAATCCTCACATTCTTTCGACCGATATCGGGCCGAATGCGCAATTTCCACTTGGGACTGATAGCCTAGGTCATAATGTGCTGTCGCAATTGATGGTAGGTGGCCAATCTTCGATAGAAGTAGGGTTTGCTTCCGCAATCGTTGCGATGTTATTTGGTACATTTTACGGCATGATCAGTGGAATGGTAGGAGGATGGGTCGATACGATTTTGATGCGTATTGTCGATATTCTTCTCGCGATTCCATCAATTTTTATTCTGTTGTTTCTTGATGTTGCATTTCAACCGAATATCTTAGTGATGATTCTCGTACTTGCCTCCACCGCTTGGTTAGGCGTAAGTCGTCTCGTGCGTGGTGAAGCGATGACGATCAAGAATCAGTTGTATGTCGAATCGGCGCTAGCGCTTGGTATCGGTCGGTTTCGCATTATGCTTCGTTATGTATTACCTAATATCATCGGAACGGTATTAGTGGCAGCAACTTTCCAAGTTGCCGATGCTATTCTATCCATGGCAGGGCTTAGTTTCTTAGGCTTAGGGCTTCCACCGCCGACGCCAAACTGGGGCGGAATGCTTTCTGATGGTATGAATTATATGTTCCAAAATTCTTGGTGGCTGATCTATCCGCCAGGACTTTGCATCCTTATCGTTCAAGTTTCCATCAATTTGATCGGCGACGGTCTACGCAATGCGATTGAGACAAGGGAGAGATAAGAGGATGAATTTGTCTCAACGGATCGTCTTGATGCAAGGTTACCCGAGGAGGAATGCGACTTGATAGCCTATATCAGTCGAAGAATTTTAGAAGCTATACCGACTGTGCTTGGTGTCACGATTCTTTCCTTTATTATGATCCATGTCGTACCAGGTAATCCTATCCGTGTGTTGCTAGGTACACATTATACGGTCGAGCGTGCAGCCGAATTAACCAAAACGCTAGGTTTGGATAAACCGTTGTATGTCCAGTATTTCGTTTGGCTAGGGGATCTATTACAAGGAAATTTCGGACAATCTTATACGTATGATAAGCCGGTAGTTTCTTTGATGTTACAGGCACTTCCGCACACGATCATTATCGTTGTGCTCGCAGTTTTGTTAGCCCATCTTTTCGCCGTATTTCTCGGTTCGGTGCAAGCCTACTTCGAAAACACGAAATTTGATCAATTCGTTACGGTTATCAACTACTTTTTCTACTCGATGCCTACGTTCTGGCTAGGTATCATTCTGGTAATTATATTTTCCGTTGATCTGCCTTGGTTACCTTCAAGTGGTATCGTCAACATGCAATTATCAAATCCAGGCTTTGGTGACTGGGCCAAACATCTCGTTTTACCGATCGCATCTTTGTTTATCGTTTCTGTCGCTGGATGGGCGCGGTATATGCGGTCTTCGATGCGAGAGGCATTATTACAAGACTATGTGCGAACCGCTAGGATGAAAGGCGCTAAAGAGTTTCACGTAATTTTCGTCCATGCTTTACGTAACTCGATATTGCCCCTCATCACGCTGCTCGGTCTTTCCTTACCTGCCTTGTTAAGTGGAGCTTTATTTATTGAAGAGATATTTAACTATCCTGGTATGGGATTGCTTTACTGGGATGCGGTTAATGCCCGCGATTATCCGATTATCATGGGAATCACCGTGTTTATCGGTCTTGTTACTGTCCTTGGTAATTTGTTAGCCGATATTTTGTATGCTTTTGTGGATCCGCGGATTTCGTATTAATGTATTAGAAATTTAAGTAAATCAACCAAAGGATCGCCGATCGTTAGATCGGTGATCCTTTTTTGCTTTTGTGCATAGACGCGTTGGCTATGTGAAGTATTATACTGATAAAGTGTATTTCATGAGATAACCTGTCTAAAATAGTAACACTCATCACGTAAATCAACGAAATGTGTTAGAATAGTTGACATTAGATTACGATCTGATTACAATAAACACATGGATTGATTGCGACGAGTTTTATTGGTTGTAAGGTATGCATGTGCCTGCGCATGTTACTTAAATTATTTTAAGATTGAGAAAATCTAACTAAACTTAGTTTACTTTAAGTTATGAAAAATGTGCGCAATATGTCTTTTTAATAAGGACACATGTGATCATATTGCATACAAATTCATCGTTTATACAGGGTTTATACATTTGCCTTCTGGTGATTTCTGTGTTAGTGTGAAGGACATTAAAGGATTTTACACTGAATTTTAATTAAAATTTGCGCATAAAAAATCCTGCTTCTGCCATCTTGACTTTTATGATTATCACGTTATGATGTAAACCATGAGTTCAAATTGAACGCGCATTCATAACCTAATTAACTATATATAGGATGATCCATTCTGGGGGTGCAGCATGTCTGAACCTTTGCTAAAGGTTAAAAATCTCAAAACGTATTTTACTTCCCGTCATTCACAAGTTAAGGCTGTCGATGGTGTGGACTTCGTAGTCGGTAAAGGTAGAGTTCTTGGCATTGTCGGCGAATCGGGAAGTGGTAAAAGTATGACTTCGCTTTCGATTATGGGTTTAGTACCTGGTCCTCAAGGTAAGATCGTAGAAGGTGAGATTCTTTTGGAAGATATGGATCTCGTGAAACTTTCTGACAAGCAAATGGAAAATGTGCGTGGTAACCTCGTTTCGATGATTTTTCAGGAACCGATGACGGCACTCAATCCGGTATTGACGATCGGTGAACAAATCAGTGAGATGTTGATCAAACATCGTTCAATGCGTAAATCGGAAGCGATGGCCAAAGCGATCGAAATGTTGCGAAGTGTCGGTTTTGCAAGAGCGGAACAGATCGTCAAGGAATATCCTCATCAACTTTCTGGTGGGATGCGGCAAAGAGCGATGATCGCGATGGCGATGTCTTGTGAACCCAAGTTGCTCATTGCTGATGAACCTACCACGGCACTTGACGTAACCATTCAAGCTCAAGTTCTGGAACTGATGAAAGATTTACGCGATCGCACAGGTACTTCTGTTGTTTTGATTACCCATGATCTTGGCGTGATCGCCGAGATGGCAGACGATATGATCGTCATGTACGGCGGGCAAGTGGTCGAATCCGGAACTGCGGATGATGTGTTTGAGGTCACTCTGCATCCGTATACGAAAGCACTTCTTGCTTCCATTCCCGTTATCGACGAGGAACGCGATCGTCTTTATGCCATTCCTGGTACCGTACCGAGTGCTGCGAATTTTCCTGTCGGCTGTCGCTTTGCGGATCGCTGTTCGCTTGTTGAAACAAGATGTCGTGAAACCATGCCCGAATTACAAGAAGTCCGTACAGGACATTGGGTGCGGTGTCATTTAGTAACCAAGTAAGAAAGGCGGTTGGAAGATGGCCGAATTACAAATGCTTTCGCAAGACGCCCCCGTTTCACTGCCTGGGGAATACCTGTTAGAAGTAAAAAACTTAAAAAAATACTTTCCTATTCACGGTGGCGTATTGCGACGCCATGTCGGTGATGTCAAAGCGGTAGATGATGTTTCTTTTACGCTTAAAAAGGGTGAGACCCTCGGAATCGTCGGCGAGTCAGGTTGTGGTAAATCCACGACAGGTCGCATGATCATGCGTGTGCTTGATTCGACGTCAGGATCGATCATGTTTAACGGTAAAGATATTACCAAAATACGTGGTAATCACCTTCGCACGTTACGCCAACAGTTTCAGATGGTGTTTCAAGATCCTTACTCCTCACTCAATCCACGTATGAATGTTGGTACGCTGATCGCCGAACCGCTTGTGGTCAATCACAAAGGTTCGAGAGCGGAGATTCGCGATGAGGTTGCTCGTTTACTTGAAGTCGTTGGTTTATCTCCAGATGCCCGATTGCGATTTCCGCATGAGTTCTCTGGTGGACAGCGTCAGCGAATTGCTATTGCGCGTGCGCTTGCACTGCGACCTTCGTTGATCGTTGCTGATGAAGCTGTATCAGCGCTTGATGTATCGATTCAAGCGCAAGTACTTAACTTGTTAGCGGACCTCCGTAAGGAGTTTGGACTTTCGTATGTGTTCATCTCGCATAACCTCGCCGTCGTCAAACACATCAGTGATCGCGTCGGTGTGATGTATCTCGGTCGTATGGCAGAAATCGCTGATAAAAAAAGCTTGTATGCGAATCCTCTTCATCCGTATACGCAAGCCTTATTGTCGGCAGCGCCAGAACCGAAGCGACATCAAAGCAGAGAGCGAATCGTACTTACAGGGGATGTTCCAAGCCCCGCTAAGCCACCTTCAGGATGCGCTTTTCATACGCGTTGTCCTAAGGTGATGGACGTCTGTCGCGTCGAACGTCCAGAGTTGATCGCTTACAACGACCAACATCAAGTTGCTTGTCACTTATATTCGTGATAGTAACCGATGCGAAAAACATATACAGGGGGTAGTTGTTTGATGAAAAAACGCAGTATTATGATGTCTGCCGCAGCGGTATTGTCTTTTGGTTCATTGCTTGCCAGTCTCGGCACCGCCGCCAGTGCGCATACGACGCCTAAGCTTTCAGGTATTACGAATGGTGGTACAATCGTTCAGACATTTAGTACACAGTTTGGCGCCAATATGATTCCTATGTTGGATTCTTCGGTCTATACCCAACAAATACTTGGGTATCAGTTTGATACTTTGTTATCAATTGATCAAAACGATCATTTAATCGGTGATCTCGTCAATAAATGGTGGTATTCTAAAGATCGCAAAACGATATTTTTCCAATTAAGTCCTAAAGCTAAATGGTCCAATGGTAAACCGGTTACGATTGCTGATGTTAAGTTAGGAATCGATTGGTTAGCCTCTAAATCGTATAATAATGCAGATCAAGGTTCTTATGGTTACCTCGTTCAAAACATTGTCGGAGCGTCTAATCCGATTACAGATGGCACGACACCATCGGGTTTTAAACAGATTTCTAACTCGGAATTTTCATTGACGATGGCACAACCTGATGCAGCTGTGCTTGGCTCGATGTGGCAAGGCATTCAGCCGTTACCTTCCTTCTTACTCGGTAAGATTCCGATGTCCAAATGGAAAAGTTCACAATACGATAAATTCATTCCTGTAGGATCAGGCGCTTACATCATGACGCAGATCATTCCTGGTCAATCGGTCACGATGAAAGCCAATCCTTATTATGTTATGGGCGTACCGCATATCTCAACAAACGTCTTTAAAGTTGTGTCCCCGGACGTCGTCGATGGAGATCTTGCTTCCGGTCAAGTGACGATCGCAGGTATTCAACATAAAGATTATGCGGCGATGAAGAAAGTCCCTGGATTGAATTTTACGATCACACCAAATAATGCTTTCGATTATCTGGGTTGGCGTTTAAACAATGCGGTATATGGCAAGGAATTCAGCAACGTAAAATTCCGACAAGCTGTCGAGTATGCGATCAACCGCCCCGCTTTGATCAATGCGCTCGAAAAAGGATTTGCGACCATTGAAAACGGCCCACTGCCACCAGTTAATTTTTGGTATAATAAAGCTTTAAATAACGCTTACGCGTTTAGTCCAGCTAAAGCGAACCAACTTTTAGATCAAGCTGGATTTAAAATTAAAAATGGTTGGCGTACGACCCCGGGCGGCAGACCGTTTACACCGACGTTGACGATTACCTCAGGTGATTCACAAATTGCTACGGAAGCAACGTTTATCAAGTCATTCTTGAACGCTGTGCATATCAATCTCGTCGTAAATCCACCGATCAATTTCAATACAGTTTTGAATCAACTCAATGGTGATGCAAACGGAAAACAACCGATTCAAGGTTTCTTATTAGCTTGGAATCTATCAAATGATCCAGATCCTCGTGGTTTATGGCGTGCAACGGATAACTTAAACATCACGTCGATCGATTGGACAAATACGAAAGATCCTGCTGTCGTACTGAACGATAAATTAATTCATGAACAGCATACGGCTGCTGCATTTGACATCAGTTATCGCAAAAACATTCTCGATCAGTGGCAAACTTTAGTTAGTAAGAATATGCCAGAAAACTTCTTGTACGATGGAGAATCGATCATGGCTTACAGCAATAAACTGCATGGCGTTGTGTTTTCTCCTTATGGTTTACTGTTCCCATATCGTTGGTATCTTTCGAACTGATGGTCCTGGGGCAAGGATTTCCTTGCCCCCGATTTTTCTAAGTCAGGAGGGTGACTTGTGGCCACCTATATCATCCGTCGTCTACTTGGCCTTATTCCAACATTGTTTGTGATCACGGTGATCGGTTTTTTAATGATGCATGCGATGCCAGGCAATGCGTTTGAGGCATTAGTTTTTAACCCGAAAATCAAAAATGGCGCTGCCCTTTATCATCGTTTGCTTGCGCAAAATGGGTTAGATCAATCATTACCTGTACAATATATTCATTGGATAGGTAATATTTTGCAAGGGAATTTTGGGATTTCGTACAATTACCAACAACCAGTTAGTCAACTTATCGGCACTTATCTTCCCAATACGTTATTGCTTGCTGTAACGGCTGAAATCTTGATTCTTATCATTTCGATTCCGATCGGCTTGTATCAAGCGCGAAAAGTTAATGGACCTTTTGATGTGAGCTTTTCGTTTATCGCCGTCTTGTTATATTCGATACCTGGTTTTGTGTTTGCGTTGTTTTTATTGTTCATCTTCTCCTTTAGCTTAGGTTGGTTACCTTCACAAGGGACCATTTCGGCATCGGGCGCAAACGCCGGAAGCTTTCTTGATCATCTCCAACATCTTCTTCTTCCGGCGTTAGCGCTTGCTTTACCGAGCTTGGCTGGGTACACGCGATTGACGCGTGGGTATACGCTTCAAATTATTGTAGCCGATTTTGTTCGCACTGCTAAAGCGAAAGGATTAGGCTCGAAAAGAATTATGTTTCGACATATCTTTCGCAATGCGATTATTCCTCTTGTTACGCAATTTGGGTTTGATATCGGTGGTTTATTCGGTGGTGCGATTTTGATTGAACAGATTTTTACTTGGCCGGGAATGGGTGAATTATCACTTAACGCTACACTAAATCGTGATTATCCCCTAATTCTTGCGACAACGCTGTTATTTGCCGTCATGGTTCTGATCGGAAATCTGATCGCGGATATCTTATTAGCAGCGTCAGATCCACGGATACGTCTGAATTGAGAAAGGAGTCGTTCCAATGGCGAGTGATGTAGCAAAAATGAAGGGTGAAATAACAAAAGCGCACAAGGCGGTGCGAGGACGTTCTCCTTTGCAATTGGCGATGGGTCGCTTTATGCGTAATCCACTTGCGGTAGCCGGTTCGATCATTTTATTGATCATTATCTTTATTACCGTATTTGCCCCGCTGTTCACCCACTGGTCGCCAACAAATCCGGATATCATGAATACGGATGCAGGTCCATCTGCACTGCACTGGTTGGGTACGGATAGTAATGGCTATGATAATATGGCGCGCGTTCTCTACGGTGGTCGTGTTGACTTAACGATTGCATTTGCTGCCTCGATCATGGTGATGGTACTCGGTACGATCTATGGTGGAATTTCTGGATTTTTGGGCGGATGGGTCGATAATTTACTGATGCGCTTTGTTGACATTATGCTTAACTTTCCGTTTATCTCACTCGTTCTTGTCCTTGAAGCAATTTTTAATACTTCCAATGAATGGATGTTAATCCTTGTTGTTGGTTTAACTGCATGGCCAGGCGCTGCTCGGATGATTCGTGGCGTGTTTTTACAGCTTCGTGAGCAGGATTATGTGATCGGTGCGGTGACGATTGGTGCAAGTCGAATGAGGATCATTTTTAGACATATTTTACCAAATACCTTAAGCTTACTTACCGTGTTAGTAAGTATGTCCGTTGCAGGGTATGTTGGGTTGGATGCTGGTCTGTCTTTTCTAGGGCTAGGTGTTCCGCCATCTGTTGCATCTTGGGGTGCGATGTTAAACACCTATTCGGACTATATCTCGTTAAGCACGAAACCTTACGCATGGATTCCTCCCGTTGTGATGATCGTGCTTACCATTTTATCGATCAACTTTATCGGCGATGGCCTTCGCGATGCCTTTGATCCGCAATCGCGTTCGTAAAATTACCAAAGAGATGGAAGAGACGGCATGTTCCGTCTCTTTTTCTTGTTTATCGAGGTGATTCTTGTTGATAGCTATCGAGCAACTTGCGCAACAGATTGCACAACTCGGAGGGAGACTTTATCTCGTTGGCGGTGCCGTTCGTGATCGTTTTCTTTCGATCGTTGCAAAGGATAAGGATTATGTCATCGAAGGTTTGAATGAAAATATCATTGAAAGTCATTTTATCAATTGGCACAAAGTTGGTCATGCATTTGCTGTCTATAAAGTCAAAATCGATGGTGAGTGGATCGACATCGCGCTGGCAAGAAAGGAAAGCAAGCAAGGAAAAAGGCATCAAGATTTCTTGACCATCGCTGATCAGGATATTACTTTATATGAAGATTTAAATCGTCGAGATTTTACGGTAAATGCCATGGCGATCGACGTGTTGACGGATACTCTTTATGACCCTTATTATGGTAAAGAAGATTTGGAACGTGGTCAACTTCGTGCAGTTTCGGAAGCTTTTCTTGAGGATCCATTACGTGTGTATCGTGCAGGTCGTTTTGCCGCTGTCTATGGTTTTACTGTTGAAAAGCGAACGATGTTATGGATTGATCAAATATTGCCTGAGACGAATGCCTTGCCTGCGGAACGTATCCTTCAAGAGTGGACAAAAGCGCTCGCAACAACCCGTCCATTCGCATTTCTAGATTTTATTTTTCGTTTACAAGGTGAAGAAGCTTTTTTTCATTCGTTAAAAAAAACATGGTGGACAAAGCGAATGGAACCTTCATGGGTTTTGTTTGTGGAAAGTGTGTTTCACGATACTGTTGATCTGGCACTACGAATCACTGCTTTGATGACTTTGTGGCCTTATGAGGAAGTGGTACCATTCTTAAAGAAGATGCCGTTGTCAAGCAAAATGATGGATAGTATTCTCTTGTTTCTCGATCCGCGTTTCTCACCGAATGCCGATATTTTTGCTTCTTATCATCAACTTGCTACGATGCTCTATCTGGTGGAAAGGTCCAAACTCGAGGTATCATCGTATTGTTGGCTTCACGCTATCTGGGATCAATCGATTGGAAGACAGACCCAGCAAGTTTGGTCGGAGATACCCACTCTTTATCAAACAGTAAAAAATAATTGGAAGATTAAAGTGATGAATAATCCTGAATTATTAAGTAAACCTAAAGAGATTCGGGATACAATATGGAATGACGAACTTGTCGCGCGTATTACAAAGCATGTATGATACACTATAGTCTACGTAAAGAAAATGTTGGGAGAGAATATGTGGTGAAGTGGTGGGAAGGGAAAAACACGCTAATGTCGCGTCGAACAGCGATGAGTATGCTAACGACGGGCATTTTATTATGGATTAATCTGTTGGGTGTCTCTTATGCAAACGTCAAAACAACGGAAGCAAACCCGATCAGTTCGCCAGTAACCGTCGGAATTCAGGGTGCCCTTGCAGGTCCTTTTCTTCCTTACCGTTCGCCTGATGCTATCTGGCATAATTTGATTGATCAACAATTTGCACCGATCCTTCATTTAGGGGCGAAAGATCAAGTTGAACCAGAGATCGTATCAACATGGTGGTATTCGGCTAATGGGAAGCAACTTTTTTTGAAGATCAACCCAAAAGCAGTTTGGTCGGATGGGCAACCTGTTACAGCAAGTGACATTCAACTTTCGATCGATTATCTATCTTCTCCTTTTTACAATAGCGTCTACCATGGGCATCAAGGTTATCGTGTGTTGCCGATCGTGGGTTCACAGGCAGAGATGAATGGGTCAGCATCCACCGTCTCTGGCGTTCATATTATTTCACAGCAAGAGTTATCACTGACTTTGAAGGAAACGAATCCATCGATTTTAACGCAAGATCTACAAGGTATTATTCCTGTACCTTCTCATCTTCTGGCTAAAGTACCCTTTACGGCATGGTCGACAAATCCGGTATTTCGGTCACCATCGGTAGGTGATGGTCCTTATCTGCTCGTTGATCAACTTCCAGGTCGGATTATTATGGATGCTAATACCCATTTTGTCCTTGGTGTTCCTACGATCACGACGATACGCTATCTTTCCATTTTGCCTAGTGCGGTAACGGGTGTCTACGAGGCTGGTGGTATCGATGTTCTTTCTGGTCTTACGCCGGCACAAGCGAATCTATTTGCAAAGACAGGTAATGTGATTAAAACGCCGATGAATCAGTACGATTTTTTGGGTTTTGATGATCAACTGCCTGCAACGGATAACCGAGTTTTTCGTGAAGCCTTACTGTATGCGATCAATCGAGAGAAAATTGTCGATTCGATACTAGGCGGCTATGCTACGATTCAAAATGGTCCTATTCCGACGAACAGTACATATTATGATCCCGCTTTAACAGGGCAATATGCCTATGCACCTCAGACAGCGCGCGACATGCTCACAAAGGCTGGTTTTTATATCGCTTCAAGTTCATGGCTTGTCACACCATCAGGTCATCCGATAACGATCGTGATCAATTATGCGCAAGGCGATCCGAATTCACGTGCGATCGCCACACAGATTTCTAATGACCTGCAAAATATCGGGATTAATACGTCGATCGAAGGACCTTTAACGGTGCAGGCGATGAATCAAGCGATTCAAAATCATGATTCTTCGACGATACAAGCTTATCTGATGGGATGGCAATTAGGTGCAGATCCTTCACCAACTTTCTTGTGGTCGTCGACTGCGCAACTGAATCTAGCGACGATGAATTGGACAGATATGTCCAAGCCTGGGGTGGTACAAAATCAACAATTGATCGCTTCAGAGCAGTCATTACCAGCACAAAATAGTTCGGTGCGACAAGCGATGCTTCGACAGTGGGATGATTTGATCAATCAGAGTGTTCCTGAAGAATTTTTGTATGAGCCAGACTTATTGGGTGTCGTCAGTACACGTGTTACAGGTGTCGTTTGGTCAGGGCTATATGGACCGATCGACACGTGGAAATGGCGATTAACGCAATCTTGATCGCGAAATAAGCCTTGACGGATGTATCGTCTTGGCTTATTCTATTATTAATGAATGAATGATCATTCGTTTACTTGGAGTTGATTTTACATCGCACAAAAAAAAGATGGCACGAAATATAAAATGATTCTTGATGCTGCTGTTACGGTGATGGCAGAGACAGGTTATCACGGTGCACAAGTCGCCAGAATTGCACGCGTTGCTGGTGTAGCTGATGGAACAGTCTATCTTTATTTTAAAAACAAAGAGGATATCTTAATCTCCATTTTGCGAGAGACGATCGGGCAGATTGTGACCTTGTCCACGTTTTTGGAAGGAGAGCATCCTGATCCACTGGCAGCGCTTCACAAATTAATCGAAGTCCATTTTAAGACGCTCGGCAGCAATCCGAATTTGGCTTTAGTTCTTCAAGTTCATATCCGTCAAGCTGAACCGGTCCTGCGCGCTAAGGTTGCGGAAATGATGCGGTCATACCATCAGACGCTCGATCGAATCATCGATTTAGGACAGCAAACGGCTGTATTTGCGCCACAGTTTGATCGCCGTATCGCGCGTCGTCTGATTTTTGGTACGATTGACGAGACGGTGAATGCATGGATTTTCACCGGGGCTAAATATGATTTACTTACCCTTGTAGATCCGATATTTACGATTTTACAGCAGGGAATTGCGAATCCGGGTAAGCAGAACTAATCAAAGAGAGGAAGTGGCAAAATGGATATCATCGTATGTTTGAAACAAACTTTTGATACCGAAGCCAAAATTACTGTGAAAGACGGCGTAATTCTAGAGGATGATGTAACGTTTATCGTCAATCCCTATGATGAATATGCGATCGAAGAAGCGGTAAAATGGCGTGATGAACTCGGCGGTACGGTGACAGTGGTATCGATCGGCAAAGAGCGTGCGCAAGAAGCGGTTAAGACTGCGCTCGCTATGGGTGCAGATGATGCGATTATCGTGACGAGTGATACTTCCTTAGATAGTAGCGCTTCTGCGAAAGCGCTTTACGAAGTGATTAAAGAGCGAACGTTTGATCTAATTCTTGCAGGCAATCAATCGGTAGATCAGGGTGCTTCACAAGTTGCTGTGCGCTTGGCTGAAATGCTTGGCATTGGTCATGTGTCAACCGTGGTGCAATTGGAAGTGAGTGACGATCACGTCGTAGCGCATCGGGATGCGGATGGTACGACGGAGATTGTTAAAGGAAAATTACCGCTCGTGATCACTGCCCAACAAGGATTAAATGAACCTCGCTATCCTTCTTTACTTGGCATTCGTAAAGCGGCGAAAAAACCGATCGAATGGCTTTCTTTTGAGACACTGGTACCCGATATAGCGAACGTTTCAAAAGCGAAAGAGGTTGAAGTGTTTTTACCTGTCGCGAAAGAGGCTGGCAAAATCTTGAAAGGCGAGCTTGCCGATCAAGTTCATGCACTTATCGATCATCTTCATGCGGATAAAAAAGTTCTATAACGAGTTAAGGAGGAAGAAGCATGAAAACTTGGTTAATCATTGCGGATGTAAAAAAAGACACGCTGCGTCAAGTGACGTTTGAAATGATCGCTAAAGCTGCCGAACTAGGTGCACAAGATCGACTGATCGTTGCAGCACTTGGTCACGGGTTAACCCCTGTTGTGAATGCACTTGAAAATGCAGGTGTTCACGAAGTATGGGCCGTGGATGATGAGCGATTAGCCCAATACCAACCGGAATATTACGCGAGTGTTATCGATGGCTTTGTTGAAAAGGCGGACGCGGATTTCGTGTTATTTGCTCATTCGGCAAAATATCGCGATGTCGCCCCTATGGTTGCTGCGAGAAAAAATGCAGCGTTAGCTTCGGATGTGATCGCGATGACGTATGAAGACAGTCAAGTTATCGTGACACGACCGATCTACGCAGGAAAAGCGTTTGCTAAAGTTGCATTGCAAGGAAAACCGGTAATGATGACCGTTCGGCCTAATAATCTGGTGGCCGATCAACCAGCAACGCGAACGGCGTCGATCAATACGTCGGCCTTGTCGACTGATGTGACACTGCATACGATCGTACAAGAAGTCGTGGAAAGAGCCGTTGCTGATGTCGATCTGACGGAAGCGAAAATCATCGTCTCGGGTGGTCGAGGTGTGAAAAGTGCTGAAGGCTTCAGACCGCTTGAAGAACTCGCCAAAGTACTACATGCTGCCGTCGGTGCATCGCGGGCCGCTTGTGATGCAGGTTACTGTGATTACGCGATGCAAATTGGTCAGACGGGTAAGGTAGTTACGTCTGACTTATATATCGCATGCGGAATCTCTGGTGCCATTCAACATCTTGCTGGCATGTCAAGTTCTAAAGTAATCGTAGCGATCAATAAAGACCCGGAAGCGCCGATTTTCAAAATTGCCGATTATGGCATCGTTGGTGATTTATTTGAAGTCGTACCAATGTTAACGGAACAACTTAAGCAACGTTTGGTGAATGCTTAATCTCGATCAAGGCGACACTAGGGAAAAACGAGAAGTGGTGATACCACGATCAAGCGAAATGGAAAGCTCGCTTGCGTTTTTCTTAGTGTCGCTTTTTTGATGAATAATCCGAGTTTCGTGTATAGTCGAGAAAAAATGGAGTCGATCACCGTAATCGTTGATCTTTTTACACACAAACTTTCTTATTGGCAAGATGGAAAACGAATCAGAACGCTTAAGATTGCGGTCGGAAAACCCGCTACACCAAGTCCAATCGGTGTATGGCATGTGATGGCAAAGTATCAAGGCTGGGGTGGAGGGTTTGGAACGCATTTTCTCGCTCTCGATGTGCCCTGGGGTATATACGGGATACACGGTACGAATAAGCCGAATCTCGTTGGCAAAAGTGTCAGTCTTGGCTGCATACGTATGCGAAATGAAGATGTGAATTGGCTATATCATCATGTGAATATTCAGGATTGTATTATTATTGAAGGCAATCCTCTTGGTCATGCTTATCGTTTACCACGCCATCTTGCCGAAGGGGAACGAGGATCAGACGTCTTATTGGTACAAAACCGACTTCGAGCAGGTGGATGGTATCAGGGCCGTCAAGATGGAATATTTGCAGATGATCTTTTGCTTGCTGTGTTACGTTTTCAACGTAAAATGCACGTTCCCGTCGATGGTATGATCGATCGTGATGATTATCTCGTACTCGGTCTATTAGAATGATATTTATGCTAAGATCAAAAGGAGTGAGCCATTATTGAAAGGATGATTTGAGTTTGTCACATATAACGCCGTATCCTGTCACGTTTCAACCGATCGCTATGGAACGCATTTGGGGAGGGCATGATCTTGTCGCTCGATTTGGCGATCAGATAGACCAACCGATCGGCGAGTATTGGGTATTATCCGGTCATCAAAATGGAATGAGTCGCGTGCAAGCAGGGCCGTATCAAGGAAAATCGCTTGTCGAATTGACGGAAGAAGAACCTGCCTATTTAGGTACTTCACCGCAAAAGCGTTTTCCACTAATGATTAAATTTCTGGAAGCGAAGTCCGATCTTTCCGTCCAGATTCATCCCGATGATACGTATGCTTTAGCGCATGAGAATGATTATGGAAAAACGGAAGCTTGGTACGTTGTCGATTGCCTTGAACAAGGTAATGTCGTCTATGGACACCACTTTTACGATCAACAGCATTACCTTGAAGCTGTAAGGCAACAAACCGTTCAAGATCACCTTGCTTATCATGCGATTCATAAAGGCGATCTTGTTTTCGTGCCTTCACGCACCTTACATGCCCTTTTGGCGGGTACGATGGTGATTGAAGTGCAACAGACTTCAGATATCACGTATCGCGTCTATGACTGGGATCGTGTCGGTCAAGACGGCAAGCCACGTACGCTACATATCGAAAAAGCAGGCGAAGTGATGACCTTCCCTGGTCAAAATGCTTTATCTCAAGAACAACCTATAAAGACATTGGCGCAACAAGAAGGCATCGATCATCAACAAATTGCTTCTTGTGCTTATTTTTCGCTTGATAAGCTTCATCTGACGCAGTCGTCGTACTCCCTTACCCTTGGTCATGAAGGGAATCCGGATATCATCATCATCGCGCAAGGTGAGGGTGAACTGATTTACCTTGATGCGATGCAACAAGAACAAGTTATACCTCTTCGCTTTGGCGTTACTGTGCTCATTCCTTCCACGATCCATGGATATCGCATCGAGACACCAAACACCCTGACGTTGCTTCGTACTTACTATTGAATGATCATAGGGAGAAAATGATCGTTTGAATGGCTTTGGCGACACCATCCTCGGTGTTATTACTCGTAATATGATTGGCGATCGCTTTCACTTCATCTTGGGCGTTGCCCATCGCAACGCCCATACCTGCGAGTTTGAGCATCGATGTATCATTCAGACTGTCGCCGATCGTGATCAAGGTATCCGTAGGAATGTTCCATTGTTGACAAAGGGTACGTAAGGCATTCCCTTTACTGATTCCTTGTGGATTCACTTCAAGATTTAAGGGATGTGTGTTAGTGACTTCTAAGTTAGGAATGGCATCAAGTTGCTTTTTGATCTGTGCAAGGCTGTCTGCATCGTGCGCAACAAAGCCGAATTTGGCGAATGTATGCTTATCGATCTCTTCGGCAAAAGTGTCATCATAAAAGACATCCTTTTCCGTGCATACCCAATAATGGCTAGCATGTTGTTTAGCGATCGTATACATTGCATGAACTTGTGATTTTTCAAGGGGATAAAATTCGAGTAGTTTTCCTTCACAGGACCATATTGCGCTACCATTCAGTGAAATGATTGGCTTAGTTATCGCGAGTTCTGTAGCGAATTTTTGAACGAATCCTGGATAGAGTCTTCCAGTGGCAAAAGTAAAATCAACGCCTTGTTCTCTTGCCTTATGTAACCATTCTCGATTTACCTTCGAGATTTGGCGGTGTTCATTCAATAAAGTTCCATCGAGATCGACCGCGAGCAAACGCCACTTTGTCATAAAAATAACCCCTCTTTCAACGAAAAAAATAGCAGGACCACGCCGCTCACGTTCCGTGGACCTGCCCATCGAGGTAAAGGTGGGTAACCACTAGCATCATAACGGAAAAGTAAACGACTGTGCATCCTCCAAAAAGATGGTTCAGCTAGGCTTTCTCCTAGTAAAAACGGACTATTTCTTGTTAAGTTCATTCAGGATATTGTCAACGGCTTCATAACCTTGCGCGATGCAGTCAGGTACGCCAAGACCTAGATACCCAGCACCTGCCAGTTGCAGAGTAGGCGCACGACGTGCCAAATTCTCTTTGACTCTGTTGACCAGGGAAAGATGATGCACGTGATATTGTGGCATCGCACGATCCCAACGCGTTACTTTTGCAAAATACGGTGTTGCGTCAATGCCGACTAACGCTTTTAATTCTGTGCGTACTTTCTCAATGATCTGATCATCCGAAAGCGAGAGAATTTCCGTTTCACCAGATCGGCCAACGTAACTTCGTAGCAAAACGTGATCCGGGGGAGCGCTGTGTGGCCATTTACTGGAGATCCACGTACAAGCGGTGATCGCTCTTTTTTCTTTTCTTGGTACGACAAAGCCAGAAGCATCGAGGGTAGGCATGTCCTTTTTATAAAAAGCGGTCATAACGGTCGCTGTCGATCCGTACACGATCGCTTCGAGTTCGCGCGCGACGGGTGAAACGGGTTCGAGCAATTTTGCCGTGACAAAGGTTGGCGTCGTTACGATCACTGCATCGAATTTCATCGAAGCATCGCCTTCATGATCGCGATACTTGACAGATAGGCTTGCGTCTTGTTCACGATGAATCGCAGTGACGGTCGTTTGAAGGCGTATCGCGATACGATCTTGAATTTGCGCCGTGATGGCGTCGACGATCGTCGCGAGACCACCTTGGACGGTCACGAAAGCACTTCTTGTCGACGGTTTTTGTGTCGAAGCTTTCATTGCCTTTCGCTGTGCCATGGAGCCGAGTATAAGACTGCGATATTTTTTTTCAAGGTCATCGAACTGAGAGAAAGTGGCTTGTAGACTCAAATCGTCGATTCGACCGGCATAGATACCGGCCATTAAAGGTTCGGCGATATGATCGACGAGTTCATTGCCAAAGCGTCGACGCAAAAAATGACCGAGCGACGTATCCTCTTGATCTTGACGACGTGCGATGAGCAAATCGCCGAGTGCTCGAATTTTGGCACCGACGGATAAGAGAGGTGTTGTGGCAAACGGTGCGATTTGCATGGGAATCCCCATATTCGTTCCAGGAGGGATAGGCTTTAATTTTCCCCGGTGCACGATATACGTTTTTTGTGTGCCATTACCCGATCCGATCAATGTCTTGTCAAGGCCTAAATCACGCAATAGAGGAACGCGATTCACTTTTCTCGTCAGCATCGAATCAGGTCCTGTTTCCATAATCAATTCTTGTTGTTTATCCGTTTGAATCTTTCCGCCAAGACGATGATCTTGTTCAAAAAGTGTGATCGTAAATGTAAAGGGTTCGGTTTGTTCTTTTTGTAAAAGGGCAAAGGCAGACGTTAATCCTGTGATGCCGCCGCCGATAATGGCGATGTTCTTTTGCAATTCGTTCACCTCAACTCACAGTATAGACGCGTCGTTTGGATTTTGCTAATTCTTATTTTTGTGACACAATAGAGAAAAAGGATTATGGAGGTTAGAATGAGTCGATCGCGAGCACGCGTTACGTTTGTCCTTGCCGTCGTTGCGGCAAGCGCAGTGATTCTCGGTTACTTTAGCATCAAAACATTAAACGATGTGGCAGTACTTCATAAAGTTGGTCAGACCGTAAAGTCTGTCGTGGAACCGACACAAAAAGTGATGACGATCGGTAGTTCAGTCACAAAAGGTTGGATGGACACGGGGTATCGCAATTGGCGAAAAGGTTGGCATGGCGGTTATTTACTACGCGGTTTTACCTCGTATGATCAAAAAGTTAGCACAAAGTATACGATCGTTGATAAGACGATTGTCGGGGCGAATTCGTCACAAATGGCGACGCTTTATAAAGGCGATATGACTTCGTGGCTACAATCGATTCAACCTTCGATTGTCGTTATTTCCTGGGGATTACTTAATGATGCTTTACCCAAAACGCCATTATCTGTGTTTGAAGCGCATCTTCATCATGAAATCGCTAATGTTCTTGGTCATCATGCCGTTGTAATGATCATTACGCCTCCCGTTACGCAAGCATCACTAACCACTTACAAAACCGCATTTCAACAATACCTGCAAGCCGAGATAACGACGGCACAACAATTTCATTCGCGCAACGTCTATGTGTTTGATGTGTACAGTCAAATGAAAAAAGAAATGGCACAACAACATATTGCGATTTCACAATATATCGGTAATAGTTGGCATCCTAATGCGGCAGGGCATGAGAAAGCTGGCGAGATCCTTTCCGCCGATCTGTGGCAGCGGTTTGGCAACCATCCCATTCATTTTGAGTCTTAAGATAATTTTAAAACAGTTGTTGCATACTAACGACGAATTGAAAAATCCAAAGGTCTACGGATCAGTATGCGTGCAGTCGCTCCCCGGTTGCGCACCCTGTGTCCGTGGACTCTTTTTTTACGGAGGTAATTCGGATGGTTAGTTTTAAAGAAGAAGTCAAAAAAAGAAAATGGAGGTTTGTAATCGTTTTTTTATTGCTTATCGTGGCAATATGGTTGTTGCAAGTACTGATAAAACCACAAAGTGGCGCGCTTCAAAATGCTAAGACGCAAAAAGTTTTGGTCATCGGCGGTTCTGTGGCGCATGGGTGGAAAGATACAACAGGTAAAGGCTATATCGCACGGGCTATTCAATCACTATCCAAAGCGACTAAGATTCCATTTCAGTACATCGATCGCACGATCGTCGGCGCTAATAGTACACAGTTAGCGACGCTTTATAAAAATCTTTATCTAGGCTGGTTGCGTGATTTTAAGCCGAACTATGTTGTCATCTCTTGGGGCCTTTTGAATGATTGCCTTCCTAAAACGCCGTACAGTACTTTTGTCTTTCATCTTAAGCAAGAAATCGATGAAGCTTTGCAAGTCGGATCGACCGTCATTATCGCGACACCGCCTGTCACCAAAGCGACGTATACTCAGTTTAAAAAGACTGAACCTGTATACGCAGAAAAAGAAATTCAACTTGTAAATTCGATGAACAATCGCCATGTGATTTTAGCGGATGTGTTTGATCAAATGCGCGCCTATTTGACCGCACATCATCAGACCTATGTACCGTATATGGGCGATGGGTGGCATCCAAATTCAGCCGGGCATCGATTAGCCGGTCAACTTCTTTATCAAGATTTACTGAAAAAAGTGGAGTAGTGTGGTTCGATTGATGTAGAATAGAGCCTATGAAAAATCAAAATAAAGACCAACCTATGCAGCTTTTGTGGCAGTTTATGTGGGAAAAGCGATGGAATTATACGCTCTCCGTGATCGCGATCATCCTTTCTGAAATCGTCTACGTACAATTCCCCAATCTACTCGGAGAGTTCACGAACACCTTACAAGCAGGCAGACTGACGAGCGGCAAACTCGCCTATTATGCAATCGCCTTGATGACCGTTGGCGTTCTTCAAGTCGCGTTATATGGATTTGGGCAGTATCGTAATGGTGAGACGGGTAGGTTGTTTGAATATCAATTGCGCAAGCGATTGTTTGGGAAATGGGAAACGTTAACGACCGCTTATTTTCGTAAAAAAAGTGTCGGTGATCTGTTGAATCATGCGATGACTGATGTTCAAGCGGTGCGAGAAGCGTTGTCTGGTGGCATGAATATTTTTACCAATGCCATCTTCTTGCTCCTGACGACACTGTATATGACGTTTACGACGATTAGCATCAGTTTGACGTTGTTAAGCATCATTCCGATTTTGTTTATTCCTTTTTTTGTAGTCTGGTTTGGTCCCCGCATTCGTCAAGCGTCCAAGCAAGTGCAAGAGGCTTTGTCCGATATGGCGGAATTCACCGAAGAGAGTTTGACAGCGATTCGCTTGATTAAAGCGACGGCGAATGAAACGATCGATACGAACCGATTTAGTCGTCGCGTCGATACGATCGTTCATCGCCAACTTTCTATGATTTCACGAAGCGCATTGTTTCAATCGTTCATCCCTTTAATGGGTTCTCTGAGTTTTGCGATCGCTCTTTCGTATGGTGGTTACTTAACGATTCACGGCAACATCAAACTCGGTTCATTTGTCGCTTTTACCTTATATCTAGCGATGATCATCACGCCTTTACAACAGATTGGTTTTGTTATTATCAATTTTCAGCGTGCGTCCGCATCGTTGCAGCGATTACAAACGCTTTTAACGGTTGTCCCTGAGATCGATGACCCGATCGATCCGATACCCACACAAACCATTCGTGGTGAAATCGTCGTTGCACTCGATGAATATCGTTATCCTGATGCAGCCAAAGCAACGCTTCATGATATTCACTTTACGCTTTCTGTCGGTAAGACGCTCGGTATCGTTGGTCGCACGGGTTCGGGCAAAACCACGTTAGTGAATCTCCTTCCACGCATTTTTGATGCCAAAGCAGGTTCAGTCATGATTGACGGACATCCGATTCATCAGTATCGCTTACAGGATCTTCGTGAAGCGATCGCTTACGTTCCTCAGGACGGTTTTCTTTTTTCGACGACGATCAAAGAGAATATCGAGTTTGGACGCGATCATGCTACAGAAGAAGAAATCGTTCAGGCAGCACAAGATGCGGCGATGTATGACGATATCATGGCTTTTCAAGAGGGCTTTGCCACGCAGATTGGTGAGCGTGGTGTGTCTTTATCGGGTGGGCAAAAACAACGTACTGCCATCGCTCGTGCACTTTTAAAAGAAGCGCCTATTCTGATCATGGATGATAGTCTTTCAGCCGTCGATATGAATACGGAGAAAAAGATCCTCGCAGCGCTAACTCGTTTGCGTAAAAATCGCACGACGATGATCGTTGCGCACCGTCTGTCTGCTGTTCGCGACGCAGATTGGATTTTGGTTCTTGAAAATGGCACGATTCTTGAACAAGGTACGCATGAGCAATTACTTGCGTTAAACAAAGAATATAAAAAGATCTATGATTTACAAGAAGCGGGAAGTGATTTGGCATGAGTGAAACCACAGCGACCAAGAAGCCGAGTAAGGCAGGAATGAAAAACCTATTTCGCTTATTACCTTTTGCTCGATCCTATACGATGCATTTTATCGGTGTGATCGTGCTTGTCCTGCTTTATAATAGTGCTTCTGTATTGCAACCGTTTCTTGTCAAAGTCGCGATCGATTCAGACATTGCTGTTCGTCATCCGCATTATTCAGGGTTATGGATGATCAGTATGTTTTATGTCGGCGTCGTACTTTTAGGTGTCATCACGAATTTCTCCCAGATTATTTTGTTGCAGTATATCGGACAAAATATCATTCGTAAAATTCGCATTCAATTGTTCTCGCATATCGAAGCGCAGTCAATGGCTTTTTTCGATAAAAATGCGGTAGGGAGACTTGTTACGAACGTTTCGAGCGATACCGAAACGGTCAGTCAGTTTTTTACCCAATTTTTCCTAAGTCTCATCCGTGACGGGCTTTCCATCGTGATGATCATCTTCGCTATGTTTGAATTAAACGTTCGCATAGCGTCATACGCTATGGTCATTTTGCCGATCATTTTCATCATCTCGATTTTCTTTCGCCAAAAATTACGCGACGCGTATCAGACGACGCGCACACGGTTATCGGCGATCGTTTCCTTTCTCGCAGAAAATCTTGCAGGGATGCGAATCATTCAGATTTTTCACCAAGAAAAACGACAAGCAAATCGCTTTGAAAGGCTCAATAAAAGCCATAATCAAGCGAATGTCAAAGAATATGGAACATCCGTGATGTTTAACCGCGTGCTTGAAATGCTCGGCAATCTTGCTGTGTCTGCGATTGTCTGGATCGGCGGAATCGCCGTGATGCATCATAGCATTCCTTTTGGTACACTGTATGCTTTTATCACGTATATCCGCCAATTTTTCCAACCGATCAATGCGGTGACGCAACAATGGAATACGTTACAATCGTCGATGGTAGCGGCCGATCGAATCGGTGGTGTGTTTGCGCAAATTCCTGCGATTCAAGATGCGCAAAGCCCGATAACACTCGATACTGTAGCCGGTGAAGTTGCGTTTAAGAAAGTGACGTTTGGCTACCAACCGGGGCAAACGGTATTACGTGATGTTGATTTTGTGATCAAACCCGGTTCTTTTGTCGGCTTTGTCGGAGCGACTGGTGCAGGGAAAAGTTCGATTATGAGTTTGCTTATGCGATTTTATGAGCCGCAAGAGGGCGAAATTCTTTTGGATGGTCAAGCGATCACACGCTTTACCCAAGCGAATCTGCACCGCATGATCGGATTAGTTCAACAAGAAGTGCATCTCTTCAGTGGAACGGTCATCGACAATATTCGTATGTTTCGTGAAGAGATTAGCGAAGAGACAGTAAAAAAGGCTGCAAAAACGGTGGGAGCGCATGAAGTGATCAAGAAACTTCCCCAAGGCTATCAAACGATGCTTCAAGGCAAAGGCGCGAATCTTTCGATGGGTGAGCGGCAATTGATCGCATTTGCACGCATCGTAGCGCTTGATCCACGCGTCTTGATTTTGGACGAAGCCACGGCGAATCTCGATAGTCAAACGGAACGTTTGGTACAAACTGGCTTGCAAGCCGTAGCCAAAAATCGCACAACACTCGTCATCGCTCATCGTCTTTCTACGATTGTTCACGCCGATCAGATTATCGTGCTCGATCATGGTCAGATCGTCGAGCGTGGTACGCATGCAACGTTGCTGACTTTAGGTGGCTTTTATGCCAAATTGCATGAGCATGCTGGTACGGAACTGCTTCTTGATGATGATGCTAAGGAAGAACTGAAGGTCTAATCATAACAGCTTATCGAAGAAGGGCATCTTGCTCTTCTTTTTTTTATGTATAGAAAATAGTACAGTTCATCTGCATTAGACTCGTAATTAGTCTAATCGTACTAAACAATGTGGTGAGGTATGACCTTTAAAATGTGGCTGATTCTTGCATAATGAAGGAAGTAGAGTCTATGTCGATTTCTCAATGTAGGTGACCGTCATGAATGGGGATAAAGAAGCACAGCGTGACATAGAAGCGAAAGAGAAGCGACACGATATTATGCGCGGAAAGGTGCGGTGTCCGCTTCAAGGGGAAGTCGATGTCGAGTTATGCTTTTATTGTCCTTTTACGGAAGCGGTCGATATGGATAGCCCGATTAAGTCGATTACCTGTATTCCGAATATGTCGATGTCGCAAGAAGATAAAATCGCTTACCAAAGACTTGGCGTTTTGCGCTTAGCACAAACGATCGGCAATGTGAGTCGTGTTTGTCGTGAACGAGGTATCTCTCGAACTCAATTTTACAAATATCGGGATCGTTATCTGGCGTATGGCATTGAAGGCTTACGTGATGCAACTACCATTCGTCATAAAGCAGGGTATGGTTTATCCCAAGAAGCACTCGCTCGCATTATCGAAATCAATCTAGCGCATCCCTCGATTGGCTGTGTTCGTATCGCTGAAATGTTGCAATCGGCAGGATTTGAAGTTACGCCTGTCGTCGTGCAAAGCGTCCTTGCTAGGGAAGGCCTTGGGACGAAACAAAAGCGAATTCACCATTTGGAGACGATGTATCATCAGCAGCAATGTTGCTTAAGCCCAGAGCAGATTGCTGAAGTTGAAAGGCATAATCCTTGTTTTCGAGAACGCCATGAAGAAAGTCGGTATCCAGGCGAGATTCTTGCGCAAGATACGCTGTACGTTGGACAAATTCGTGGCATAGGCAAAATCTATATGCAGGCGGTCGTCGACACGTACGGCAGTTATGCATTTGCATTTCTACATGCTGGTAAATTACCTAAGTATGCTGTGACGTTATTGCAAAATGATGTGCTTCGGTTTTATAAACATCGCCGTATTGCGATTCGTAAGATCGTCACGGATCACGGTCGCGAATATTGTGGAAATCGTACGCATCCTTTTGAATATTACCTTTCCTTAAATGATATCGAGCATGCGACAACAGAAGTAGGGTCTCACCTTATTCATGGTTTTGTTGAAGCATTTCAACGCGATGTCACGGATGAATTTTTTAAACCAACGTGGAAAGACAAGTTGTATGATTCGATCGCTGATTTACAAAAAGATCTTGATCACTGGCTTGTTTTTTACAATGAGAAACGTCCGCATCCAGGATATCGTAATATGGGTCTTACACCGAACGATACGATTATTCATTATCTCGCTACGTTAAAAGTACCGACTTATTGATGGGGGAAGGATCATCATGCTAAGTGTTACGGCGCTAGCGGCTAAGTATCTTGCCAAAGAATTGGGGTTACAAAAAGGAGAATCTGTTCGATTCTTCGTTCGTTATGGCGGAGAAAGTGAATATTGCCCGGGATTTCGATTAGGGATTGCTAAAGAGTCGATGGATCATATCGGTTACAGGACAGAAGTTCTTGGCTTTTCTTTTTACGTCAAAGAAGATGATCTGTGGTATTTGGACGGGCAGGATTTGATCGTGTCGTATAATGGGTGGGATGATGATCTGCGTTATGAGTGTCGGCAAAAGATACAAGTGGTTGAAACGTATTTTTCCATCGCGTAAAGGGTTCTATGCAAAGAGGAGGTAGCGATTTTATCGCCGCCTCCTCTTTTTACGATGGCGTAATACATGAAACAAGATGGCGAGCAAAAAGAAAGCAGCAAAGCCAAAAGCGATGTCACTTTGCAGTCTGAACTTAGTTTGCTCTAAGATGACAGCAAGCAATATACTGACGCTCATAAGAAAAGACATAAAGCCACGAATAATGATCTGTTCTTGGCGATCAAGACGACGTAAAACAGGTTCTAACTCGAGTTTGATCTGTAATTCACCACGGTCAGCACGCTTTAATACCTGTTCGATGGCGACAGGCGCTTTGATCGTAGCCATCACCGTTTGCGTAGCTTGGGCGAGGATCAAATCGGTCACCATCGCGCCGGTATCACCAAAAAATCGCGCGGCGAGATCGCGTATCGGTTTTTGCCAAGCCGTTTGCCAAGAAGATTGTTTTGCACCTTCAAATTGGGCATTGAGCATAGGAAGCGCTCGGTCTTTTAACAGCGTTAGCCAGTCGATATTCGGATAAAGTCCCGTAATCACGCCTGTCGCCATACCGATAGCACGACCTAAAAACATGTATTTAGCTTGAATGATGATCGGCTCATCGTGTAAAAACGATTGAAACTCTTCGACAAAATCGCGCAACTCATCACCGGGTGACAGAGTGACACCGGCGATCTGATCAAGCATGATACTTACCGCTTTTTCAAGGAATTGCCGATTGGCATGGGGTTGCAAAAAGCCGAGATCGTCCATACCTTTAACCACGCCGGCTAAATCTCGGGCAAGCGCAGCTGTGACGAGTCGAGCAAACGTCATGATATCCTTTTTATCAATGGTGCTCATCATGCCAAAGTCAAGGAAGCAGACACGTCCATCTTGCAAGATCAATAAGTTACCAGGGTGGGGATCGACGTGCACAAAACCATCGACTAAGATTTGCTTGAGATAAGCGTCAAGAAGAATTTTGGCAGTCTTGTTCGCATCGACGCCCCAAGTATCCATTAATTGCAAATCTGTAACTTTGGCACCAGTGACGAATTCCATGATCAGAACTCGTCGTGTGACGTACTGGTCATAGAGTCTTGGCGTAACGATGTTAGGCTCTTCAATGAAGTTTTTGTAAAACTGTTTGAGATTACTCGCCTCATTTTTGTAGTCGAGTTCGAGATCGACCATGGCAGCAAATTCTTCGTACAGACCTTTTAGATTGAGACGTTTTCCAAACTTGGTGTAGCGATGCATAAGCGCGATCACTTTTTTTAAAGCGGATAAATCGATCGCGGCGAGTTTCTCGATACCAGGTCGTAATATTTTGACCGCAACGATATCACCATTCGGGAGTACACCACGATGTACCTGACCAAGCGACGCAGCAGCAAGTGGTTCTGCAGAAATTTCTTGAAAAATCGTTTCAAGCTTTGCACCGAGTTCTTCTTCTAAAAGCGGTTTAACTTTAGTAAGAGGTACACCAGGAACGTTATCTTGTAATTGCGTGAGTTCCCTTGTGAAAGCGAGCGGTAAGATATCTGTTCTTGCACTTAAAAACTGACCTACTTTGATGATTAACCCCTGCAGATGTAATGCGGCACGCCGCATACGCGCGCCTGAGCGAGCGTAGGCAGCGGCCATTGCTTCTTCTTTTTTGACACCCTCTAAACGATTGAGAATTCTTCGTACTCGCAGATAATCGAACAAAAAAGATAAAGCAAGACGAAAAATCACGAGAGAACGCATGACCGATTGAATCACGAGATGACTCCTTTGTACTTACGACTACTTTGTTTCTTCGTTATCGGCAATTTCATCATCGACGCGGTCATCGAAGACGGAAAAAGCATCACACATTTTCTCTTTAAAGAGTTTTCTTTTTTGACGATGATACGTGCGTTCAGATTCATTCATTCCTTTGACTTTCTTAAACCATTTCAAGCCGAACATGGCAAGGAGTAACGTTAAAAGCGGGTTGCACTTCTTATGTCTTAAAAACATGACGATCACCTCAAACTTTGTATTTCATACACTTTGAACATACTCTTGTGCATTGCCTCTGTCAAATTGCAAAGTGCTCGTTGACAGGGTTAATGACCCTCGTTACAGTAGAAGTAGAATTGGTGATACTGACAGGAGTGGAAGCGATGAAGAGACAAGAAGTGGAGATTCAATTGACGGAACAGCAGTTGACGGCGAACGCTTTAACGACATTCGTGCAAAAAGCGACATCTTTTGCAAGTGATGTTCGTCTTGGTAAAGAGGATAAATTGGTTGACGCTAAAAGTGTGCTTGGGGTCTTGACGTTAGCCCTTAAGACGGGTGATCACGTTGTGATCGAAACCGAAGGTTCGGATGAAGAGACTGCAGTAGCAGCGTTAGTGGCTTATTTTCAAGCATAAACCTTACAACAGAATCGATAGGTTATCAACCTACAAAACCGATGGGGAATTTCCGATCGGTTTTGCTATTTTTCAGATGATCTCAAGGTTATCTTGCCATGATAACCATGTAATCTTTCTATCTAAGGAGGTTTTTACGAAATGGGTTTCTATGATGACGGCGAATACAAAAGTAGCCGCAAACGCAACAAAGGGCGAAACTCGCTGTTGCGCCTCGTCGGGGTAGTTGCCATTTCGGCGGCAGTCGGTTCTGGCTCAACGTTAGCGGCTGTACCCCTTCTCATGCAAAACCATGTGTTACCAACTTCATCGGCGATGACCGATCCGAATCTCGTCACGGCAAGTTATTCGCCTTCACAGACGGTGAACGTGTCGATCAATGATGCTGTCGTTCAGGCTGTGAAAAAAGATACGCCAACGGTAGTCGGTGTTGTTAACTATCAAAACATAACGAATTATGCTGGCGTGACTTCTTTACAAGAGTACGGCGTTGGGTCGGGTGTTATTTTTGATCCGCGCGGCTATATTGTCACGAACAATCACGTCGTACAAGGTGCTACGAAAGTGGAAGTCGTCTTATATGATAAGAAGCACGTCTGGGCAAAAGTGATTGGCACCGATCCTTATACCGATCTTGCCGTGTTGAAAATTCCTTCGGCGGATATCACGACACAAAATGTTGCCCAATTCGGTAATTCTGCCACGCTTCAAGCGGGTGAACCTGCCATTGCTATCGGTAATCCTGCCGGGTTGGATTTTGCGGATACGGTGACAGAAGGTGTGATCAGCGCGACACAGCGCACCATGCCAGTTACCGATGAAGCGACGGGTCAAGTGCTCGGGCAAGAGACTGTCTTGCAGACCGATGCTGCGATTAACCCTGGGAATAGCGGAGGGCCTTTGCTGAACATTTTGGGTCAAGTGATCGGGATTAATAGTTCGAAAATCTCAGCGACAGGTTTTGAAGGCATGGGTTTTGCGATTCCAATCAATGAAGTGAAGACGATTGCTTCACAAATCATAGCGACCGGTCACGCGCAACATCCTGCTCTTGGCATTGAAGGTGGAAGTCTGGCAAGTGTGCCACAGCAATTACAACCGAATGTGCCTGTGACGTATGGTGTTTATGTCTCGCAAGTGGATAGTGCTTCAGCGAAAGCATCTGGGATCAAAGTCGGTGATGTGATCGTTGCGATCGATGGACAGAAAGTGACCGGTTTGACGGATCTTCGCAATATCTTGTGGGATAACTACAAACCTGGCGATACGGTTACTGTTACTGCCTATCGTAAACAGCAAAAATTGAATTTTACGATTCATCTTGGTGTGTTGGCTGCCCCGACGGCTTCAGCCAATCAACTTACTCCATCGAGTTCGGGTTCTGGCCAATCGGTATCGGGTCAATCATCATCTGGTGGTTCGACGATCACCATTCCAGGGCTTAATGGTTCCGGAGGCAGTTTTACTTTTACCTTTCCCTGATCGCAATGAATGGTATTCAAAAACAGCGTGCCGCGTGGCACGCTGTTTTTAGGTAAAAAGGTCAATAACCGACGCGTACCACGGCGATCGCAATGACCATTTCATCTGTGGTATCACCTTGTTCGGGTAAGATCACGCCGCTTGATGCGAGTAAGCCACCTTTTTCAATGTGAAGCGTGATTTGACCATAAGGCAATTCTGCTTTGACTTTAGTATGATCGATCGCTTCGTGTTTGAAAGGAACGGCAAGCGTGACTTCAACTTTCATCTCATGCAGATCCCGATTCGGTAAAAAACTGCGAATGCCTGGCATACTGTTGTGACCGATGGCATTACGAATCGCACGGCAGCATGCAACGGTAACATCTTGACCGTGCAAATCAATCCCCATACCAACTTCGATAAATGCTACTTGTTCCATGCGAGCAATCTCCTTTCACGATATCTTGATTATAGCGCACAAAAAACGGCAACTTACAAGCACAATACGCTATAATGATGGAATATCTGTGAGAGAACATGAAGTGGAGAGATCGAAGATGGATGAGAGAGCCAAACAGACGCTGTTGCAACTTGTGCATGACGATGCCCTACAATCTCATGAATCCCTTGCGACACGCCTTGGTGTAAACGTAGAAGAAGTCGTGCAAGCGATAAGCGATTTTGAAGCGAAAGGGATTATTATGCGCTATGGCGCTGTCGTCAATTGGGATAAAGCCGATTCATCGCGTGTTACGGCGGTGATCGACGTTAAAGTAACGCCGGAACGAGGACGTGGATTTGATCAGATCGCACGACGTATCTATCTTTTTCCCGAAGTAGTATCCGTATCTCTTATGTCCGGTACGTATGATTTGCAAGTCATTGTGGAGGGACGAAAGATACAAGAAGTCGCGCAGTTTGTTTCAGAGAAATTATCAACCATTGAGAATGTTACTTCGACGACCACGCATTTCCGCCTAAAAACGTATAAATTTGATGGTGTTATTTTCGATGATCCTACGACAGATCAACGGTTGGTGGTGACCCCGTGAGTCAACGCCTTGAAGGACGACTATCTCAAATTGTAAGAGAACTCCCGCCTTCGGGCATTCGGCGGTTCTTTGATCTTGCGAATCAGATGGAAGATATCATCTCGCTTGGCGTCGGCGAACCGGATTTTGTTACACCGTGGCGCGTGCGAGAAGCGTGTTTTTACGCACTTGAACAAGGTTATACAACGTATACTTCCAATCGAGGCATGCCAGAATTACGTGTGGCGATCGCAAACTATCTGCACAAATATGATCTACATTATGATCCGCTTACTGAGATTATCGTTACGATCGGTGGCAGTGAGGCGATCGATATCGCCATGCGCACGATCCTATCGCCTGGCGATGAAATTTTGATCCCTGATCCTGGTTACGTCTCGTATTATCCATGTGCCATACTCACCGGTGCTACACCTGTTGCTGTTACGACATGCGCAAGCGATGATTTTAAACTGACCAAGGAAGCGATTTTGGGAAAAATCACGGAAAAGACCAAAGCGATCATGCTTTGTTTTCCGAACAATCCGACAGGTGCGATCATGACGCATTCGGATTGGCAACCGATCGTCGATTTGATTCTTGAACGTGATCTTTTTGTGATCAGCGATGAAATTTATGCTGAACTGACGTATGGAGAAAAGCATGTTAGCATCGCCGCTTTTCCAGAAATGAAAGAGCGAACTGTGGTCGTTAGTGGGATGTCTAAGGCGTTTGCGATGACAGGCTGGCGAATCGGTTACGTGACGGGTCCGGAATATCTGATTAAGGAAATGCTTAAAATTCATCAATACACGATTATGTGCGCGCCGATAATGGGACAGATGGCAGCACTTGAAGCACTTCAACATGGCGAGAAAGATAAAGATGCGATGATCAAAGAATATGATCAACGTCGTCGTCTTGTCGTTGAAGGCTTTCGATCCATCGGACTGCCTTGTCATGAACCTAAAGGTGCTTTTTATGCTTTTCCGGATATCCGCAATACCGGTCTGACGTCTGCACAGTTTGCTGAGCGTCTGTTGATCGAGGGTAAAGTAGCTGTCGTGCCTGGTGAAGTGTTTGGGCAAAGCGGAGAAGGTTTTATTCGTTGTTCGTATGCGACGTCCGTGAAGCAGTTGGAAACGGCGATCGAACGAATCGGATTATTTCTTACACAGTTGGATCGAATAGAAGCTTAAAAAAACACCGTGAGTCCAACGCTCACGGTGTTTTGCTATAAGCAGGTGATGCTTCAGGTAACCCATCTTTACGAAGTGATTTGTTAACCCAAATCGCGGCTTGAGCGCCTTCACCCATCGCGATCATGACTTGTTGGGAATGCGCTACGACGTCGCCGACAGCCCACAAGCCAGCGACGTTCGTTTCTTTTGTGCGTGGATCGACGATCAAGTAACCACTATCGTTGACTTGTGCACCTAGATCCGTTGCGAGTTTGGTGTGTTTACTGTGCATGCCTAGCGCAGAGAATACTTTTTCACAAGCGATGGTCGTACCATCTTTTAATACCACTTGTTCGATCGTTTCACGCTGTTCACCGACAAAATGGTCGAGTTCCCCAGTATAGTTAGGAATTCCGTAGCTTTCCATAAAAGCAAGCCAGTCTTCTCGAATCGGCTTTTCCTTATCGATATTGACAACAGTGAGATCGGACGTCCAAGCTAACAGTGTTTTAGCAAGCGATGGTCCACCATTGCCTCGGCCGACGATGACGACTTTTTTATCGATCAATTCATAGCCATCGCAGTCAGGACAGTACAAAACGCTAAAGCCTGCATAATGATAGATGTTCGGTACATCAGGATGTTCATCCATGATGCCAGTAGCCAGCACGACGCGACGGGCGCGAATGTGATCGATTTGTTCGGCAGAACCTTCGATCACTTCTTTTCGCCGTTGTGCGGTGATCAGAAAATGGTCCCCTTGTTTTTCCATGGAAAGTACGATTTTATTCATAAAATCAACGCCGAATTGCTTGGCTTGTTGGCGACCTTGATGTAATAATGCAGCGCCTGAAACGCCTTCAGGATAGCCCAGCAAGTTATGATAAGTCGGCGTATAAAACGTTCTGCCTTTACCCTTATCGATCACGAGCGTCTTCCAACGATAACGTCCAAGGTGAATGGCAGCTTGTAAACCGCCGGCACCAGCGCCGATAATGACAACATCATAATCTTGCATAAAAACCCCACCTTATCTCTCTTCTACGCTTAACCGTACATCGCAAAACTGCTTCCTGCATGAGCGGTCACGGCCGCTAAAGCGACGGTGATCATGCCAAGGACAAAATAAAGGCCGATGCGCCATACGTTTTTTCCTTTGAGAAAACGTATAATGATCGTTAGAAACAACAAAAGTGTCGTCGTCCCTGCCAACATGATATGGTTATTTAAGTTGTTTGGCAAATGTCCGTGTGGGTAGTAGGTATGCGCCATCGACAGACCGAGGAAAAGCAGGGGTAGAAATGACAGAATAGCAAGAAGTAAAAAGAACATGGCGAGAAGAGGATAGAATTTGGGAGGACGTAAAAATCCGATAAAATCGAAAAATAAAGAGATAAATAAAAATAAAATAAGTAAATTCGCAAATAAGCCGTGAATGGATGGCATACCATCCTCCCTTTCTGATCAAAATCTTGGACGCCATCTATTGTAAGATTCAAAGAGGGTAAAGTCCAATGATTTGTCTTTATCCGTTTGCT
>JABEUY010000084.1 GCA_013044175.1 Bacilli bacterium
AGACTTTTCTTGCCATCAAGGATCGCACACGATCTGTCGAAAATGCGGTTAAAGGTACTTTTTATGTGGACGAAAATCAAATGCACTTTGAATAGTAAGTTGTTAGGAGGTATGGTATGGAAATCGGGGCTCATTCTAGCATTCATGAAGCTTTAGTCAAGGCTGTCGAAATCTTTTCCCAACCTCTGTTGGAAGATCAAATTGCGCAGTATGCCTTTTCTTTGTTTAATGAAATCTTTTCGATGGAACAAGCTTATCTCTTTGTTCGTCGGGGTGAGATGTTTCATCTCATCCAAGTTGTTCATGCTGAGATGCAACGATTTCGTGAACCTGTTACGGATCGTTTAGAACGATTTCCGTTGTTTCATGCCGGATTACTTACGCACGATTTCGCTAAGTGGTTTTCAGAGGAATTGATCACGACTTTTTCGCCGAAGTTATTGATTCCTCTATCGATGAATCAAACGTTGTTTGGTTGGATTTTAACGTCAAGCCAATTGATTGATCGTAACAATACAGAAGAGTGGCAGTTAGCCCATTCGATGCTTTATCTCATTCAATCGGCTTTACAACGCAGTGAACAACAAAAGCAACTAGAGTCGTTATACCAAATTCGAGATAAAAATATGTATACCATGCTCGCATTGCATACTTATACCGCATCATTATTAACGCAGACTTCGCTTGAACTTTTATATCAGCAAGCAGTTGATGCATTCCGGGAGCTCGTGCGTTCTGAGGTCGTATCCTTGGCCATTTGGGATGATACAAGACAGCATTTGGGCTTAGTTGCTTACCATAATGAACGCAGTCCTTTGCGTTTTTACACCGAATTTCATTTAAAACAGACTCAGACACAAGAATATACGGGGAGATTATTTGATCTTACGGAAGATGCAGAGTTACTCAACAAGTTGTTCGTTTCGATTGAAGAATTTCAACGACTTTCTACGCGTTATGTGATTTTACTCGGGAAAGAATCGATTATTGGTCTCGTTACGCTAAGTGACTCTGAAATTCTTGGGAAAGATCGCGATTTCTTTGAAATCATTCGCTTGTTAGCGTCAATTACGTATCTATCGATCTTGCAAACGCGTAGCTGGTTAGCCTTAACGGTTGAAAAGGAAAGTAGTGATCGCAAGTATCAAGCGCTCATGTTATTGAATCAAGTGACACAGAGTCTTGGTCAATGTCTAGATCTCGAAGAATTGCTTTCATTGTTACTGACCACCCTTACGTTATCTGCGCATGTGACCAAAGTATTTATTCTTTTACATCAAAACCAAGAGATTATTATGTATTCTTCCATCGGATTACCGGAACAATTTCAAGTATCACAAGCAACACTCAATACATGGCTTACGTATCAGGATATGACACTTTTTGATTATACGCATGAAGGTGCTGTTTCATGGTTTCATGGTGAGATCGATGAAAATGACGAAGCGATTAACTGCTTTTTAATGATACCATGGTGGCGATATCGTGCCTCTTCGAATGAAACTTTTGAGGAAGGGTTGATTTCTGAAGACTATTTAGGGTGTATTGGCATTTTGGGTATGGAAAATGGTTTGACGGAAGAGATGCAAATCATGATCGAAACGATTTCCCTTCATATCAAACCTTTCTTGCAATATTTCAACGGTCGATAAGGCGGTGAGAAGCGTCGATGAATGAACAAGAGATGCACATGATCTCTGATGAGTATCTAGTAGCTAAAGCTAAGCAGGGTGATCAAGAGGCATTTGATATTTTGTGTAAACGATATCACTTGCTCGTCAAGAAAAGTTCGTATTCTTATTTCTTGCAAGGCGCTGACCGTGATGATGTATGGCAAGAAGGCATGATAGGACTTTATAAAGCGATTTGTGATTACCAATTCGAAAAAAATGTTCCTTTTTTTCATTTTGCGCGATTGTGTATCACACGTCAAGTCGTCTCCGCTGTAAAGGCTAGTACGCGGCAAAAGCATGCGATATTAAATTCATCGTTGTCCTTTGAACGTAAAGAACAAGTAGATTTCTCCGATGGATTAAGTCTAGTGGAAAGATTCCATCTCGAATTGGATGATAGCCCCGAAGAGCGCTTTGTGAATCGAGAAAATTGGCACGATTTCAAAAGCTTTTTGCTCGAGACGTTAACCTGTTTAGAATATGATGTGCTGCGCTATTATATTGACGGGTGGACGTATGAAGAGATTGCGAATCATCTTAGTGTCTCTTTAAAATCGGTCGATAATGCGTTGCAAAGAATTAAACGCAAGGTGACCAAACGTTGGCTTAATGATCGTGGTCTAGCCAGGCAGTATTATGCGTAAGTAAGAATTTTTAAAAAAGTAGGTTTACTGATTGACAAAAGCTAGTGAAAAATTTTAACGTATAAGTATTCCGAAACAGAATGGAGAATGTCCCATGTCAGGAAGTCCAATTACCGCCTTATTGAATTCAGTTTTAACAAGCATTCATGAATTAGTGACGATTGAAACGGAGAAACCGATTACCATTCAAGCTCCGCTCGTTCAAACGGATTATGGCGTTCTGGTCGGTTTAGTCGGTGCTGTTAAAGGAAGATTATTTATCTTAGGGGAAATCGGCGTTTTTGTACAAGCTGGCGTAGCGATGTATGGCATGGAGATATCTGGTGAGATGTTGGAATCATTCGTTGGTGAATTCGGTAATTCCGTGGCGGGACATACAGCGACAAGGCTATATAATTTAGGGATTAGTATTGATATAACACCACCGACAACGATGCAAGGTCAGGTTAAACTCGGCGGTTTCGCTACAGCGATTCAAGTGCCGTTTCGGATGCTAAATGGGTCACAGGGACAACTTGTGCTTGCTGTCGAAGAAGCTAATGTTGAAGCGTAAGTAGATCCAGAAAAAAGAGAGGGAGCAGTGATTACTGCTCCCTCATGAGTTCCTGGGCTTTATCGCGTAATCTTTCAAACGAAGCCGAGAATTCTTGCATGCTTGCGGAATGCTCTTCAGACAAGGAAAAAATTATTTCAATCTGCTGATAAAGTTGACTGACTTGATTCGTTACGTTTGTCAATTGTCGTTCGATGTCTACCGCATGCGTCTTACTTTGTTCAGCCATTTTACGAACCTCGGTGGCGACGATGGAAAAACCCCGACCCGACTCCCCAGCACGTGCAGCTTCAATCGCCGCATTTAAGCCTAGGAGGTTTGATTGCGACGAAAGATTTTGAACAGCTCCCACTAAAGACATCGAATGTTGTGACTGTTCTTGAATGGATTTAGTGCCTTCCGTGACACCTTGAATCTTTTCAGCCATCTCAATCATCGTAGTGGCGAGTTGACCTGATAACGTATTCATTTCTTTAATGGTCTCTAAAATTTGTTCACTGATGGTTTTTTCCCAGCGTTTGCGGGCGATATCATACGACTCGACCATCAATGAGAGGCGGTACATCAGGCGGCGATTAACCGCTTCAACAAATTCTGCACCACGATCTAACCCTTTTTCCGTGATAAAATTCATATAGATGCTCATAAACGAGACGACCCATTTGGAAGGAAGTTTTATGCGATAATGAACTTCACCGATGCGATAGATATCATCCACTAATTGTTGGAAGCTTGTCGATGAACTGAGGGATTCAAAGAAACTTTGTTGTAACTTTTTGAGTCGTTCAATCGTCGAATGATCGTGAATGATTTGCATTAACTCAGGGATTTGTTGTAATTTTCCATAAAAGACTTCGACAAATTCTTTGGCGTATAATGCGAAAAAATCTTGGTTCTTTTCGATGATTTGTAAATCATGATCCGTAAAACCGGCGAGTTCCATTGCACCTAGGTTAGCCATTAGCATCCATCCTTTAATTAAGAGCATCAAAATTGCTATCACTATATTCATTCTAGGAAGCATAATATCCTTCCATGTTCATTTGGAGATTGATAAAAATGTTTTCTCGTATCATCATTGTGGGCAGTCCGGGAGCAGGGAAATCAACGTTGGCGAAGGAATTACATAAATCAGTATGCTTGCCGCTGTATCATCTCGATCAGTGGTATTGGTTACCCCAGTGGGAAGAGCGGTCGAAAGAGGAATGGTACACGTTACAAGAACAGATCGTTAACCAAATCCAATGGATTATTGATGGGAATTATCAAAGCACGCTGGATTTGCGTCTTAAGCATGCTGATCTTATCGTGTTGCTCGATGTACCGCGTAGACAGTGTTTATGGCGCGCTTTTTTACGCGCGATACGTTCGTACGGCACGACCCGTTCGGATATGGGGAAAGACTGTCCAGAGCGCTTAGATTTCGCTTTTTTTCTTTACATATGGCAGTTTCAAAAACGCCAGTATCCTCAACTTCTAGCAAAGATCAAGCAAGCTGAGCAAGAAGGTAAGAAAGTGATGGTACTGCGTCCTCGAGATTTAAAAAAGCCCATAAAACAATTGTTTGAGGTGAACGAATGATTTCGACATTCTTATTTGATATTCATCAAGTCTTTTTTTTACGATCGGAAAAACGCTATCAAGCGATTTGTGATCGATTTTCGATCAAAGGTGATGAATTATCGCAAGCGATCTTTGCTGATCAGCTTTGGGATCGGTATAAAGTTGGCGCGATCACGGAAAAAAGATTTTGGCATGATGTTGTCGCCGCTTTGCCAGACACTTTTTCTGGAACGGATGAAGAGTTATGTGATGCGATGGATGATGTGGATGAACTCGACGAAGAACTTGTGAGATTCGTACGACGTTGTAAAAAGAAATATAAAATCGCTGCGTTATCGAATGCAGGCGAGGATCTTGAACGGAGATTACGGCGATATGGCTATGAGGATCTGTTTGATGATGTGATTAACTCCTATCGTATCGGTTTAGCGAAACCGGATAATGATTGTTATCATTATGCTCTCGATCGTTTAGGGGTAAAACCTGAAGAAGTATTGTTTGTCGATGATAAAGAACGCAATACGGTAATTGCGCATCAGTTGGGTATGCATACGTATGTGTATACGAAATTTTTCGCTTTTCAAGATTGGATAAACAAGCAGGGTTTATAGCCCTGCTTGTTTAAAGGTACGTACTTATTTGACAAAAATCATACCTTGAGGATTACCATAGCCAATGCCGATCGGTTTTACGATGCCTGTTGTTAGATCAACTTGACCTAAGAAAGGTCCAACACCGGCATCATGCGGACTTGTAGCCAAAACAGTGCCTTTTGTAAAGTTACCTGTGATTTTATAGATTTTTCCTGCCACAGAATCGGTCATATACAGTGTTCCATGAGTACTCGTGATCCAAGCTAAATCATTTAAGTTCGTGCCAAGTGGTACGACGGTTTGTGTTTGTTGCGATGTACCGATATTTTGCATAAAGATCACTTCAGCATCGTTTTGGCTCATCATCGCGACGTCGTTCGCATACATCGATGCTTGGGCAGGGACAAGGAAAGAACTATCTGGGTCGGAGATGTCTAATTTTGTCATTAAGCCGGTGACAGCGTTTTTTGCCATTGCGTTAGCAGGAAGTGCTGTGCTAAGAACAACTTTCGCTCCTTTGATCACAGCATGAAACATGGCAGGTTGTTTGAACATGCCATTTGTACCAGCAGCAGGACTCGAAGCGCTTATGTAATATTGACCACCTTTGACCACAATACCATCCGTTCCGCCTGTCGCGAATTTGGGTGATGGGGCCATCAAAACAGCAGGATTCACCGCATAGGTTTCGTGTTGTACTTGTTTTCCGGAAGCAGCATTGGGTGAAATCAGATACAAAGAAGAATTATTATCTTCATTAACCGTAGCGATCAAGCGATTATTCTTAGGATCAGCTTGCAAACCGTCACAATGGCCTTTGATCATCCATTTATTAATCATTTTTCCTGATAAACTGTATTCCACAATTCCGCTATCGACAGGACCGCCAGTTTTGCCAGGGAGTCCATCGCCTTGAATGTGATTTTGGTAAGAAACATAAAGATGCTGATTTAACATGGCGATGTCATCAGGTTGTTGTAATCCGGCAGGAGCAGTCGCTAATACGCTTTGCGTCCATCCTGATTCTGTCAAGACAGGTGTTGTTGTTGCGGCGAAAGCGGCTGAGCTTGTAAGTGCCATGGCTGCAGCGACAGACATGGCGCTGATTACAGCTGTTGATTTCCAATTTTTCTTCACGAATGAGTTACCTCCCTAATGGTCATCGAATAGGATAGTGACGATCGATGCAAACGAATCGTAACGAAATTTTGAAGTGAGAACGTGAACTTCATGTAAAGATAACGCTAACGATTTGTAATATTAGTAATTTATTAAATTTTATATCAAATAAATCACTCAGAAATCTCGCTGCCTTGCTGTGAATGAAATCTAAAAATTACGTAAATACTATGTAAGCGCTTTAACTTTGTGAAAGAAACGACAAATAGTCTTAATTTACCATGTTATAGTAGCTAAACTTTTTGAAAGTAGTTATAATAGACTACATTGAGATAAACGTCACATACTTATGGACGATGTAGAGATTTATTAAACCATGATGCTACGGATCATGGTCGGAGAATGGAGAGAGTTCGATGTCTCATCCGATTAATCATACGAACGTTTTATTACTTGGTGCAGGTATTATGAGCGCCACATTAGGGACACTTTTGCATGAATTGGATCCATCACTTTCGATTACCGTGTTTGAATCACTTTCTGGACCTGCCATTGAAAGTTCAAACGAATGGAATAATGCAGGAACGGGTCATGCCGCTTTATGTGAATTAAATTACACAACGGAAAATCCTGATGGTTCCATCCATATCGACAAGGCCATTAAAGTCAATGAACAATTCCAACTTTCACGACAATTTTGGTCATTTCTTGTTGCGAATCAGCGTTTGCATGATCCCACTGCGTTTATTCGAGCTATTGCGCATATGAGTTTTGTCGAAGGATTGGAAAATGTCGATTTCCTCAAAAGACGGTTTGAAACGTTATCGAAGCATCCGCTTTTTCAAGGGATGGAATATTCGGACGATCCACAACAGTTGGCTTTGTGGATTCCATTAATGATGAAGGACCGTACGGTGAAAGAACCGATTGCAGCGACAAAAATTGAATCAGGAACGGATGTCAACTTTGGCGCGTTGACGCGCATGCTGTTTGCACATCTGCAACGTGA